>NZ_CP136651.1:2738250-3042500 GCF_036784765.1 Novosphingobium sp. ZN18A2 | reverse complement strand
CATCACGGTCGTCGCGCCGTTCATCAGCGGGCCGTAAACGACATAGGAATGGCCGGTGACCCAGCCGATATCGGCCGCGCACCAGTAAACCTGGCCGCGGCGGTAATCGAACACGTATTCGTGCGTGATCGATGCCCAGACCGAATAGCCCCCGGTGGTGTGAAGCACGCCTTTGGGCTTTCCGGTGGAGCCGGAAGTGTAGAGGATGAACAGCGGATCTTCCGCGTTCATTTCCTCGGCCGGGCAATCGACTGGCTGCGATGCAACGCCTTCAGCCCAGTCGATATCGCGTCCATCCTTCATCGTTACGTCGGCGCCGGTGCGCTTCAGCACGATCACTGTCGAAACCGCCGGACAATGGTCGAGCGCTTCATCCACGTTCTTCTTGAGCGGAACCTTGCGTCCGCCGCGCAGACCTTCGTCGGCGGTCAGCACGATGGTCGAATCGCAGTCCTGGATGCGCCCGGCGAGCGCATCGGGCGAGAAGCCGGCGAATACGATCGAGTGGATGGCCCCGATCCGCGCGCAGGCGAGCATTGCCACGGCCGCTTCGGGCACCATCGGCAGGTAGATCGTCACGCGGTGGCCACGCCCGACGCCGCGCGCCTTCATCAGGTTGGCGAAGCGGCAGACCTGTTCGTGCAGTTCGCGATAGGTGATGCGGCGGCCGTCCTCGTCCGGGCTGTCCGGCTCCCAAAGGATGGCTACGTCGTCGCCATGGTCGGCAAGGTGCCGGTCAAGGCAGTTGGCGGAGAGGTTCAGCGTACCGTCCTCGAACCACTTGATGCCGAAATCGGCTTCGTCGAACGAGGTGTTCTTCACTTTGGTGAAGGGCTTGATCCAGTCGATCCGCTTGCCGTGTTCGGCCCAGAAGCCTTCCGGATCGTCGACCGAGCGGCGATATTCGCGCAAGTAACCTTCGTTGTCGATCAGGGCATCCTGCGCCCACTGCGCCGGAACCGGATGGATCGCCTCGCTCATTTCTTACGCCTCTCCTGACTGAATCCCGGGCCGCGTCCGTGCGGCCGCACACGGCGGCCATGATAGACGCCGGATGCCCATTCGCGAAACCCCGGACCATGGTCGTAGTCCCATGGTCCAATCGGCCTATGGTAATGCACGGCAAAGCGCCGCATCTTGCGGCAGGTCAAGGGACAGCGGCATCGCCTGCGGCAAGGCAAGGCATGGCGGCGAAACGGAACGGGAATACGAGCATGAGCGAAGCCTACGAACGTGCCTGGACGCAAAGCATCAGCGATCCCGAGGCGTTCTGGGCAGACGCCGCCCGGGCGATCGACTGGAACGTGCCGCCGCGCGCGGCCTACGATCCCGATGAAGGCTGGTTTCCGGGCGGAACGCTGAACACCTGCTTCAACTGTATCGACCGGCACGTGGCGGCGGGGCGCGGAGACACGCTTGCGCTCGCATACGACAGCCCGGTTACCGACACGGTGGCGCGGTGGACGTATGCCGAACTTCTGGGCGAGGTGGAGCGCGTGGCCGCGATGCTGGCGCGTCTGGGCGTGAGCCGGGGTGACCGCGTGGTGATCTATATGCCGATGATCCCGCAAACCGTTTTCGCCATGCTGGCCTGCGCGCGGATCGGGGCGATCCATTCGGTCGTCTTCGGCGGCTTCGCGGCGCACGAACTGGCAAAGCGGATCGACCACGCGACGCCGAAGGTGGTTCTGACCGCGTCTTGCGGGATCGAGGGCGCGCGGACCATCGCCTACAAACCCATGGTCGACGAGGCGCTGGCGCTTTCCCGGCACGATGTGAGCAATGTCGTGCTGTTCCAGCGGGAGCGATTGCAGGCGGAACTCTTCGCGTCGCGAGACCATGATTGGGAAGCCCTGCGCACCGAATGCGCCGGCGATCCCACGCCCGCCTGCGTGCCGGTCGCCGCGGCCGATCCGCTTTATATCCTCTATACATCCGGAACGACCGGCGCGCCCAAGGGTGTGGTGCGCGAGAATGGCGGGCACGCGGTCGCGCTCGTTTGGTCGATGGCCAACATATACGATATCGGCGCGGGCGATCCGTTCTGGGCGGCGAGCGACGTGGGCTGGGTCGTGGGCCACAGCTATATCGTCTATGGCCCGCTGCTGGCGGGCGCGACGACGGTGCTGTTCGAAGGCAAGCCCGTCGGCACCCCCGATCCCGGCACATTCTGGCGCACGATCGTGCGCCACGGTGTGAAGACCTTTTTCACCGCGCCCACCGCGATCCGCGCGATCCGCAAGGAAGACCCGGAGGCGAAGCTGCTGGAAGAAACCGGCACGGGTCCGCTGCGCGTCATCTTCCTGGCCGGGGAACGCGCCGATCCGGAAACGATCGGCTGGCTGGAGGAAAAATCGGGCCTGCCGGTGATAGATCACTGGTGGCAGACAGAGCTGGGCTGGCCGGCCATCGCCACCTGCTTCGCGCTGGGCGACTTGCGCCGCAAGCCGGGCAGCGCGGGTCTGCCGGTGCCGGGGTACGAATTCGTCGTGCTGGGCGACGACGGGCAGCCTGTTGCGCAAGGGGAAAGCGGCGCGATCACGATCAAGGCGCCGCTGCCGCCCGGCGCTTTCCGCACGCTGTGGAACAACCACGCGGGATACGAAAAGAACTTCGCGGGCTTTCCCGGCTATTACGAAACAGGCGATGCCGGCCACTTTGACGCCGATGGTTTCCTGAACATCATGGGCCGCACCGACGACATCATCAACGTGGCGGGCCACCGGCTTTCGACCGGGCAGATGGAGGAAATCGTCGCGCAGGTTGACGGCGTGGCCGAATGCGCGGTGATCGGCGCCGACGACAGCCTGAAGGGCATGATTCCCGTCGCATTCGTGATCCCGCGCGCCGGTGCGGAAGGCGACGATACGATGGCCGCGCGGGTGATCGCGGCGGTGCGGCAAGACCTGGGCGCGGTGGCTGCGCTCAAGACCGCCTACGTCGTGCCGCAACTGCCAAAAACGCGTTCTGGCAAGATCCTGCGCAACCTGCTGCGCAAGATTGTGAACGGAGAGGATTTCGCCACGCCGCCGACTATCGAGGACCCCTCGGTGCCCGCGATGTTGCGCGATGTGGTGGCGCCCGCCGACGCTTCGTGATGTTCGATCAGACCGGCGGAAGGGGCACGGCTTCGGCGGCGAGCATCTCGTCATAGAGTGCCCAGGCTTCCTGCGCGGCGCTGGCGCTCATCTTCTCGAGCGCTTCGCCCATGTGGACCATCACGAAGTCTCCCGGCGCCAGGTCTTCGTGTTGCATCAGGAAAAGGCTCACGTCGCGTTCCACCCCCCGCGCTTCGCAGCGCGCGGTGAAACCGTTTCGTTCGACGATGCGCATCGGAATGCCGAGGCACATGGGCGCGTTCCTCCTGCCGCCTGATCCATAAAAGACTATGCGAATATAAGACGATTGCGATTGACCACTGTCAATGAGATCCGATTCGGATTAGCTTACCTGCAAATACGGGAAGTGCCCCTCGCAAAGGGAACTCGATGTAATGGACAGGGGATCAGGCATATTGGTGCTGGGACTGGGCAATCTGCTCCAGGCCGATGACGGTGTCGGCATCCATGTGATCCGCGCGCTGGAAAGTGCGGGCCTTCCGCCTTCCGTGGCCTTGCGCGATGGCGGCACGATCGGCCTTTCCCTGCTCACCGATATAGAGGATTGCGCCGCGCTAATCGTGGTCGATGCGATGGAACTGGGGCAAGCACCGGGCGCCATCGGCGTGTTTCATGATGGCGAGATAGAGGTCCAGCTGGGCGGCAAGAAGCGCAGCGCGCACGAAGTCGCGCTGGCCGACCTGCTGGCTGCCGCGCAACTGGTTGGCCGGTCGCCCGAAAAGCGCGTGTTGATCGGCGTCCAGCCGGGCCGGATCGGCTGGGGCATGGAAGCGGAAGGCGCGGTGGCCGATGCGGTGCCGCAAGTGTGCGAAATCGTGACCGGCCTTGTCGATGCGTGGTGCGTCCATGCATGACGCCGGCCCGTTCGAGAGCGTGCGTACCGGCCTTGCCCGCGCGGTGGAGCAGGAGATCCTCGAGCACCTCGAGGCACTTGCGCGCGACGGCACCGAGGCGGCGATCGATTTGCGCGGCCTGCCGATGAGCGAGGCGGACCGGCAGGAGCTGGAAGGCGCGCTGGGGCGCGGCGAAGTCCATGCCACGCTTTCGGCGATGGGTGAGAGCGAGGTGTGGGAGACGCGCTTCAACGGCGTGTGGTGGGTGCGGCACAAGGGCACCGATGGCCAAGTGATTGCCGAACAGGTGGAAATCACGCTGCTGCCCGAAATTCTGAAAACCGATCCGGCGGACGCACGCGCGGCCGCCATTCGCATGCGCGAGCATATCGCCTTGCGCGACCCTGGTGACGCGTAAGCAGGAGGAGCCGATGGACGATTGGGCGAACGGGAAAGGGACCGTCGGCGAGGCGCTGGCGCGGCAGGGCGTGTCGCGCCGGTCGCTGCTGAAATACGGCAGCTATCTTGCCACGCTGATGGCGCTGCCGCCAACCGCGGGCCGCGCAATCGCGCAGTCTCTGGCGGGATCGAAGCGGCAATCGGTGATCTGGCTTTCGTTCCAGGAATGCACCGGCTGCATCGAATCGCTTACCCGGTCCTTCAGTCCCTCGGTCGAAGAGATGATCTTCAACCTCATTTCGCTCGACTACCAGGAAACGCTTCAGGCCGCCGCCGGGGAAGCGGCGGAAAAGGCCCGCCTCGATGCGATGGAGGCCAACAAGGGCAAATACGTTGTGGTGGTCGACGGGTCCGTCTCCACCAGGGACGGCGGGGTCTATTCCACGTCGGCGGGCAAGACCAACCTTGAAGTGCTGAAGGACACCGCGAAAGATGCGCTGGCGATCCTGTCGGTCGGCACCTGTTCGTCTTTCGGCGGCATCCCGCACGCACATCCCAACCCCACCGGCGCGGTGCCGGTCAGCGACATTATAACCGACAAGCCGGTGATAAACGTATCGGGTTGCCCGCCGGTGCCCGAAGTGATCGCCGGGACGATCGCCTACCTCGTCACTTTCGGCAAGCTGCCGCCGCTCGATCACCTTGGACGGCCAAAGCCGTTCTTCGGCGATTCGATCCATGACCGCTGCTATCGCCGCCCGTTCTACGACAAGGGCCTGTTCGCCAAGTCCTTCGATGACGAAGGCGCGCGCAACGGCTGGTGCCTCTATGAAGTGGGCTGCAAGGGGCCGGTCACCTACAACGCCTGCGCGACGACCAAGTGGAACGGCGGCACGTCGTTCCCGATCCAGTCGGGCCACGGCTGCCTCGGCTGCTCCGAACCGAACTTCTGGGACATGGGCGGCTTCTACAAGACGCTGCCGCAGCCAACGCGGCATCGCGGGCGCGATATCGGCGCGGCGGGCGCGGTCGGCCTTGTCGCGGGCGCGGGCACCGCGATGCTCGCCCGCCAGCGCAAGAAGAAAGCCGCAGAGGAAGAGGGGAACGTGAAATGAACCTGCTCGAATTCGCGCGCGGCCCGGCAATAGAAGCGGCGATGATCGTCTTCGTGTTCGGCGTGATCTGGCGGCTGGCGTGGCTGCTGTTCCTTCCCCGCACGAAAGACCGGTCGAAAGCCAGGCTTACCGGCGGCGCGCTGGTTTCGGGAACGGTCGGCGGATTTGTGCGGCACATGTGGCCGGCAAGGGAATACGCCTCGCGCACGCTGGTGAACACCATCGCGTCCTATACCTTCCACATCGGGCTGGCGGTGATCGTGTTCGGCTTTGGCCAGCACATCCAGTTCATCCGTTCGATCACGGGGCTGCACTGGGGCGGGTTGCCGACGGCGGTGATTTCCGCCGTGTCGGTGGTTACGCTGGCGGCGCTGGTGTTCATGCTGGTCCGCCGCCTGACAAGCCCGGTACTGAAGGTGATTTCCACGTTCACCGATTACTGGGCGTGGTTCGTCACCACGCTGCCGGTGATTACCGGGCTGGCGGCGGTTTCGCACTTGTGGATCCGGTATGAAGACCTGCTGGCGATCCACATCCTCAGCGTCTGCCTGTTCCTTGTTTCCTTCCCGTTCGGCAAGCTGATGCACGCCTTCCTGGTGTTCGTCACGCGCACGCAGACGGGAATTTTCTATAGCCGCCGGGGGGCACACGTATGAACAAGCGTGTCGTAGTCGATCCGATCACCCGGATCGAAGGTCACTTGCGGATAGAGGCCGCGACGGACGACGCGGGCAAGATCACCGATGCCTATAGCTCTGGCACGATGGTTCGCGGGATCGAAACGATCCTGAAGGGCCGCGATCCGCGCGATGCGTGGGCCTTTGCTCAGCGTATCTGCGGGGTTTGCACGCTGGTTCACGGCATCGCGTCGGTCCGCGCGGTCGAGGATGCCTTGCAATACGAGATTCCGGCCAACGCGCAGATCATCCGCAACCTGATGATCGCCGCGCAATACGTGCACGACCACGTGATGCATTTCTACCACCTGCACGCGCTGGACTGGGTGGACGTGGTTTCCGCTCTGAAGGCCGATCCGAAGGCAACCTCCGCGCTGGCGCAGTCTATCTCTGCCTGGCCGAAATCCAGCCCCGGCTATTTCGCGGAAACGCAAAAGACGCTGCGGAATTTTGTCGAAGGCGGGCAGCTAGGCATTTTCGCCAACGGATATTGGGGGCACCCCGAATACAGGCTGCCGCCCGAAGCGAACCTGATGGCGGTGGCGCACTATCTGGAAGCGCTGTCGTGGCAGCGCGACGTGGTGAAGCTCCACGCGATTTTCGGCGGCAAGAACCCGCACCCCAACTTCCTTGTCGGCGGCGCGCCGTCTCCCATCAGCGTGGGCAGCGGGGCAAGCGCGGCAACCGCGCTCAACATCGACGGGTTGAACAAGGTGAAGGATGTCATCACGAAGATGCAGGCCTTCGTCGATCAGGTCTATCTGCCCGATACGCTGGCGATCGCCGGGTTCTACAAGGACTGGTTCGCGCGCGGAGAGGGGCTGGGCAACTTCCTGACCTATGGCGATTTTCCGCTGAAGGGCCATGGCGGCAAGGAAAGCTGGATGATTCCGGCGGGCGTGATCCTGAACCGCGACCTTTCCACGATCCACCCGATAGACCTTAACGCGCCGGGCGAGATCGAGGAGTTCGTGGCGCATAGCTGGTACGATTACAGTGGCGGCAAGGAACAGGGCCTGCACCCCTATGACGGGGAAACCAACCTGCACTTTACCGGCCCGCAACCACCTTACGAACAACTGGATGTCGCCAACGCCTATTCATGGCTGAAATCGCCGCGCTGGAAGGGGCAGGCGATGGAAGTCGGCCCCTTGGCGCGCGTGCTGATGCTTTATGCCAGCGGGCATGAACCGACGAAGCAACTGGCCGGAATGGCGCTGGGCAAGCTGGGCCTGCCGCTGACCGCGATGTTCTCCACACTGGGCCGCACCGCCGCGCGCACGCTGGAAAGCAAGATCGTGGTCGACCAGATGGGCACCTGGTACGACGAGCTTGTGGCCAACATCCGCGCCGGCGACCTGTCCGTGCACAACGAGGCGCTGTGGGACCCGTCAAGCTGGCCGGGCAAGGCGAAGGGCGTGGGCTTCATGGAAGCCCCGCGCGGCGCGCTGGCGCACTGGATCGTGATAGAGGACGAGAAGATCGCCAATTACCAGGCGGTCGTCCCTTCCACATGGAACGCCGGCCCGCGTGACGAAAAGGGGCAGACGGGCGCCTATGAAGCCGCGCTGATGGACCGGCATACGCTGCACGATCCCAAGCAGCCGCTGGAGATCCTGCGCACGATCCACTCTTTCGACCCCTGCATCGCCTGCGCGGTCCATGTCACAGACAAGGACGGCGAAGAGATGGTGCAGGTCAAGGTGAGGTGAACGCCATGAACGAAGTCACCAAACGGCCGATAGACGCAGATGCCGCCGCCCGCGTATTCCTGTCGCAGACGGAAGAACACCTCGTCAGCTACCTTGAGGCCTGCGTCCATTGCGGGATGTGCGCAGAGGCGTGCCACTTCCATGAAGTGACCGGCAATCCGCGCTATACGCCCGCCTACAAACTGTTTCCGATGGCCAAGGCCTACAAGCGGCAACGCTCGCCGCTAGGCTGGCTGGGGCTGATCCCGAAGGTTACAGAGCAAGACCTTCAGGAATGGGAAGAACTGCTGTTCGACAGCTGCACGATGTGCGGGCGCTGCACCACGATCTGCCCGATGGGGATCGATATCGCCTCCATCGTCGGTCAGGCGCGCAAGGCGTTCGTGGCGGCAGGGCTTGGCCCCGAAGACCTTGAAGCGGCCGCCGTCAACTCGCGCGATCACGGCAGCCCGCTGGGCCTGTCTCCCGAAAAGCTGATGGACCGCGTCGAATGGCTGGAAGACGATTTCGAAACCGACATGCCGACGGACAAGGCCAAGGCCGATGTGCTGCTGACCGTCTCGTCCATCGAAGCGATGAAATATCCCGATTCGCTGGTCGCCATGGCGAAGATCATGAACCACGCCGGGGTGGACTGGACCTTCAGCACCAAGGGCTATGAAGCGACCAACTTCGGCTATCTCGCCGGGCGCGGAGACATCGCGAAAACGATGGTGATGCGCATCGTCGAGGCGGCAGAGGCAATCGGCGCGAAAACCGTGGTGATCCCCGAATGCGGCCATGCCTATGGCGTGATGCGCTGGTCGGGCGCGAACATGATCGGCCGCGAACTGCCGTTCGAGGTGCTGCACATCACCGAATACATCGCGAAGCTGCAACGCGAGGGCAAATTGAAGATGAAGCCCTATGCCGATGCGATCACTTATCACGACCCTTGCCAGGTTTCGCGCCGTGGCGGGGCGACGCAGGACGCGCGCGATATCCTGAACGGCTTTGCCACCGATTTCCGCGAGATGACGCCCACCGGCGACATGAACTGGTGCTGCGGCGGCGGGGGCGGCGTGCAGGCGATGGGCCGCGCGGCGGACCTGCGCCACAAGGTCTTCGAACTGAAGGTAAAGCAGACCGAAGCGACCGGCACCAAGAAGCTGGTGTCCGCCTGCGCCAATTGCCGGCTGACGATGGACGAAAGCAAGGAGGCACTCCACTGGGACGGCGAATTGCTGAGCCTTGTCGAAATGGTCGCCGATGCGCTGGTTGAGAAGGAAGGGGCCAAGGAAGAAGCGAGCAAGGAGGAAGGCGCGAAGGCATGAGGTTTCGCGGTGACGTTGCCCGGCTGCTCGCCTCGCTCGCCCTTGCGAATGTCGTGGTCTGGGCGCTGGCGCTTGTGCTGTTCCGCGAACAGCCAGTGCTGCTGGGTGCGGCCAGCCTCGCGTGGATTCTCGGCCTGCGTCACGCGGTCGACGCCGACCATATTGCCGCGATAGACGGGGCGACGCGCAAGCTGGTGCATGGCACGGCTCACGCCCCGGCGCGCCCGATGCTGACCGGGCTGTTCTTCTCGCTCGGCCATTCTACTGTCGTGTGGCTCGCGGCAATCGGCGCGGCGCTGGTGGCGAGCGCGGCCAGCCCCGGCTTTGCCCGCGTGCGTGAAATCGGCAGCGTAGTCGGGCCGGGCGTCTCGGTGCTGTTCCTGTTCGCCATCGCGATTGCCAACCTGTTCGTCCTTGCCAGCCTTGTCCGCGCGTTCCGGCGCGGACGACACGGCGAAAGCGCGGGCGATGAGCTTGACGAGCGGCTGGTACCGGGCGGACCGCTGGCGCGCCTGTTCCGCCCGCTGTTCCGTCTTGTCACGCGCAGCCGCCACATGTTCCTTGTCGGCGTGCTGTTCGGGCTGGGGTTCGATACCGCGACGGAGATCATGGTGCTGGGCATATCCGCCTCTGCCGCAACGCACGGCGCGGCGATCTGGTCTATCCTGATATTCCCCGCGCTGTTCACTGCCGCGATGAGCCTTGTCGATACGCTCGATTCGGCGCTGATGGCGCGAGCCTATGGCTGGGCTTTCGTGCAGCCGCGCCGCAAGCTGACCTATAACATCGCGGTGACGTTCGCGTCCGTGGTGGTCGCGCTGGCGGTGGGCACGGTGCAGGTCATGGCGATGGTTTCGGCGGGTGAGGGCGGATTTGCCGGATGGCTGCGGCAATGGGGCGGTTATGCCGCGATTGCGCTGTTCGCCGCCTTGTGGCTTGCGGCGCGGGCAGCGGCAGCGCGCCGCGCACGCGCCTGACGGTCAGCCGATGCCGGGAACGGCCTGCGCCGCGTCCTCGTCAAAGGTGCGCGAATCGATCTTGAGATAGGCCAGCCCTTCCTCGGCCACCACCAGTGCCTCTGCCACGCCGGGCACCTGCTTCAGCCGTTCCGCCAGCGATCCGGCGTCGGCATCGCCTTCCACGCGCAGCAGGCGCGTCGTCAGGTATCGCGGTTCGCGCATCGTCGCGGCGATCAGCACCCATGCCAGCGCGATGGCGGAAGACAGCATGAACACGCCCGGATTGCCCCAGGTCTTGTGCGCCCAGCCGCCGAACACGCCGCCCACGAAAATGCCGATGAACTGCGAACTGGAATAGATGCCGCTGGCCGTGCCCTTGGCTTCGGCGGGGGCGGTTTTCGTCACCAGCGAAGGCAGCGTGGCTTCCATGATGTTGAAGCCGGTGAAGAACACCGTAACCCCCGCCAGCAAGGCAATGGTGTTGGTGCTGGCGAAGATCAGCAGCACTTGCGTTGCCGCCATCGCGACAATCGCCGCCACGACCACCGATTTCATCTTGCGGTGCTTTTCCGCGATGATGATCGCCGGGACCATCACGATGACCGCGATGGCGAATACCGGCAGATAGACCATCCACTGTTGCTGCGCGGTAATGCCCAGCGATGCCTTGAGCAGTTGCGGCATGACAAGGAAACTGCTGGTCAGCATCGCGTGAAGCGCGAAAATGCCGAAGTCGAGCCGCAGAAGCTCTCCGTTGCGCAGGATGCGCCCGAACATCGATGCGGTAACTTGCGCGTCGCGGTGATGCACCGCGCGCGGCGGGTGTGGCACCACGAACAGGGTGATTGCAATCCCCGCAAGGCCCAGCACCACCATCAACCAGAAGATGCCCGAAACGCCCACGATGCTTGCCGCGATCGGCCCGGCAACAACCGCGACCATGAACGAAAAGCCGATGGTGATGCCCACCGTCGCCATCGCCTTGGTGCGGTTTTCTTCCGCGGTAAGGTCCGCCACCAGCGCAAGGATCACCGATCCCACCGCGCCCGCGCCCTGAATCGCGCGGCCGATGACCATGCCCATGATGGTGTGAGACATCGCCGCGATTGCGCTGCCGATGGCGAAGATCAGCAGGCCCAGCACGATCATCCGCTTGCGCCCGATCCTGTCGGACGCAAGGCCGAAGGGAATCTGCAACAGCCCTTGCGTCAGCCCATAGATGCCCAGCGCCAGCCCGATTGTATAGGCGGTCGCCCCGGCCAGGTTGTGCGCATAGGCCGCGAAGACCGGGTAGATCATGAACAGGCCGAGCAGCCGGACCGAAAAGACAGCCGCCAGCGAACTGGCCGCGCGTTTCTCGTTAGGCGTCATTGCAATCGCAATCCCGTATTTGGCCCGGCATCAAATAAGTCCCCGCAGGCGCCCTAACGCGCCGGGACGCGGTGCGCCAGTGGTCAATCTGTCCAATTGCAGTGCGGGAATGGTGCCGGCTGAGGGATTTGAACCCCCGACCTTCGGTTTACAAACGGCCGAGGCTCATAAGAAAATCAATAAGTTGCGCGGGCACCGGTTTCCATAACAGATGGTCTCATCCGCTAAGGCATTCTTGATATGAGAGAAAAGTCTCAGAAAAGCGCCTTTGGGAAAATGCGACTAGAAAGAGACTAATCCACACTACGAAGTTCGACAAATGTTCTCTCTGAGTTTACAATTCAATGTGAGGACCGAGAGGCTCATAGATACAGGGTGTCTCCCCGAACCGCGTGAGCAGACTTCTCAATGGCCTTAGTATGTAGGAGATAGCCAGAGGTAGGTGAAAGTCCTTAGACTATATATAGCAGACCCGCCGGGCGTATCCCAGAGGCGGGTTTTTGTGTTGTACTATTATTGTTGGCGACCTGACTGGTCAGACGGGAGCCGGTCGCGCCAAAACTTTTCGGTACGTTCATACACCGCATCAGGCGTGAGCTTGTTGAATGCGGTGAGAACCTTCCTACCAACGCAAACGTTGCCATTCCCATCATAGTAGGCAAGTTGCTCGTCGTGCAGATGTAGCAGGTGGGTCGCTGCTTCCTCTTGGTAGAGGAAGCGCTTCGCCTCAAACTCCGCCAGCATCCACTCAGCGGCTTCGTCGGGTGTCATTTCTTTGCAGGAGGCGTGTAGGTTTCGAGGAGATGCTCAGCAAAATAACCACGTTGAGCACTCGCGCCTTTGAACCATTCGCAATGATATTCGTCTTTATCTTCGTAAGGGTAATCGACAGCTTTCTCTCCAGGAACCCTATCAACCGTCATCGGCGGTCCGCCGGATTTTATCACTACAACATCGCCGTGATTGAACTTATTCGCCATTTTCGAACCCCTGTTCGGCTAAGCTGCGGAGAAGATAGGAGAACATGCGCCAGTTTCAAGGTGCTTGCGACAAAACTCACTCTGCCGTACAGGCCGCTCCAATGCCGGTTTAGCTCAGTTGGTAGAGCAACCGCCTTGTAAGCGGTAGGTCGCGAGTTCGAGTCCCGCAACCGGCACCACCTGCCCAAAATTTGAGCGACTAATTAGCGACTAAGGGTCTGAAACCCGCAGAAATCTGCGGTTGTTTTGTGCTTACAAAACCGCTGCACTACCACTGTGCTAAGCCGGCATTCCATGTCGGCGGGCAAAAGGCCGCCCGCGCTTTGAGCGGTCCGCTTAATGCGGCGGCGTGGCTTTCACAAGAGAACACTGACAAGATCGCTGGCACCGGCAATCACCGGGCGCCGAAGGTCCAGCCCTCGGTCACGGCGATTTCAGGAGTCAGCCCGGCGGGGGTCCACAGCGCCGCGTCGTGCGCGACGGCGCGCAGCCATGCGGCGGTGATAAGCGCGTCTGACGAATGATCGTCTATCGGACCGGCGCCCGCGACCGGGGGCGTGTCCAGCACGGCCAGCGCTTCGTTTAATTGTTCGTATGTCCTGATCTTGGTCGCGCTCTTGCGGCCGCCGGCACACAGGGCGGCGAGCGAGGTATATATCTCGACGATGGCGGAACCGGTGGGCGGCAGCGGATCGACGGGCCACACCGGCACGCGGCCTTCCAGTTGGTGCAGCAGCCGCATCCCCGTAAGGCTCGATTTGCCCACCTGTGCCGCGCCGACAAGGTTGAAGTTGCTGACCGGACGCACCCCTTGCGCGCGCTGCGCATGCTCGGCCACGCGAAAGCGGCCTTCGCGCGTTGGCGCATCGGGCAAGTGAAAACGGTCGCCCACGTGATCCTGCGAATGGCGATAATACCGCCCCGCTTGCGGGTGGCGCACAAAGCTGGTCGCGGCAAGGTGCTCGTCATCCGCGCAGATTTCGTCGATCAGCGCCCACAGCGCGCGGGCATCGGCGGGGCTGCGGTCCCATCCGGGGAAGAATGCGCCCGCGTCGTGAAAGGGCAGCGAAATGCCCAGGTCCATGCCGACCAGCGTATCGGCGGGCAGATCGTCGCGCAGGATCACCAGCACGTCTTCGCGCGACCAGCCCCGGCCCGGATCGACCAGCACCGGCGCGCCGCCATCGGCCAGAGCGATCGCCAGCGCTATGCCCTTTTGCCGGGGGCCGACCGCGCCGGACCAGTCTATTGCCAGAAAGTGCCGGAAGCGGCCCGGTGCAATCATCCCGCGCGTTCGCTCCGCAACTTGTCCCAATAGTCGAGCCGCTTGCGCACCTCACGCTCAAACCCGCGTTCTACCGGCGCGTAATAGGTTTGCGGCTGCATTTCTTCGGGCCAGTAGTTCGCGCCTGAAAAGCCGCCTTCCGCGTCGTGGTCGTAGGCGTATCCCGCGCCGTATCCCACGTCTTTCATCAGCTTGGTCGGCGCGTTGAGGATGTTGGCGGGCGGCATCAGGCTGCCGGTTTCCTTCGCGCTTTTCCACGCGGATTTCTGTGCCTTGTAGGCGGCGTTCGATTTGGGCGCGGTGGCGCAATAGAGGCAGGCTTGCACCACGGCCAGTTCGCCTTCGGGCGAGCCGAGGAAATCGTAAGCGTCCTTCGCGGCAAGGCACTGAACCAGCGCTTGCGGGTCGGCAAGGCCGATGTCCTCGCTGGCGAAGCGCACCAGACGGCGCAGCACGTAAAGCGGTTCCTCGCCCGCCACCAGCATCCGCGCAAGGTAATAGAGCGCGGCCTGCGGATCGGACCCGCGCAAGGACTTATGCAGCGCGGAGATGAGATTGTAATGCCCTTCACGGTCTTTGTCGTAAACCGCGACGCGGCGTTGGAGGAAACCGGAAAGCCCCGCCGGATCGAGCGGGCTTTCAAACGTCACGTCGAACAGCGTTTCGGCCTGGTTGAGCAGGAAGCGCCCGTCGCCATCCGCACTGGCAACCAGCGCGGCGCGCGCATCGGCGGTGACCGGTAGCGCGCGATCAAGCAGCGCCTCAGCGCGCGAGAGCAGTTCTTCCAGCGCGGCGGCGTCCAGCCGGTGGAGGATCAGCACTTGCGCGCGGCTCAGCAGCGCGGCGTTGAGTTCGAAGCTGGGGTTTTCCGTCGTCGCGCCGACCAGCGTGACCGTGCCGTTTTCCACGAAGGGCAGAAAACCGTCTTGCTGGGCGCGGTTGAAGCGGTGGATCTCGTCCACGAACAGAAGCGTGCGTTTGCCGGTCTTCGCGTAAGTTTCGGCTTCCGCGAAGGCTTTTTTCAGATCGGCGACGCCGCTGAACACCGCGCTGATCGCGGCGAAGCGCATGCCCACGGCATCGGCCAACAGGCGCGCGATGCTGGTCTTGCCGGTGCCCGGCGGCCCCCACAGGATCATGGAGGAAAGCTTGCCCGCCGCCACCATGCGCCCGATCGCGCCTTCCGGCCCGGTCAGGTGCGATTGGCCTACAACGTCCGCAAGCGCGTGCGGCCGCAGGCGATCGGCAAGCGGGGCATTCTCGTCCGGGGCATCGGATGCGCCCGATCCGGCAGGCAGGTCGTCGGCGAAAAGGTCGGCCATTTGCGCGAGATAGGGCGATTGGGCCGACATTGCGAAAAATTTTGAATCTCCCTCTTGCCAAGAGCGCATTAAGATATATCTTAAGAGCATCTCAAGATATGGAGTAATGAACGAGATGCGAATGAACCGGATGGGCCGCGGCGAATGCGGCAACGGTGGAGGCGGCCGCAGGCGCGGTCGCGGAATGGGCCACGGTTTGGGCCAAGGTATGGGAAAACACGCCTACAAGGCGATTCTGGCCGGCGGGCTCGGCGAAGGCTTCGGCATGGGGCCGGGCTTCGGCGGCGGACGTGGCGGACGCGGCTTTGGCGGCGGCTTCGGCGGTGGCGGCTTTGGCGGTGGTCGGGGCGGTCGCGGGCGCAAGCGGATGTTCGCCAGCGGCGAACTGCGGCTTGTCCTGCTGCGCATGGTCGCCGACGAAAGCCGCCATGGATATGATCTGATCAAGGCGATCGAGGAAATGACCGGCGGCGAATATGCGCCGAGCCCGGGCGTGGTCTATCCCACGCTCAGCTTGCTGCTTGACGAAGGGATGATCGACGAAGCCGAGGGAGAGGGCGCGCGCAAGCCGTTCGTCGTAACCGAAGCCGGGCGCAAGGAGCTGGACGAACGTTCGGTCGAAGCCGATGCGCTGCTGGCCCGGCTCAAGGCCGTGGCAGAGGAAAGCAACCGCCAGGCCAGCCCGCCGGTTCGCCGCGCGATGGGCAACCTGATGGCCGTGTTGCGGAACCGCGCGATGGCCGAGGGGTTCGATATCGAAGCCGCGCATGGCATCGCCGATATCATCGACGATGCGGCACGCCGGATCGAACGACTTTGAAGGAGACCGTGACCGATATGACAAGCCCCGTAAACAGCCCTGAAAACAGCAGCGCCACGGCCAGCGTTCCAACGCAAAGCGCCAGCCGTTACCTGCAGCAGTTGTGCAAGCACTGGCAGCACAACCTGAAGGTGGAATTCGACGCGCAGAAGGGCACGATCGTGTTTCCGCACGATGCGCGCGGCAACAACTGGGTGGGCGATGCCACGGTAACGCTGTCGGCCACGCCTGAAACGCTGGAATGCCGCATCGATGCGAGCGAGCCTGCGCAACGTGACGGGCTGAAGGGGGCGGTTTCGCGCCACGTGGACCGCTTCGCCTTTCGCGAAGCGCCCTTGCCGTTCGAATGGCGGGACGAATCCTGACCCGGCGAGACCCGGTCTGCACCGGGATTGCAGACGATCCGTATCGGACGTAATTTCTCCTCCGGCCGCGTGGCCGGGGGAGAATTGCCATGAACGATGCTATGAAGGCGCGCGCGCCCTGGCACCTTTGGGCTGTCGGTGTAGCGGGCCTGCTCTGGAACAGCTTCGGGTGTTATGATTACGCGATGACCAACCTGCGCAATCCGGCCTACCTTGCCCAGCTTCCACCGGAAATGATCGCCTATCTCGATGCTTTGCCCGCGTGGCTGACGGGGTTCTGGGCGCTGGGCGTGTGGGGCTCTCTGGCCGGGTCCATCCTTTTGCTGGCCCGGTCGCGTTATGCGGTGGCCGCGTTCGCGCTGTCGCTCTTGGGATTGGCGATCACCCAGGGTTACCAGATGACCGTGGCAATGCCGGGATTTGCGCGATCCGATGCGATGATCGCGATGCAGGTCGTGATCGCGGTCGTCCTCGTGCTCCAGCTTTGGTATGCCGTGCGCTTGCGCGGGGCGGGTGTGCTGCGCTGAACGGCCCGATGCTGACAGCGTTTGCTGCCAAAATCCTTGCCGTCAGCTGCGCAATGCCCGTTGCCGGACGAGCCTCAGGTAGGTGTCAGCGACCGACTGGTTGATCCGGTCCCAACTGAATTCCAGGCTGCGCTGTTCCCCCGCCGCGCCGTGCCGGCGGCGCAGGTCCGCGTCGGTAACGTAAGCCTGCAGTGCATCGGCATACTGGTGGATCGCGCCCGGCCGGATCAACCGGCCCGAAACGTGGTCGTCCACAAGGCTTTCGCTGCCTGTGGCTTGTGCGGCGACGACCGGCAACCCGCAGGCCATGGCTTCCAGCGTCACGTTACCGAAGGTTTCGGTGATCGACGGGAAGAACAGCAGGTCCATGCTGGCGACAGAGGTCGCAAGGTCCGCGCCGCCGCGATAGCCGGTAAACACGGCATTGGGCAGGCGGTTCTGGAACCATTCGCGCGCGGGGCCTTCGCCGACCACCAGCACGCGATGCTTCACGCCTTTGCGCCGCAGTTCGTCGACCGCGTCGGAAAAGACGTCCAGCCCCTTTTCCATGACCAGCCGGCTGAAAAAGCCGATCACGATCTCGTCGTCGCCGAAGCCCTGTTCCCGGCGCCATTCCATGCTGCGGCGGCCGGGGTTGAACACATCGCGGTCGACCCCGCGCGACCAGATGCCGATGTCATAGTTCATGCGCTGGTCGCGCAGCACCTGCGCCATCGATTCCGAAGGCGCGACAAGCGCGTCCGCCCGGCGATAGAAGCGGCGCAGCAGGGCTTCCAGCAGCGGTTCGGTAAAGGCCAGGTTGTAATAGCGCGGATAGGTTTCGAAGCGCGTGTGGACCGATGTGAGCACCGCGATATCGCGCTTGCGCGCCCAGCTTACCGCGCGGTGGCCCGCCGGATCGGGTGAGGACACGTGCAGCACGTTGGGCGCGAATTCCTTCAGGTCGCGCCGGATGTGCGGCTGGAGGCCCATCGTCACGCGGTATTCGCTGCGGCCCGGAATGGCGAAGGACGGCAGGCTGACAAGGTCGCCCGTCGCTTCGACGGCCGGGTTGGGGATCGTCGGCGCATAGACGCGCACCGCCGCGCCGTGGCGCAGCAGGTGGCCGACAAGGCGGTTGAGCGCCTGCGTCGGTCCGTCGGCAACCATGTTGTAGTTGCCGCTGAACAGCGCGACGCGCAGGTCCGAGGTTTCGGACGGGATACGGGAATTGATACTGGCGGGCATGGTCAGCGGCCCATAGCCGCGTTCTGTCCAATTGTCAGGAAAAGTTCTCACCCGCGCGGCCCGAAGGGCGTCCCATGTGCGCGCCGTGCCACACTTTGCCCGGCGCGCACCTCCAGGGAACGCTCAATGTCCGCGGCGGTAATCGCGGTGATAGTCGCGCCGGCCTTCGCGCCGCCATTCGCGGCGATCTTCGCGCCGTTCGTGACGCCAATGATCGCGGTAATAACCGCGATAGGCCGGATAGGACTGGTAATAGTATCCGCGATACGCGGGGTAGGCGGGATAGACCGGATAGGCCGGGTAATAGGTCGGTCCGTAATAATATCCGCGCGGTCCGTCGTAATAATATCCGTCGTCGTCGTCCGAAGACGCGATCGCCGCGCCCACAGCAAGGCCGACAATGCCCGCACCGATCGCGATGGCGGCGTCGTCTCCGCCGCCACGATGGCGGTAATGGTCGCGCGCCTGCGCGGGTGCGGCAACGGCCAGCGCCATTGCGCCCATTCCTGCGGCGAGTGTTGCTTTGCCAAGGATGTTCATCGTGTGTCTCCCCCGTTCGCCGCGCAAGGTCGGGGCGCGGCGACGGTTACCTTCGCTTCATGCGCCAGGGGCTCTGAACCGGCTGTTAACCGTTCCCCCGGCGCGGACCGGATACCGGCCCCCGGGCACGGCCGAACGAAGGGCGGAACCACGCCGGGCGGTTCCGCCCCCGTTTGCCCCCGGGGTTCCGGGATCGGCAGTTTCATCAGTACCCGCGACCGTAATAGCCCTGGTACCGGTTGTCGTATCCGCGGCGCTGGTAATAGTCGCGACGGTGGCGTTCCATCTCGCGGCGGTTGTAGCGGTGGCCGTTCCGGTCCCAGTAATATCCGTCGCGATAGACGTAGTCGCCATAGGCGTAGCCGTTGTTGCCATAGTTATAGCGGCCGTCGCGATAGCGGTCATGATCGTTTGACGAGCTGGCGATGATCGCGCCCAGCGCCAGGCCGATGATCCCGCCGGCAATCGCGGCGCCCGTGGTGTCGCCGCCGTGGTGGCGGTCGTAATCGCGGGCCTGCGCGGCCGGGGCCATCGTGGCAAGGGACATCGCGGCAACCGCGGCGCCCAGCGAAGTCTTTGCAAGAATGCTTTTCATGGTCGTTGCTCCGTATTCGTTTCCCTGGTTGGCCGAAGCCGGAAAACGGTCCGGTCGTTCAGCTTGACCTCTTTGTACATGAACGAAACTGAACGGGGTCGGAGCAACCCTCGCAGCTTTCGTTCAGGTTTGTCGAAAGTTGTATGAATGGAGCGGAGCGAAGTTGACGGTGTTGACGGTGCCTTGCGCGAAAACCCGGCAGAGGCCGGCGCCGGGCACAGACAACCGTTCCGCGAAGCGCGCGGTTGCAGCGATCGACCATGAGAAAGAGCGTTGCCGTCTTTCGCATGGGGGCAGGTGTGTAGGAAAGGGCGCTCAGACACCCGCGCGGCGGCAGCCAGCCCCCGACACGCCGGTAGTTGGGGCTGCCTTTCGGACGCCCCGATAGCGGACGCTCATTTAGCGAGTAATTGGTCAACGTGCTCTAATTCACTCGGATATATCAAATGTATCAAATTGGGATGGAGGTGATATGAATCCAGGTCCAAAAACAACAAATAAAAATGCTGATAAAAATATAAGAACTGAAATTATATCCCCAAGCAATGACGATTGGATATTTGGGAAGCCAGCGAGAAAAATCATTCCAATCCAAATTGGGAAAACAGAAATCCTTCCTAAGGAATAAAAAAATACCTCTTTTATCCTAGAAACCCTAAGCATTAGATGCAGAGAATATAAGAAAGTTGTCATTAACACTAAAAATATTGGCAAAGCTATATATGAAATCGAATGTAACCTCGTGGTAAGATATGTTGCTATTATACCTAAAAAATTTATCATCCAAATTGTTGCACTTCGCCTTAAGAAAATCAGCATGGCGGAGACTCCGGGGCAATTTTATCTCGAGCATCTGATGCGACCCCCAGCTGGGATTAGGGCTTGGCGGTTTTTTGCGCATCAGCGCGGTTGAAGCAATGGCGCGCGTGGCGGAGCCCTTAGGGCGTAGCGAAGCAGACTATATATTGCGGGGCAAGATCAGAGGTCCTTGCGGACGTTTCCCCTCCCGCACCCGTCATCCCAGCGAAAGCTGGGATCGCTGTCGGCTCCGTGCTGGCAAACTGCTGTGGGCGGCTGGGTCTATATCATGGCCAACAAGCGATGGCGTTCTGTATGTCGGGGGGTACTTCTGATTTGCCCGCTCGTGTCATGCAACGTCGCACGGGCATGGAAAATGGAACTGATCGAGAATGCCAATCCAGTGTGGAGCGACGTTTTCGAGCATCTCGCCTTGACGTGAGCGATCCCAGCTTCCGCTGGGATGACGGGCGAAGGGGGCGAAGCTGCTCCCCACCCCCAACCCCTCCCGCTTGCGGGAGGGGTTGGGGGTGGGCATTGCGCGACGGCAGCTGCCTCCCGACATTCCCCAACATTCCGTTCGTTGAGGCGGCATTCCGGACGCCTCGATAGCGGACGCTCGTTCAGCGAGGAATTTGTCAGCGCGCCCTGTTCGCAGCGGGGCGAGCCTTGGAAAAGGTGGCGTGTTACGCCACGTCCTTCTTGCGGTTCGCCTTCTTGCGCTCGTGCGGGTCGAGGATCGCCTTGCGCAGGCGGATCGACTTGGGCGTGACCTCAACCATCTCGTCATCGTCGATATAGGCGATGGCCTGTTCCAGCGTCATGATCCGGGGCGGGGTCAGCCGGATCGCGTCGTCCTTGCCGGTGGAACGGAAGTTGGTCAGCTGCTTGGATTTCAGCGGGTTCACTTCAAGATCGTCGGGCTTGGCGTTCTCGCCGATCACCATGCCTTCATAGACCTTGTCCTGCGGACGCACGAACAGGATGCCGCGATCTTCAAGGCCGTTGAGCGCATAGCCCACCGCCTCGCCGGTGCAGTTCGAGATCAGAACGCCGTTGATGCGGCCTTCGATCGCGCCCTTGTAGGGGCCGTATTTCTCGAACAGGCGGTTCATGATGCCGGTGCCGCGCGTGTCCGAAAGAAACTCGCCGTGATAGCCGATCAGCCCGCGCGAGGGGGCGGAGAAGGTGATGCGGGTCTTGCCCACGCCCGAAGGCTTCATCTCGGTCAGCTCGGCCTTGCGGCGCTGCATCTTTTCAACGACCGTGCCCGAAAACTCGTCATCCACGTCGATCACGACGGTTTCGTAAGGTTCTGTCCGCGCGCCGCTCTCGTCGGTCTGGAACAGAACGCGCGGGCGGCTGATGCCCAGTTCAAAGCCTTCGCGGCGCATCGTCTCGATCAGCACGCCCAGCTGCAATTCGCCGCGCCCGGCCACTTCGAAGCTGTCCTTGTCGGCGGATTCGGTCACGCGGATGGCAACGTTGGTTTCCGCTTCGCGCAGCAGGCGGTCGCGGATCATGCGACTGGTCACCTTGTCGCCCTCGCGCCCGGCCATCGGGCTGTCGTTGACGGCAAAGCGCATGGCCAGCGTCGGCGGGTCGATCGGCTGCGCGGCGATGGGTTCGCTGACGGCGGGATCGGCGATGGTGTTGGCAACGGTTGCCTTTTCAAGCCCGGCCAGCGCGATGATGTCGCCCGCGCGCGCCTCGTCCACCGGCACACGTTCAAGCCCGCGGAACGAAAGCAGCTTTGACGCGCGGCCGGTTTCGACCACGTTGCCGTCCATGTCGAGCGCGCGGATCGGGTCGTTCACGCGGATCGTGCCCGACTGGACGCGGCCCGTCAGCACGCGGCCCATGAAGTTGTCGCGGTCCAGCAGCGTGGCAAGGAAGGTGAACGGCCCGCTGTCGTCCAGCCCCGGCGCGGGGACGTGATCCACGATCGTGCGGAACAGCGGGTCCAGCGTGCCTTCGCGCACGCTTTCATCTTCACCGGCATAGCCGTTGCGGCCAGAAGCATAGAGGTGCGGGAATTCAAGCTGCTCGTCGTTCGCGTCAAGGCTGACGAACAGGTCGAACACCTCGTCCAGCACTTCCTGCGGGCGGCCGTCCGGGCGGTCGATCTTGTTGACCACGACGATGGGGCGCAGGCCCAGCGCCAGCGCCTTGCCGGTGACGAACTTGGTCTGCGGCATCGCGCCTTCCGCGCTGTCCACCAGCAGGATCACGCCGTCGACCATCGACAGGATGCGCTCAACTTCGGCGCCGAAGTCCGCGTGGCCGGGGGTGTCGACGATGTTGATGCGCGTGCCGTTCCATTCAACGCTGGTGCACTTCGCAAGGATGGTGATCCCGCGTTCCTTTTCCAGGTCGTTCGAATCCATCGCGCGTTCTTCCACGCGCTGGTTTTCACGGAACGTGCCCGACTGGCGGAACAGCTGGTCCACCAGCGTGGTCTTGCCGTGGTCGACGTGGGCGATAATGGCGATATTGCGCAAGGCTGCGGCGGACATGGAAACGGTGCTTTCGTGCAGGGGGTATCGGCCGGCCCATCGGACCCGCCATCTTTGCGGGCGCGCTTAGCGGCAAACCCCCCGAACGGCAAGCCGCGAGGACGCCTCGGCCATGCCCCGTGTTGCATATGCGCAACTATGCATACCTTTTTCCGTCACTTGCACCCGTGTATCATTGTATCATGCACGGCGCGCTTTTACGGACGCGCGCAGGAAGGGGGAGGTGCGAGAGCCGTGGAACGGCCCGATCCCCCGGCCACATTCCGGATGTGACGAGAAGGTATCCAGACCCATGAAATTCGATTCCGCCGGCCATCGCGGCCGTATGCGTGCCATGTTCCTTGCCGGAGCGGCGAGCCTTTCGATTGCTGCCGTGGCCCCGGCCATGGCGCAGGATGCCCCCGCGCAGGATACTCCCGCGCAGGACAGCGCCACGGCCGACACGCAGCCGAGCGACGGCAACGAGATCGTCGTTACCGCCACCAAGCGCGCGCAGACCCTGCAGGACACGCCGGTGGCCGTCAGCGTAACCGGCGAGAAGACGCTGGAACAGGCGCAGATCCGCGACCTGAAAGACCTGACCAGCGTCGTGCCGTCGCTGCGCGTCACGCAGCTGCAATCGAGCGCGAACACCAACTTCATCATCCGCGGCTTCGGCAACGGGGCCAACAACGCGGGTATCGAACCGTCGGTCGGCGTGTTCATCGACGGCGTCTATCGCTCTCGCTCGGCCGCGCAGATCGCCGATTTTCCCGATGTTTCGCGGATAGAGGTGCTGCGCGGTCCGCAGTCCACGCTGTTCGGCAAGAACGCGTCTGTCGGCGTGATCTCGATCATCACCAAGGAACCGCAGTTCCGGTTCGGCGGTAACCTGGAAGCGAGCTATGGCAACTATAACGCCATGGTCGCGAAAGGCATGGTCACCGGCCCGATAACCGACGCGGTGGCCTTCAGCCTGGCGGCGGGCGTGAACAAGCGCGACGGCTATAACCACGATCTGGGCACCGGCAGCGACACGAACGAGCGAAACCGCTGGTTCACGCGCGGCCAGTTGCTGTTCGAACCGTCGAGCGATCTCAAGGTCCGGATCATCGGCGATTACGGCAAGATTGACGAAAACTGCTGCGGCGTCGTGAACCTCCGGCCCTCGCAGGCCACGCAGATCGTGCGCGCGCTGGGCGGCAACGTGAACGCGCCGAACGAAATCTTCGCGAACAAGGTCTATGACAATTTCGATTCGACCAACGATATCGAAAACTGGGGTCTTTCGGGCCAGGTCGATTACACCGCCGGCCCGGTGACGCTGACCAGCATCACCGCCTATCGCCGCACCAACGCGGTGACCAACCAGGATTCGGATTTCACCAGCGCCGACCTGCTGGGCCGCAACTACCAGAACCTGCGGATCAAGACCTTCACGCAGGAGCTGCGCGCCGCGACCGATTTCGACGGGCCGCTGAACGGGCTGTTCGGCGCCTATTATTTCAACGAGCATATCGACCAGGCGAACCAGATCCAGGACGGCACGCAGTTCCGTCCCTATGGCAATGCGCTGATCCAGGGGGCCACCGGCGGCGCGCTCGACGTTCCCACGCTGGAGACGATCCTGGGCACGCTGGAAGGCGATCCGGCGAAATACCAGGGCCAGTTCTTCGCGGCGGGCCAGGGGCTGGACGAACGCTATACCCTGAAGGACGAGGCGTTTTCGCTGTTCGGCCAGGTGGACCTCAAGCCGGTCGAGGGGCTGACGCTGACGGGCGGCGTCAACTACACCACCGATACGAAGCACTTTGCCACGAACGTGCAATCGACCGACGTGTTCTCTGGCATAGACCTCGATTCGCCCGCCTATGCGCCTTTCCGCCAGCAGTTGCTCTATGATGGCGCACTGGGGCAGGGGCTTTCGTCGGCGGACGCGGCGGCCTATGCCGCGGCCAACGCCAACAACCCCGCGGCGAACCCGCTGGCGCCGCTGAAGGCGTTCCAGTTCCTGCCGCCGTTCCTGAACCTGCCCAACGCGGTGGAGCCGGGGCGGACCAACGACGACAAGTTCACGTACATCGCCCGCGCCGCCTATGACGTGACGCGCCACGTGAACGTCTATTTGTCCTATGCGACGGGCTTCAAGGCCAGTTCGGTCAACCTCTCGCGCGATAGCCGTCCGCTGGCGTCAGACGCCGCGGCGTTGGGCGCGGCGGGGCTGACGATGCCCAACCAGACGTATGGTTCGCGCTTCGCCGGGCCGGAAAACTCGTCCGTCTGGGAATTCGGGCTGAAGGCCGACTGGGGCATCGCCACGCTGAATTTCGCGGCGTTCAAGCAGGACATCAAGGGCTTCCAGTCCAACGTGTTCACCGGCACCGGCTTCCAGCTTGCCAACGCGGGCAAGGAATCGGTCAAGGGCTTCGAATTCGAAGGCACGGTGCGCCCGGCAACACCGCTGACGCTGGGCCTGTCCGTCACCTACCTCGATCCGAAGTATGATGACTTCCGGTTCTCTGCGGTGGGCGACCTTTCGGGCACCAAACCGGCGGGCATCCCCGCGATTTCCGCCACCTGGACCGCCAGCTGGAACCAGCCGATCGGGCGCAACAACCTGATCCTGCGTGGCGACTTCCACTATGAATCGCCGGTGCAGATCATCGAAGGGCTGCCGGGCTTCCTTTCGGGCGGCACGGCGGCGGCAATCGCCGCGGCGCGCCCGTTCCGGCGCGAGGTCGACGACATGAACCTGTCGGCCACGCTTGCGCTTCACAACGGCGTGGAACTGACCGCGTGGGCGCGCAACCTGCTCGACAACCGGTACCTGGTATCGGTGTTCGATTCGGTTGCGCAGCCCGGCTCCATTTCGGGCTACACCAGCCAGCCGCGCACCTATGGCGGCACGGTGCGGGTGCGTTTCTGATCGAAGTGATCGAATAGTTATCCAGGGTGGGAGGGGCTATCGTCCCTTCCATTCTGGATTTATAAAACTCCTGTTGGCAGTTGACTATTTCTTCCACGGATGTTGCCATCCACTGTACGCGCAAATGTGTGCAGAACTGGGGAAATAAATGGAAAAAGACTTCTCGATTTCCGATCTCGGAAATTTTGAAAAGCTCGTCACACCAAAAGTCATAAAGATCATATACTGGCTTGGGCTCGTCGGCATGGCGATCTTTGCCCTGATTACGTTTGCCGGGGCGCTGGGGATGATGCGCTACAGTTTCGCCACCGGTGTGGGGACGATTCTTCTTTCGGTGGTCGGTTTCGGTTTTGGCGTGCTGTTCTGGCGCGTTCTCATGGAAGTCTATATGGTGTTTTTCGGCATCTATGACCGTCTGGGCGATATCCGCGAGGATCTTCGCAAGGAATAACGGAAGTTGCGTGGGATTGCCGGATTCGTGCGGAGCGTTCGGTTCGCGCGCGGTTGACAGGTCCGCGCAGGGGGTCCGTTCCCCTTGCCAATGCAACCAAATCGTGGATGATTCCGCCCATGCGCCGCCTGAAGGGCGGCCTGCACAGGGGGAATGACCATGGAATGGATGCTGATGCCGTTTTGGCGCTATGCCGATTTTTCCGGCCGGTCGCGGCGCAGGGAATACTGGATGTTCGTGCTGCTCTATTTCATCGTCTATGCGGTTGGCATCGCGCTGATGATGATGGGCGGCTTTTCCATGGGCGAACTGGAAGGCGCGCCCGCCGCATCGCCGGGGGCATCGTTCTGGCTGGGCGCGGCGCTGGTTACGATCTTCGCGATCGGCAGCTTCATCCCGTCGATCGCGGTGCAGGTCCGCCGCTTTCACGATCAGGACCGGTCGGGCTGGATGGTCCTGCTGAACTTCGTTCCCTATGTGGGCGCGCTGGTGGTTCTGATCTTCATGCTGCTTGAAGGAACGCGCGGACCCAACCGATACGGCCCGGACCCCAAGGACCCGACAAGCGCGGACGTTTTCGCCTGACGCGCCGCAGCCACAGCCGGAGAGCGCCATGCACTGGATGATCGAACCCTATCGCCGCTATTTCGACTTTGGCGGACGGTCGCGGCGGCTGGAATACTGGATGTTCTGGCTGTTCTACTGGATCGTCATGGTCGTGATCGCGGGCCTGTTCGGATACAACGACAACGTGGTGCGCGGCCCGATGTCGATTTCCGTGCACCGGTCGCTTACGCCGCTGGGCAACGGGATTTCCAGTGTGTTCTGGCTGGTGAGCGTGGTGCCGTGGCTCGCGGTTTCGGTCCGCCGGCTGCACGATCAGAACCGCACCGGCTGGCTTATGCTGCTGGTGCTGATCCCGTTTTTCGGGTGGTTCGCGCTGCTGGTGCTGATGCTGCTTGACGGCACGCCGGGCGATAACCGCTTTGGCCCCGATCCGAAGGGGCGCGGCACGGTGGACGTGTTCCGCTAGGGCCCCGCGCGGCTTCATCGCCAGGAGCGGCCCTTCGACAGGATCACAGCTCGCGCAGCACCCGCGCGGGGCGGCTGCGCAGCACGCCCAGCGATCCGGTGACCGCCAGAATCAGCACCAGCGCCGCCCCCGCGCCCAGCACGCCCAGCACGCGCGGCCAGCCGGGCATCCATTCGAAATCGAACAATCGCGTCACCACCAGCCATGCCGCGCCCGTGCCCAGCGCCAGCGCGATCGCCGATGTCACCGCCACCAGCAGCGTGTATTCGGACAGCAGCAGGGTAATAAGCTGGCGGCGGCTTGCACCCAGCACGCGCAGGATCACGTTGTCATAGGTTCGCGCCTCGCGCGCGGCGGCGATCGCGCCCGCCAGGACGGCCAGCCCCGCCAGGATCGCCACGCTGGCGGCGGCAAGGATGGCGGTGCCCATCTGCGAAAGGATCGTGCGCGCCTGCCCGATCACCGGGCCGACCTCTATTACAGAGCTTGACGGGAATTGCCGCACCAGCGCGGAGAGGATCGCGGCCTTCGTGCCGCTTCCCTTTTCACCGGCGGGCAATTCTATCGTCGCGGCAAGGTTGTGCGGCGCGTCTTCCAGCGTGTTGGGGCTGAACACCAGCACATAGTTGAAACCCAGCGAATCCCAGTCAATCCGCCGAAACGATGCGACCCGCGCGGTGCGCTCAACCCCCAGGAACGTGAAGCGGATATAGTCGCCGATGGAAAGGCCGATGGCCTTGGCCAGGTTCTCGTCCACCGAAACCAGCGGCTCGCCGGTATAATCCTTCGGCCACCACTTGCCTTGCGTCACCGTGTTGCCTTCGGGCACGTCCGCCGAATAGGTGAGGCCCCGGTCGCCGCGCAGCGCCCATGCCCCGTCGGAGATCTTGCCCATCTGCGCGACCACGGTCATCCGGTCTTTCGGTCCGAAGGCAAGGATTGACCCGCGCAGCGCGGGCACCGTGCGGATAGCGGCTCTGGGGGCGGCGCCACGCACCGCCTGTTCGAATTGCGCCGCCTTGTCCTTTGGCACGTCCAGCACGAAATAGTCCGGCGCGCGGGTGGGCACACGGCGCGCGATATTGCCGTCAAGGCTGGTCTGTATCGCTGCGATCAGCACGAATGCGGCAAGGCCGAAGCCCAGCGCCACCACCAGCGGCCCGGTCTGCGCGCCGGGGCGGTGCAGGTTGGCAAGCGCAAGGCGCAACACCGTGTTCTTTGGGCGCGCCGCGCGCGCAGCGGCCCATGTCACCGCGCGACCCAGCGCCAGCAGCAGGAAGAACAGCGCCGCCGCGCCGCCAAGAAAGCCCGCCGCGAGCAGCTTTTGCGGTGCGGTCAACACCGCCAGCGCCACGATACCGGCAAGCCCCAGACCCACGGGCAGCAACAGCGGCCGCCACCGCGCGGAAAGCGGCGATACGCGGGCGCGCATCAGCGCCATCGCGGGAAATTCGCGCGCACGCACCAGCGGAGGCGCGGCGAATGTCAGCGCGATCAGCAGGCCGAACGCCGCCGCCGTGGCAAGTGCGACGCCATCGAACACGAAACCCGGCGCCACGGGCAGCAGCCCTTTCAGCGCAAGGCCCAGCAGCGGAGTAACGGCCAGCCCGATTGCCAGCCCCGCGATCACGGAGACGAGCGCGGTCACCGCGATCTGCAAAAGGAAAATCCGTGCGATATCGCCGCTTGTCGCGCCCAGAACCTTCAGCGTGGCGATGCTGCCGCGCCGTGCCTCCAGATAACCCGATACCCCGTTGCCTATGCCGATCCCCGCAATCGCCAGCGCGGCAAGCGCCACCAGCAGCAGGAACTGCCCCATCCGCCCCACGAAGCGGTCCAGCCCCGGCGATGCGGCGTCGCGCGTGCGCGTGCCCAGCGCGGCATCGGGGAACTTCGTCTTGATGGCCGCCTCCACCGCCTTGGGATCACTGCCGGGCGGCAGCTTTATGCGGTATTTCGAACGCACCATGCTGCCCGGCTGGACAAGGCCCGACGTATCGAGCGCGGCCTTGCCGATAATCACCGTGGGGCCGAGCGAGAAGCCTTCCGAAAGCCGGTCCGACTCACTGGCGATCACGCCGCCCACGGTCAGGCGCGCCTTGCCGATGGCGAACGTGTCGCCGGTTTTCAGGCCCAGCCGCTCTCCCACGCCCGGATCGATCCATGCATCCATGCCTGCTGGCGCGCCGGCAACGCGCCCGCCCTTCAGTCGCAAGGTGCCGTAAAGCGGCCAGTTGCCGTCCACCTGCTTCAGCGCGACGGGCGTCGCCACCACGCTTTCGCCCGCCGTACCGGTGCGCCGCGCCATCGCCTGCATCCGCATTCCCGACGAAACCGGGCCGAAGCTGCGGAATTCTGCCAGTTCGTCCGGGCTCGCCGCGCGCAGAGGGATCTGCACTTCCACGTCGCCGCCCAGCAGCACCTGTCCGCGCTCGGCCAGTTCGCGCTCTATCGCGCCGGTCAGCGTGCCGATCGCGGCAAGCGCGGCGGTGCCCAGCACGATGCACACCACCAGCAGGCGCAGGCCGCGAAAGCGCCAGTCCAGCCCGCGCCGCGCCAGCGTCCACGCGGTGCGCCAGCCTGTCATGCCGCGCTGTCCGATACGATGCGCCCGTCTTCCAGCGTCACGATCCGCTCGCACCGGCGGGCCAGTGCCGGATCGTGGGTTACGATCACCAGCGTCGCGCCCGCTTCCCCGGCGCGCGAGAACAGCAGGTCGGACACGTTGTCGCCGGTCGCGTGGTCAAGGTTGCCGGTCGGCTCGTCCGCGAAAAGCAGCACCGGGCGCGGGGCGAGCGCGCGGGCGATGGCCACGCGCTGTTGCTCTCCGCCCGAAAGCTGCGCGGGATAGTGGGTCAGCCGGTGGCCAAGGCCGACCGCTTTCAACTCGTCGCGGGCGCGATCGAATGCGTGCGCCATTCCTGCCAGTTCCAGCGGCGTGGCCACGTTCTCCAGCGCGGTCATGGTCGGCAGAAGGTGGAAGGCCTGAAGCACGATGCCGATGCGCCCGCGCCGCGCTGCGGCCAGCGCGTCTTCGTCCAGCACGGTAAAATCCTGCCCGGCGACCGAAAGGTGCCCGCCGCTTGCCCGGTCCAGCCCCGATAGCACCGCCAGCAGGCTGGACTTGCCCGAACCGGAAGGGCCGAGCAGCGCCAGCGTCTCGCCCTCGCGCACGGAAAGGTCGATGCCGCGCAGCACGTCCACGCGCGCGTCCGCTTCGCCCAGCGCGAGCGTGAGGTTGCGGGCAACGATAACGGAAGCGGAACGGGCCGCAGGGTCGCTTGTCACGCGCCAGCGATGGCATAGATAGGGGGCATGGAGCAAGCCAGACGCCCGTTCGCCAAAGCCGCCACCTTCACCGCCATCGCCTTCGCGCTGCCGCTCGCGCTGGCGGGGTGCGGAGACCGGACGGCCCCCGCCGCGCCGCAGGCAAGCGCCTCTGCCCAGCCGCCGCAGCGCCCGGCGGGGCCGCACAAGGTGGTGCTGGCCTTCGGGGACAGCCTTTTTGCCGGATACGGCCTCGACCCCGGCGAAAGCTATCCCGCGCAGCTTGAACGCGCGCTGTGGGCCAAGGGTATCAACGCCAGCGTGGTCAACGCGGGCGTTTCGGGCGACACCACCGCCGCCGCGCGCGAACGGCTGGCCTTCACGCTCGACAACCAGCCGGCCAGGCCCGTTCTTGCGCTGATCAGCCTTGGCGGGAACGACATGCTGCGTGGGTTGCCGCTGGACCAGACACGCGCGAACCTGGACGCGATCCTTGCCGAATTCGACAAGCGGCACATTCCCGTGATCGTGGAAGGAATGCTGGCCGCGCCCAACATGGGCAAGGACTATGCAAGCCGTTTCAACGAACTGTTCCCCGAACTGACGAAGAAGCACGGCGACGCGCTGGTGCCGTTCTTCCTGCAACCGGTGGTCGGGCAAGCCGGCCTGATGCAGGCAGACAACATCCACCCCAATGCCAAAGGCGTGGGCAAGGTGGTTGCGGCTACCGTGGACCGCGTGGTCGCCGGACTGAATGACGAGGGGGCTTAGGCGGCGCGGACTGGTACCTGGAACGACAGGATAGCGGACGCGCAGAGTCGAAGTCGAACCTGTCCCTGTCGTCCCTAGTGGAACTTGCAGATGATCGTCACATTCCCGCTCGGCGTCAGGATCGCCTTCGTGTCGTTGCTGGTGCCAAGCGTCCGGCTACCGCAACTCCAGCCGGTTTCGACGTAAGTGCGGCTCAGCTTCGGGCCGGTCGTCTGGTCAAGATTGCAAAGGGCCGTGGTCATGCCGCCGTGGTTGACGACATAGTGCGACGTGCCGGTGGCGGCGACATAGCCTTCCGGGGTGTCGATGTGGAAGCCGCAGGCATTTCCCTTGAATACAGCGGCGCCGTTATCCGGGGTGGCATGGGCGGGAAGCGAGGGGATCATCGAAATGGCAACCAGTGCAGTTATCGAAATTGCAGAGAATGACTTGCGCATTGGAAGTCTCCGTTCAACTTTATCTCGGAAAGACTTCCATCATGGCGGGGTTACGATTGCATTAATCGGTAAAAATGGTCAATTTTATCGGCTTTACGGTAAACGCTCCATTTACGTAAATTGCGACTGCCCTGATTTTCTTTCCGGCCTTTCCTGAGCACGTTACTGCCTAGATCCGCTCCGCCACGCCGTTCCTCACGCACCACATTGCGGCGCGGCCCGCGATTTCATCGAAGGGCGCGGCTTCGGTGCCGGTCATCCATACTTGCGCGGTGCCGCGCGCCAGCCGGTCGAACAGGGCGGCGCGGCGCACCGGATCCAGGTGGGCGGCGATCTCGTCCAGCAGCAGCAGGCGCGGGCGGCCTTCGGCGGCAAGCGCGGCGTGGGCAAGGACGATGGAGATCAGCATCGCTTTCTGTTCGCCGGTAGAACACTCGGCGGCGGGCGCGTGCTTGGCGGCAAGCGTAACGGCAAGATCGTCGCGGTGCGGGCCAGCCAGCGTGCGCCCGGCCGCGCGATCACGGCGGCGGCCCTCGCGCAGGGCTTCGGCCAGCGCGGCCTCTTCCGCCGGGGTTTCGCTCGCATAGGAAAGCGACGGACGGGCAAAAGGCTGTTCGGGCAGTGTGGCGATGGCGGCCGCAAGATCGTCCACCATGCGCCGCCGTGCCGCCGCCAGCGCCGCACCGCTTTCGCCCAGTTGCGCTTCCAGTGCATCAAGCCAGCGTGCATCCGGCTCGCCCGGTTCGGCCAGCAGGCGGTTCCTTTCGCGCAGCGCGGTTTCATAGCGCGCGGCAAGGCGCGCATGGCCGGGGTCGCGCGCCAGCACCAGCCTGTCGAGGAAACGCCGCCGGGCGCCGGGGCTGTCTGCAAACAGACGGTCCTGCGCGGGGGTAAGCCATGTGAGCGAAAGCCATTCGCCCAGCCGCGCGGCCGGCGCTTCGGCACCGTTGATCCGCACCGTGCGCCGCGCGGGCGCCTGCGGCGTGGTGGCGGTGACGATCGACACGTCTCCGCCTTCCAGTTCGGCCGACACCGCAAAGCTGCCGCTGCCCGAATGGCCCGCCATTTCCGCGGGCGAAGCACGGCGCAGGCCGCGCCCCGGCGCCAGCAGCGAAATCGCTTCGAGCACGTTGGTCTTGCCCGCGCCGTTTTCGCCCACCAGGACGTTGAAACGCGCAAGACCATCAAGCCTCGTCGCCGCATGGTTGCGGAAGTCGCGCAAGGTGAGGCGGGTCAGCGGCATCTGTGTGCGGTTAAGTGCCGCGTGTGTCGCCGTAAAGGTGGATATGCAGCCGGTCGGTAAAGCGCCAGCCGCGCCGCAACGCCTCTTCCGCCAGCCATTTTGACCGCGTGCGCAGCGTTTCGCTGTCGGTGCCTTCGGGCATCACGAACAGGCGCACGGGCGCGATGCCATGGCGTGCGGCGAGGGCGGAAACCTCGTCGCAATCTGCCGGATTGGCAATCACGAACTTGAAGTAAGCTTTATTGTTTTTCGACCATTGTTCAATCTGTTCAGGGGGCAGTGCAAGGTCGGCGGGATTGCCCGAATGCGCCAGCTTGGGGCTTACGTTCCATTGGTCCACCAGTGCTTCCAGCGCTTCCGGAACGGGCACCGTGCCATTGGTTTCCACCTCTGCGTGAAGGGTGGGCCGCATGTCCTTCAACCGGTGCAGCACGCGGGAGAGGGCGGGGGCCTGAAGCAGCGGTTCTCCACCGGTTATCACCAGCCTGTCCACATCGTATGCACAGATGCGGTCCGCCACGTCGGCCTCGTCCAGCGTCATCTGGTTGGCCTTGCGTTCGAACGTCAGATCGTCCCGGTGCGGCCGGTTGTCGCCGGTGAAGCGCCAGGTATAGGCGGTGTCGCACCAGCGGCAGGCAAGGTTGCAGCGCGACAGGCGCACGAACACGGACGGGCGCCCGATGGACGGCCCCTCTCCCTGAAGCGAGGCGAAGATTTCCGGTTCGCCGGGAGTCGTGGTGGCGAGGACTAGTGCCATACAACGGCTCCACAGGGTGACAGAGGTGACACTGTGTCACCCGGGTGCGCCATACGCGAAAGCCCGGAATCGCTGGAGGTGTCCACGCGATCTGCGAGGGTGACACGGCGGGGGGAAGGGGCTTTCCCGGTCGAGGCGCGGGCGAGGGTCATGGCCATCGCGCATGGCACGAAAGCACAGTGTAGGAAACCGGCGTGTTCCCCCCTTTGAAGTGTCACCCCAGCCGCGCCAGCGCCGCTCTCAGCCGATCGGCCTCCGCCGCGTGGGCGGCATGGTCGGCACGCGCCTTTTCCACCGCTTCGGGCTTGGCCTTTTCAACGAACTTTGGGTTCGACAGGCGGCCTTCCAGCGATCTGGCTTCCTTTTCCGCGGTCGCCAGCGCCTTTTCCAGCCGTGCCTTTTCCGCCGCGATGTCTATCACGCCTTCCAGCGGGATCACGATGTTGGCATCGCCCGCGCCAACCTGCATCGCCGCACCCGCCGGGGCCGCTTCGAAATGGATCGAACTGAGCCGCGCCAGCCGGTCTATCGCGCCGGTGTTGGCATCGATGATCGCGCGGGTCGCCGCGCTCGGTTCTGGCAGATAGGCGTCCAGCTTGGCGCCGGGCGCGATGCCCAGTTCGTTTTTGGCGGTGCGCAGGTTGGAAACGAGCGCGATCAGCCATTCCACTTCGCGCTTTGCCGCCGCGTCAACGCCCGCGTCGGGCTGCGGCCACTTCGCAACGATCAGGTCGTAAGGCCGCGTGCCCATCTTCGACCACAGTTCTTCGGTCACGAAGGGCATGAACGGGTGCAGCATGACAAGGATCTGGTCGAGCACCCATCCGGCGACAGCCTTGGTTTCCGCGTCGAAGTTGCCCTTCACCAGCTCGATGTACCAGTCGCAGAACTGGTCCCACACGAAGTGATAGATGATGTTGGCGGCGGCATCGAAGCGCAGGTCGGCCATCGCCTTGTCCAGTTCGGCAAGGGTTTCCACCACTTCGCCCACGATCCACTTGTTGACCGCGCTGGTCGCCGTGGGGGCGGCAAGCGATTGCGACGCGCCGATGCCGTTCGACTGGCAGAAACGCGCGGCGTTCCACAGCTTGGTGGCGAAGTTGCGGTATCCTTCGACCCGCCTTTCATCCATCTTGATGTCGCGGCCCTGGCTTTCCATCGCCGCCATGAAAAAGCGCAGCGCATCCGCCCCGTACTGATCGACAAGGATCAGCGGATCGACCACGTTGCCCTTCGACTTCGACATTTTCGAGCCGTCCGCCGCGCGCACCAGCCCGTGCAGGTAAAGCCGCTTCCACGGCACTTCGTTCATGAAATGGATGCCCTGCATCGCCATGCGCGCATCCCAGAAGAACAGGATGTCGAAACCGGAAATCAGCAGGTCGTTGGGATAGTGCTTTTTCAGAAGGTCGGTCTGGTCCGGCCAGCCCAGCGTGGCAAACGGCCACAGCGCGGAAGAAAACCATGTGTCCAGAACGTCGGGATCGCGTTCAAGCGTGATGCCTTCGCCCGCTTGCGCGCGCGCTTCATCTTCGCTCTCGGCAACGTAGCATTTCCCGTCTGAGCCATACCACGCCGGAATCCGGTGCCCCCACCACAACTGGCGGCTTACGCACCACGGCTGGATGTTCTCCATCCAGTTGAAGAACGTCTTCTCCCACGTCTTCGGCACGATCTCGATGGCGCCCGAACGCACCGCTTCCATCGGCGCGGCGGCGAGCTTTTCGGCATCGACATACCACTGGTCCGTCAGCCATGGTTCGATCACCACGCCGCCACGGTCGCCAAAGGGCGTCTGGATCGTGCGCGGCTCCGCGTCGTGCTCTGCTTCGTTGCCTTCCTTGTCCTTCGTGATGTGGGGGATCAGGAAGCCCAGTTCCTTCATCCGCCGGACAACGAGCTTGCGCGCCTCAAACCGTTCCATCCCCACGAATTCGGCGGGGATCAGGTTATCGGCCACCTGCACCACGTTGGCTTCGGCATCGAACATGTTGAGCATGTCGCGCGGTTCGATTCCCGCCCGCTTGCCCACTTCGAAGTCGTTGAAATCGTGCCCCGGCGTGATCTTCACCGCGCCGCTGCCCAGTTCGGGATCGGCGTGTTCGTCCGCCACCACCTTGAAGCGGCGCCCGGTGATCGGCTGGAGGATGTCCTTGCCGATCACGCTGGCATAGCGTTCGTCCGTCGGGTGAACGGCCACGGCCATATCGGCCAGCATCGTTTCGGGGCGCGTTGTGGCGACTTCGATAAAGTCCTGCCCGTTATCCAGCGTCACCCCGTCGGCGAGCGGATAGCGGAAATGCCAGAAGCTGCCCTTCAGTTCCTGCGTTTCCACTTCCAGATCGGAAATCGCGGTTTTCAGCTTGGGGTCCCAGTTCACCAGCCGCTTGTCGCGGTAGATCAGGCCCTGATTATACAGGTCCACGAACACCTTCACCACGGCGCGGGTGAAGTGCGGGTCCATGGTGAACTGTTCGCGGCTCCAGTCCATCGAACAGCCCAGGCGGCGCAGCTGGCGCGTGATCTGGCCGCCGCTTTCCGCCTTCCATTCCCAGACCTTCTCCACAAAGCCTTCGCGCGAATAATTGGTGCGCTTGTCCTGCTTCGCTTCCATCTGGCGTTCGACCACCATCTGCGTGGCGATGCCGGCGTGGTCCGTACCCACCACCCACAGCGCGTCTTTCCCGCGCAGGCGTTCGTAACGGATCACGATGTCCTGCAGCGTGTTGTCCAGCGCGTGGCCGATATGCAGGTTTCCGGTGACGTTGGGCGGCGGATTCACGATGGTGAAGGGCTGCGCGTCGGGACGTTCGGGGCGGAACTGCCCGGTGCTTTCCCAATGCGCGTACCAGCGCGCCTCCATCTCGGCGGGCTCGAACGTTTTCGGCAATTCCGTTGCCGCCGGTTCGGTTGCGGGATTCTGATCGGTCATGGCGCCGCGCTTTGCCAGCGCATGCACAGGCAGGCAAGCGTTGACGGAACGTGCGGTCGCGCAAGGCCCGCGAAGCGCGCGCCCATGCACTTGTAGGCTCGCGCTTTTTCCCGCATTAGGCTGAAACGATGCGGGCATTAGCCGATTTTACCTTGGTGCCCGGGGACGGGGAAAGCACGACAGTCGCGTTCAGCGGCCCGATGATCGTATCGTCCCTGGGACCGATCGACGCCGCCCTGCGCGCGGTGGATGGGCCGGTGTCCGCCGTCGACCTGTCCGGCGTAAGCGAGATCGATACGGTCGGCGCATGGGTCGTCTGGCGTGTTTCGCAGCGGCTGGGCGCCAGCATCGTCAACGCCAGCAGCAATGCCGAACGGCTGATCGGCGCGATCAGCGAAGCGGACGCCAACCGCGAGGACGTGTCCGCGCCGCGCGCGCCGCTGGTCCAGCGCGTGACCATGGCCGTTGGCGAAGTGACGATGGACCTGCTGCGCGGCTCCGTGGGGGTCATAAGTTTCCTGGGAGAGGTCATTCTCTCTATCGGCACGACCATCCGCCATCCGCGCCGCTTCCGCGGCAAGGCGCTTGTCCACCAGATGGAACTTGTGGGTGTAACCGCCCTGCCGATCATCGGCTTGATGAGCTTTCTGGTCGGCATCGTCATCGCCCAGCAGGGCGCGGTGCAGCTGCGCCAGTTCGGCGCGGAGATCTATACGGTCAACCTTGTGGGCCGGCTGACCTTGCGCGAACTGGGCGTGCTGATGACCGCGATCATGGTGGCGGGCCGGTCCGGTTCGGCCTTCGCCGCGCAGATCGGCACGATGAAACTGACCGAGGAAGTGGACGCGATGCGCACCATCGGCGTTTCCCCGGTAGAGGCGCTGATCCTGCCGCGTATCCTTGCGGGGGTCTTCATGATGATCCTGCTGGGGGCCTATGCTTCTGTGGTGACGATCGTCGGCGGCGCTTTCCTTGCGTCGCTTTCGCTGGGCATTCCGTTCTTCACCTTCCTCAGCCGCATTCAGGAAGTCGTGCCCATGCACGATGTGTGGGTGGGGCTGGTCAAGGCGCCGGTGTTCGGCCTGATCGTGGCGATTTCCGGCTGCTATCAGGGCATGCAGGTGAAATCGAATGCAGAGGAAGTGGGCAACCGCACAACCTCCGCGGTGGTCATGGCGATCTTCGTGGTCATCGTGCTCGATGCGTTCTTCGCCGTCTTCTTCACCAAGATCGGGTGGGGCTGATCATGGACCAGGAACCCGCCAAGGACCAGGAACCCGACCGCGAGGCGCTTGAGGAAATCGCCGAAGAGCTGCCCGAAACGCCGGTCCATTACAGCGGCGAATGGCCGATCCGCGTGCGCGGGCTGAAGAACGCGTTCGGCGAACACGTGGTCCACGAAGGGCTGGACCTCGACGTGCGGCGCGGAGAGATCATCGGTGTGGTCGGCGGGTCGGGCACCGGCAAGTCGGTGCTGATGCGGTCGATCATCGGGTTGCAGCGACCGGTCGCGGGCGAAATCGAAGTGCTGGGCCGCGATATCGACGATGCGCTGGACGATGGCGATATCGATATCCGCTCGCGCTGGGGCGTGCTGTTCCAGGGCGGCGCGCTGTTTTCCACGCTGACCGTGGCCGAAAACGTGGAAGTGCCGCTGCGCGAATTCTATCCCGAAATCTCTGACGAACTGCGCCACGAGATCGCGCGCTACAAGGTGCTGCTGTCCGGCCTGCCGTCCGATGCGACGAACAAGTTCCCGTCGGAGCTTTCGGGCGGAATGCGCAAGCGCGCGGGCCTCGCGCGGGCGCTTGCGCTCGATCCGGAGCTTCTGTTTCTCGACGAGCCGACCGCCGGGCTGGACCCGATCGGCGCGGCGGCTTTCGACCAGCTGATCGACGAGTTGCAGGAAACGCTGCAACTGACCGTGTTCCTGATCACGCATGACCTTGATACGCTTTACGAAATCTGCGATCGCGTGGCGGTGATCGCGGACCGCAAGGTGATTGCGGTTGGCACCATTCCAGAGCTTCTGGCGCTCGACCATCCGTGGATTCAGGAATACTTCAACGGGCCGCGCGGACGCGCGGCCAAGGACGCGCGGGACCGCTTTTCCGCCTCGCGCGTTGAGGAAGCCCCTGCCAAGCCGGTGGACAAGCCGGACGGCGGCGGGGCATAGGACGTGAAGAAGAGGGGCAAGCTCTAGGCATGGAAACGCGGGCAAATTACATCTGGGTCGGTGCTGTGACCCTTGCCCTGCTCGCGGCGCTTGCCGCCGGCATTATCTGGATTGCGCGCATCAACCAGGGCGACCAGAACGCCTATGACATCTTCTTCAAGCAATCGGTGGACGGGCTTGCCAAGGGTTCGCAGGTGTCTTTCGCGGGCGTTCCCGCCGGGCAGGTAAGCGATATCGAATTGTGGACCAAGGACCCGGAATTCGTGCGTGTGCGCATCAAGATCGATGACAAGATCCCGATCCTGGAAGGCACCACCGCAACGCTGCAAGGCAGCTTTACCGGGGTTTCGACGGTGCAGCTTGACGGCGCCGTGCGCGGCGCACCGCCGATCACGGAGCCGGGGCCGGAAGGCGTGCCGGTCATCCCCACCAAACCGGGCGGCCTTGGCGCGATCCTGGCGAACGCGCCGCTGCTGCTGGAACGGCTGGCCACGCTGACCGAACGCCTGACGCAGGTGCTGTCCGACAAGAACCAGCACTCCATCGCCGGAATCCTGGCCAATACCGACCGGATGACGAAGACGCTGGCCGATTCCGCGCCCGACATGAAGCGCACGCTGGCCGAACTGCAGGCGACGCTGCGCCAGGCCAACGAAACGCTGGCGAGCTTTCAGAAGGTTGCCGATTCGACCGATACGTTGATCAACGGGCAGGGCGAAACGCTGGCAAAGCAGCTTGGCGAAACGCTGAAGTCCGCGAAGGGCGCGGCGGATTCGCTGCAGAAGACGCTGGACAGCACGCAGCCCGCCGCGAAGCAGATCAACCAGCGCACCTTGCCTGAAGCCGAAGCCGCGATCCGCGAACTTCGCGAGACGAGCAAGGCGCTACGCAACCTGACCGACAAGATCAGCGACCAGGGCATGGGCTCTGTGGTCGGGGGTCCAAAGCTGCCGGACTACAAACCATGAATGTTACGAAAACTGCCGTGACGAAGATCGCCCTTGCAAGGAATGCCGTGACCGGGCTGGCCATCAGGCCGCTCGTTCTTGCGGCGCCGCTGGCCGTGCTCGCCCTTTCAGGCTGCGTCAGCATCGGTGCGGGCAAGCCGCCCAGGGCGCTGCTTGACCTGACGCCCACCGCGCAGGTCAAGGCCGGCGCCACCAGCACCGGCCAATACGACACGGCGATCGCGGTTCTTGAACCGGCCGCCGACCAGAAGCTGGCCGTTACCCGCGTGCCGGTGCAGGTGAACGCCACGACGGTCGCCTACCTGAAGGATGCGACCTGGATCGAGCGCCCGACGCGGCTGTTCCAGCACCTGCTGACCGAAACGCTGCGCGCCAGGGGCGGGCACCTTGTGCTGGAAGGCGATATCGGCACCGCGCAGACCCAGCTTGGCGGGCGCCTGCTCGACATGGGCTATGATGCGCCCAGCCAGTCGGTCGTGGTGCGGTTCGAAGCGGTGAAGACCGGCCGCGACGGTGCGGTTTCCACCCGCCGGTTCGAAGACGTGGTTCCCGGCGTCTCCGCCGAAGCGGAACCTGTCGCCGCCGCTCTCAACGAAGCGGCCAACAAGGTTGCCGGAGAGGTTGCCGACTGGGTGGGATGACCGCCTTCTGCGCGGGTGTCTGACAAGCGCAAACGGCAGGATTTGCGCGGCGCGGCGTGCGACAGCTGACATTGCATCCGAATAGGACCGATTTTTTCGTCGGGCGACCGGGGGCTTGACCGGGCGGCGCTTGCGCAATCGTTGACTTGGATGGCGTTTCCTGCTCGGTTTCGTTTCAGGAAAGCGCGTGGTCCGCAGAACACACGCCATCCTGCTTCGGTCGCACCATCGGAACTTGCGCGCAATTTGCGGCATCCGCTGGTGCGACCGCCAAAAACGAATGAACAGAAAAAATATGGGAAGGATGTCTCGATGAGATACGCACTCCTGGCGGCAGGTGCCGCCATCCTGATCGCGCCCGGCGCGGTGGCCGCGCAAAGCGGTTCGCCCATCGAAATCGAAGGAAACCGGGCGAACGTGCAGAACTGGGCGACGGATGTCTCCCACGCGCTGGACAGGAAACTGACCTATCCGATGTATTACGGCTTCCAGGGTGCCCGGGAAGGATATGCCCAGATCAGCTTCCGGGTTGGCGCGGATGGTGCGCCGGCCGCTGTCATGCTGACACGGTCGACCGGAAGCTCGCGGCTCGATCGCGCGGCGCTGGCAGCCGTGGAAGGCATAAGGAACATGGCGCCCTTGCCCGCAGGTGTTTCGCCAACCGTTCGCGCGACAGTCGTGTTCGGGCTGGATCAAAGCACGCGCACGCGGCTGGCCCGTGAAGCAGGGGCATCGCTTCAATCCGACCAGGTGGCCCTGACGGTCATGCCTGCTGCCGCCGCCTAGGCCGATACGCGCCCGTTTTGCTTCTGCGGCAGAACGGGCGTCGGTCGGCCGGGCCGGCCCGGACCGGCAGGGGCTAGCCTGCCGGGCATGGTGGAGGTTGGCGTCAGCCTTCGATCAGGTCGATCACCCGCGCCAGCCAGTTGCGCGCGTCTTCGCGCTCTCCGGTATCGCACACGAATTCCTGCCCGCGTTTCGCGCTGTCGAGCAGGCCGTCGCCCACCCAGCGTTGCGGCTTCGCGTGATAGCTCAGCCCGCATTCGCGCAGCCATGACGGCACGCGCCACAGGTTGAGCGGGCCGCCGGGAACGGTAAGCCGCAGCGCGTCGTGTGCAGGGGCGTCGGCGTTGCCGGGGCCGTGCCAGATCGTGTTGGGGTTGGGCCATTCACCCGAAAGGTGCGGGTGTGGGCGCGGGGGTGCGTTCCATTCCGGCGATTGCTCTACCGTGCCCGGCGTGCCGGTGCAGGCGGCCTTCATCCAGCCGAATATCCGGTGGTGCCGCTCACCGCTTTCGGGATCGGCGAACAGGCCGAAGAACACGAAAACGTCGCCCGCGCGCACGCCCTGTTTTTCAAGGTGCCCCTGCGCCGCGCCGCACTGGCCGAACCAGCACCGGCCATCGGCGAACATCGGATCGTCATGGCACAACGCGCCGCGCCGGATGCGCCCGCGCGTTGCCGCTTCCACCCGCTTGCCGTGGCCGATGTCGCGATAGCGGGTGGCCGAACGGTCCGCCGCCGGAATTGGAAGCGAGATCGCGCGGCCCCGCTCTATGGGGGAAGGGGCGCGGCCCGCCGTGCTGTCGAACCCCTTGCGGCTGAAGACGATCTTCAAGCCGCGCTCGTCACGCGTTCCGCGCCAGCCCGGCAAAGCGCGCGGCGGTCTCGAATGCGGCGCGCCGCGCGGCATTGCGTGCTTCGGCCTCTGCATCCTTGCCCCACAGTTCGGCCTGCCAGGCCTCTTCAAGGTGCGCGGTATCGAACAGCGCACCTGCGTCTGCATCGGGCGCCAGCGCGGCCAGCCCCACGATCAGGGAGGCGGAAATTCCCGCCAGCGTGCGCAGCGCGGCAAGGGTGAAGGGATCCAGCGTTTCCAGTTGCGCGCGGATCTGCGCGGTCGTTGCGTCGGGCTGGGCGCGGTGGATTATACCGGACACGCGGATGAAGGTGACGCCGTGTTGCGCCTCTGCGGCGGTGACGAGCGGTTCCCACTCGGCGTGCTGGCGGCGGTGCAGCGCTTCGTCCGGGTCTGCGCGGTAAAGCAGCGTATCGGTATCGCCATAGGGCAGCAGCGCGGCAACCGCCGCCGCGCGGTCCGCCATCACAACGTCGATCGCATAATCGGCCATGTCGCGCATTACGAAGGCGCCGGGATCGACCTCTTCGCCTTGTCCCGTCCATTCGGCGGCAAGCGCATCGGCAAGTGCGCGCGTGGGGACGACTTGCGGTTTGCCGCCCTGCGTCTTCACCCCGCGCCCGTCGAGCGCGACCTGCCAGCCGCCTTCCGCCGCGACCGGCGCGGCCTCTTTCCAGAACCGCTTCATCGGCGCGGGCTCCTCCACCGGCGGGCGAGCAGCAGCGGGACGACGAAGAAATCCACCAGCCCCACGGCCATGATCGCATAGGCGGCCGTGTCGGGAATGGTGTTGAGCGCCGCGAACCGCCGCGAAAGCGTGACCGCGCCCAGCAGCACCAGCAGCGCGCCCGAAAGGCGCATGGCCTGCAGGATCGCGAAGCGCGCGATTGCGGGATCGGGGTCGGGGGCGGCGTTCATTCCATTCCCTCCAGCAGCGCGCGAAGGTCCGGCACCGAATGGGCGACGGCCTCTGCCCCGGCTTCTTCCAGTTCGTGCGGGTCGTGATAACCCCAGGCGACGCCGAAGGCGCGAACGCCCGCGTTCCGCGCCATCTCCATGTCATAGGCGGTGTCGCCGATCATCGCGGTCAGCGCGCGGTCGGCGCCCGTTGCATCCAGCGCGGCCTCTATCATCGAGGGGTGCGGCTTCGACGGATGCCGGTCTGCCGTCTGGAGCGTGACGAAATGGCCGGTAAGGCCGTGGTTCGCCAGCACGTGCGCCAGCCCGCGATCCGATTTGCCGGTGGCGACGCCCAGCAGCCAGTCCTTCGCGGCCAGTTCCTCCACCAGCGCGGCGATGCCTTCGTACAGCGGCTCTGCCAGCATTCCCGCCTCGCGCCGGGTGCGGAAGGCGTCGCGATAATGCGCGGCCAGCAGCGCGTGCGCATCGGCCTCGCCCTCGGGGTGCAGGCGGCGCATCGCTTCGGTCAGCGACAGGCCGGCCACGCGGCGCGTGGCATGCGCATCGGGCGGGGCAAGCCCCGCCAGCGCGAAGGCCTCGTCCATCGACGCGCAGATATCGGCCTGGCTGTCGACCAGCGTGCCGTCGCAATCGAACAGGGCAAGGCGCAGCGGCGCGCTCACGATACCGGTCCTGTGCCGACCAGCGTGCGCATCATCTGCGCGATGGCGAGCGAGCCTTCGCTTTCCAGCCCCTGCGCCACGCGCTCACGCTCGTCCGCCGGCTTGTTCTGCGAAAGCTTGAAGGTTGGCCGCCAGGCAAGGATTTCCATCTCGAACCCGACGATCCCGGCCATGAGCTGGCGTTGCCGGCCTTCGTCCATCTTGTCCATCGTCCACGGTTCGCCTTCAGCGATGTGCTCCTCGAACCGGGCGGACAACGCTTCCAGCAGGCCGTGCAGCCCGTCCTGGTCCATCCGCCGCACGCGGCCTTCCAGTTCAAGCGAGACATAGTTCCACGTCGGCACCTGGTCCGGTTCCGCATACCAGCGCGGCGAGACATAGCCGTCGGGTCCGTTCAGCACGGCAAGCGCGGTCGCGCCGTCAAGGTGCCTGGCCAGCGCATTGCCGCGCGCGATGTGGAACTGCACCGCGCCGTCGCGGGTGGAGATCATCGGCGTATGCGCGACGCGCGGCCCGTCTGGCGTGGACAGGAACAGCATGCCGAAGCCGATCTCGTCGATCATGGCTTCGAACAGCGCGCGGTCCTCTATGCGGAAAGCGGGATTGGGATGCATCAGCGCCTGCCTTTCGGAGCGCCCGGCTTCGGGCCAGGCTTGCGCGGCGCCTTGCGTGCGCCGGGCTTGCCGGTTCCGGGTTTGCCGCCGCCGCTTTTCCCGGCCCCCGCGCGTCCGGACGGGGCAGAGGTGACGCGCTTGCGCCGTTCGCCGCGCCGTTCCTTGCGATACTGCTTGGCGTGCGCCTTGGCGGCCTGCTTCTTCGCGGCCTTTTCGGGAACCTGCTGCACCTGCTCTATCGGCAGGTCGCCATCGGCCTCGTCGAAGCCCAGTTGCTCCATGCTGGCCGCGAAATGTTCGGGAAGCGGGGCGGTCACGTCGATATGGTCGCCTTCGGGATGCTCGATCCGCAGGCGCCGGGCGTGCAGGTGCATCTTGCGGCTGATCGATCCGGTCAGGAACGCGCCCTGTCCGCCATACTTGCCGTCGCCCACGATGGGGTGGCCGATCGCCGCCATATGTACGCGAAGCTGGTGGGTGCGGCCGGTCAACGGTTGCAGTTCCACCCAGGCGGCGCGGTTGCCCGCACGGTCGATCACGCGATAGCGGCTGCGCGCGGTCTGTCCCTGGCCGCTTTCGTCCACCATCATCTTTTCGCCGCCGGTGCCCGGCTGCTTGGCCAGCGGCAGGTCTATCAGCCCGTCGTCGATTTCCGGCACGCCGACCACCAGCGCCCAGTAAATCTTGCGTGCCGACCGGCCCGAAAAGCGTTTGGAAAAGAACGCAGCGCTGCCCGGCGTGCGCGCGATAAGCAGGACACCGCTGGTATCCTTGTCCAGCCGGTGGACCAGGCGCGGGCGCGGCTCTCCCTCTCCGGCGAAGGCATCCAGCAGGCCGTCGACATGGTGCTTCGTGCCGCTGCCGCCCTGGGTGGCAAGGCCGGGCGGCTTGTTGAGCACGATGGCGGCGCGGTCCTTGGTCAAGACCATCGCTTCGGCTTCGGCCACCTCGTCTTCGGTCAACTGGCGGCGCGGGCGCGGCGCCTTGCCGCCGCTGGGCGGTGCGCTGCCCCCCGGCGGCACCCGCAGCACCTGCCCTTCGGCAAGCCGGTCCGCCGGATCGGCGCGCTTCCCGTCAACGCGCAGCTGCCCGGTGCGCGCCCAGCGCGATACGGTGGCAAAGCCCACTTGCGGCAGGTTGCGCTTGAACCAGCGGTCCAGCCGGATGCCGTCATCGTCGCGCGCGACGGTGAACTGGCGGACCTCATCAGGGTTGCCGGGCTTCGTCATCCCGCCACCCGCATCACGATCAGGCCAAGGAACAGTCCCGCAATCCCCGCCAGCACCGAAACGCCCGCATAAAGCGCGGCCATCGCCGGAAGCCCGCGCTCTACCAGCAGGGCCATTTCCAGGCTGAACGACGAGAATGTGGTGAATCCGCCCAGCATGCCCACGCCGATCAGCAGGCGCCAGGTTTCGCCCGGATCGCCGTGCCGCGCCAGCCACCCGGTCAAAAGACCCATGACAAGGCTGCCCACGACGTTGACCGTCAGCGTGGGCCAGGGGAAAACCGCGTTCACGCCGGTAAGATGCCCGACCCAGCGGCCCACGTTATAGCGTGCCGCCGCGCCAAGCCCGCCGCCAAGTGCGACGATAAGCGATGCGATGGAAGGAGAAGGTGCTGCCATGCGCCCGCCTTAGCCGCCGCGCGCGGTTTGCGAAAGATGCCCGGAAATGCTATAGGAAATGCGAAGGCACGGCGCTTGCGCCTTGCATTTGCCGCTATGTGGTGCTAGCCGCCCGGCGGTTTTCGGGGCTGGTCCTTCTGGATTCGGCCGATTTTCGTTTTTTCTACGCGGATTGGGCGCTGCCGGCAGGAGCCGCGCCATTTCGTGATTTTTATTTGAGGTGACAGCGGTTTATGCAGATTCTCGTTCGCGACAACAACGTCGACCAGGCCCTTCGTGCGCTCAAGAAGAAGCTCCAGCGCGAAGGTGTCTATCGCGAGATGAAGCTGCGCCGTCACTACGAAAAGCCCAGCGAAAAGCGCGCGCGTGAAAAGGCGGCGGCCGTCCGTCGTGCCCGCAAGCTCGAGCGCAAGCGGATGGAGCGCGACGGCGTCAAGTAAGCGGTGCGGTCCCGCCCCGGCGGGACCATCCACACTTGCCCCAATTGCGCTTGCGGCTTTCAATCCGCTTGTGGCAAAGGCCCGGTTGGGCCATCAGGGCGCTGGCCAAGCCGGCGCCCTTTGCACGTCCGGCATCTGAACATCCTTTCGGGGGAACCCATGACCGAGATCACCCGCGTCCCGTTGCAGCCCGTTGCCAAGGGCAGCGTTACCAAGATCTGGATCGGGATCATCGTCGCGATCGTTCTGGCGATCGGTGTCGCCTATGCCGCGCGCTATCACGGCCTGGTGGTCGAAACGCTGAAGGCCGGTGAAGGCCCGTCGCCGACGGCGGAAGACGTCGTTCTGGTCAACTATGTCGGCCGCCTGAAGGACGGCAGCGAGTTCGACCGGGGGGAAAAGGTGGCGCTTCCGCTTTCGCAGATGATTCCCGGTTTCACGCAAGGCGTCGAACGGATGCAGAAGGGCGGTTCCTACAAGTTGGAGATCCCTTCGAACCTTGGCTATGGCGCGGATGAAAAGCGCGACGGGCAGGGCAAGGTGGTGATCCCCGCCAACAGCGACCTGGTGTTCGATATCGACCTGATCGATTTCATGAACGCCCAGCAGCTTCAGGCCATGCAGCAGATGCAGGCGCAGATGGGGCAGAGCGCCGGCGGTCCCGGTGGCGCGGGCGGCCCGCCTTCGCCCAAGCACTGATTTCGCGCGCGGCCCCGGTGTCGCGCTCTCCCTTGCTTGAAGGTGTGCGGCGGCGATGCTAGCGCGCGGGCCTTCAGGCAATTCAGGCCGAGAGGTCCAACCATGTCCGTCGATACCGCCACCGTGGCAAAGATCGCCGCGCTGGCCCGCATCAAGCTTTCCGATGACGAGCTGGGCGCGATGGTGCCCGAACTCAACAACATCCTCGCCTGGGTGGAACAACTGGGTGAAGTCGATGTCGAAGGCATCGAGCCGATGACCGCCGTTATCGAAAACCACCTGCGCCTGCGCGAAGATGTGGTGAATGCCGATCCGCTGACCGGCGGCGGCATCCGCGACAAGGTGCTGGCCAACGCTCCTGCCGCCGAACACGGCTTCTTCGGCGTGCCCAAGGTGATCGAATAGAATGACCGACCTTACCGAACTGGGCGTCGCGGCGATCCGCGACGGTGTTGCAGGCGGCGATTTTACCGCCGTGGAAGTGGCAGAGGCGTTCAACGCGAACGTCGCCGCCGCGCAAGAGGCACTGAACGCCTTCATCGTTGCCACGCCGGAAAAGGCGCTGGAAGCGGCAAAGGCGGTCGATGCGAAGCGCGCCAGGGGCGAAGCGCCGGGCAAGATGGGCGGCGTGCCCATCGGCATGAAAGACCTGTTCGCCACCGCCGGCGTGCAGACCACCGCCGCCAGCCACATCCTTGAAGGCTTTACCCCGCAGTACGAAAGCACCGTTTCGCAGAAGTTGTGGGATGCGGGCGCGGGTATGCTGGGCAAGCTGAACCTTGACCAGTTCGCGATGGGCTCTTCGAACGAGACCAGCTATTTCGGCAACGTGGTCAGCCCGTGGCGGCGCAACGACGGCGGCAATGCGCCGCTGGCCCCCGGCGGTTCGTCGGGCGGCAGTTCCACCGCCGTTGCCGCGCGGCTTTGCCCGGCGGCGACCGGAACGGACACCGGCGGTTCGATCCGCCAGCCCGCCGCCTTCACCGGCATAACCGGGATCAAGCCGACTTATGGCCGCTGCTCTCGCTGGGGCATCGTCGCCTTTGCCAGCTCGCTCGACCAGGCCGGGCCGATGGCGCGCGACACGCGCGACTGCGCGATCATGCTGGAGGCGATGGCCGGCTTCGATCCCAAGGACGCGACCAGCCTGGACATGCCGGTGCCCGAATGGGAAGCGGGCCTTTCCGCCGATCTCAAGGGCAGGAAAGTGGGCATCCCGCGCGAATACCGCATGGACGGGATGGATGCCGACGTCGCGAAAAGCTGGGAAGACGGCGTTGCGTGGCTGAAGGATGCGGGCGCGGAAATCGTCGATATCTCGCTGCCGCACACGAAGTATGCGCTGCCCGCCTATTACATCATCGCCCCGGCAGAGGCGTCTTCCAACCTCGCCCGTTATGACGGCGTTCGCTATGGCCTGCGCGACCTGCCCGAAGGCGCGAACCTGCAGGACATGTATGCCGCCACGCGCGAGGCGGGCTTCGGCGCGGAAGTGAAGCGGCGCATCCTGATCGGTACTTATGTGCTCTCGGCCGGTTTCTATGACGCCTATTACACGCAGGCGCAGAAGGTCCGCACGCTGATCAGCCGCGATTTCAAGGATGCCTTCGGCCAGTGCGACGTGATTCTGGCTCCCACAGCGCCAAGCGCCGCCTTCGCGCTGGGCGACAAGAGTGACGATCCGCTGGCGATGTACCTGAACGACGTGTTCGCCGTGCCCGCCAGCCTCGCCGGGCTTCCGGCGATGAGCGTCCCCGCCGGGCTGAACCGCGAAGGACTGCCGCTGGGCCTGCAAATCGTGGGCAAGCCGTTCGACGAACAGGGCGTACTGAACGCGGGGCTGGCGATTGAGCAGCGCGCGGGCTTCACCGCGAAGCCGGAGAAGTGGTGGTAGGATGAGCACTTATCGCATTCAGGGCGCAACGGGCGAATGGGAGGTCGTGATCGGCCTTGAAGTCCATGCGCAGGTCACGTCTCAGTCAAAGCTGTTTTCCGGTGCGGCAACCGCGTTCGGGGCGGAGCCCAACGCGCAGGTCAGCCTTGTCGATGCCGCGATGCCCGGAGTGCTGCCCGTGCCCAACCGCGAGTGCATCCGCCAGGCGGTGCGCACCGGCATGGCGATCGGCGCGCAGATCAACAAGTGGAGCCGGTTCGACCGCAAGAACTATTTCTATGCGGACCTGCCGCAGGGCTATCAGATCAGCCAGCTCTATCACCCGCTGGTGGGTGAAGGCTCGATCGAGATCAGCCTGGACGAGAAAGACCCCGACGCCGAGACCAAGACCATCGGTGTCGAACGCATCCATGTGGAGCAGGACGCGGGCAAACTGATGCACGATCAGCACCCGACGATGAGCTATGTCGATCTCAACCGCTCCGGCGTGGCGCTGATGGAAATCGTCAGTCGCCCCGATATGCGCAGCCCCGCCGAAGCGGGCGCCTATGTGCGCAAGCTGCGCACGCTGCTGCGCTATGTCGGATCGTGCGATGGCAACATGGAAGAAGGCTCGATGCGCGCCGACGTGAACGTATCCGTGCGCCGTCCGGGCGAGGAATTCGGCACGCGGACCGAGACCAAGAACGTCAACTCCGTGCGCTTCGTCATGCAGGCGATCGAGCACGAGGCGGAACGCCAGGTCGATGTGCTGGAGAACGGCGGCAAGATCGTGCAGGAAACGCGCCTGTTCGATCCTGACACCGGCACCACGCGGTCGATGCGCAGCAAGGAAGACGCGCACGACTATCGCTATTTCCCCGATCCGGACCTGCTGCCGCTGGAACTGGAAGATGCGTTCCTTGAAGATTGCCGCGCCAGCCTGCCCGAACTGCCCGACGCCAAGCGCCACCGCTATGAAAACGCGCTGGGCCTCTCGGCCTATAACGCGGGTGTGCTGACCGCAGAGGTGGAAACGGCGAACTGGTTCGAGGCGCTTCTGGCCGAAACCGCCGCGAAGGCGGGCAAGCCCGAAGCGGACGTTGCCAAGCAGGCATCCAACTGGCTGACCAGCGAACTGTTCGGCGCGCTCAACAAGCTGGGCAAGGATCTTTCGACCTCGCCCGTGTCGCCCGCGGGCGGTGCGGAACTGCTGGCGCTGATGGCGAAGGGCACGATTTCCGGCTCCATCGCCAAGCAGGTGCTGGAAATGATGCTGGAGACCGGCGACGGCGCGGAAGCGATTGTCGAGCGTGAAGGGCTGAAGCAGGAATCGGACACCGGCGCGATCGAGGCCAAGGTGGACGAAGTGCTTGCCGCCAATGCCGACAAGGTGGAGCAGTACAAGGCGGGCAAGCAGGCGCTGTTCGGCTTCTTCGTGGGCCAGACGATGAAGGCCATGCAGGGCAAGGCCAACCCGCAGGTGGTGAACGAACTGCTGAAGAAGAAGCTGGGGTAATGTGACGCCCATTCGGGGGGCGCCCTTGCGGCGTCCTTTCCGAACGCGGGGGTTCCGGTATTGACGACATAGCGGCGGTTGAACCGGCCCACCCCCAACCCCTCCCGCAGGCGGGAGGGGAGCGAGACTTGCGCCGCCGCAGCTTTTGCACCCATCATGCCGGCCGGCGCCGATGCCCCGCACGCGCAGGCGGTCGTCCAAAACACCAGTTCGACCATGAAAAAAGCCCCCGGGATCGCTCCCGGAGGCCTCTTTCCTGCGATCCGGCGAGGGATCAGCCCGCGCGTGTGCCCGTCATCGGGAAGGTGCCGAATGCGCCGGCCTTTACGGAGCCGGTCAGCGCATCGCCGTCGATCGTCGCTTCGCAGTCGAGCGTCATCGGCATCGGCACCGTCATGTTCATCTTCCAGGTCAGCTTGTTGCCGTCGACCTTGCCGTCCTCCACGTCCATCGATCCCATCTGCCCGGCGTTCTGGCCGGTGAAGGTGCCGCCGTCCGCATTGACGGTGAATTTGCTGGTCTGGTCGCCCATCGGGGTCTTGGTCACGCAATCATAGGTACCGGAAACGGACATGGGGGGATTCTCCTCTTCCTTCAGAACGGTAACGATTTCAGTCGTTACCTACACCATTGTCAACAGTCGTTTGTTCGATTTGCCGGAGCTGATTCTCCGGATGCCGGGCAATGGCCGGGCCTTGGTGCCAGACTAGCGCCTTGCGCCTGTAAGGCCAGAGGCGAGATGTTTGCCCCGGCAGACAGGCCGGGTATCCCGGTCAGCAAAAATTCAGGTACGCTAGCTATTGATATCGCCGGGGAATGTGCAGGACGGACATCAGGAGGACGTTCGATGCGCAAGCTTCGTACTGCCGTCATTGCGGGTGCCGCGACCATCGGCCTTGCAGGCACAGCCTTCGCCGCCACCCGCGATATGCACGTGATGAATGTGAACCTGCCCGACGGGTCTGTCGCGAAAATAGAATATGCGGGCAAGATCGCGCCGAAAATAGAAGTCGTTCCGGTAAACGCCATGCCGGCCAATGCCGTCGCGGGGCAGGGTGTCGTCGCCCTCGATCCCTTCATGCCCGCCGCGTTCGGCGATCCGCTGGCCGATGCCGGTTTCGCCAATCTCGACCGCGTTGTGGCGATGATGGACGCGCGGACGCAGGCCATGATGCAGCAGGCGGCCGCGATGGAGCAGGCCGCAGCCTCTGGCGCCCCGGCAATGCAATCCACGTCCGGTGCGAATACCCCTGCCGGAAGCTGGCAATATACGGTGATGACCAGCAGCAACGGCAGCAACGCCTGCACCCGCACGGTTGAGTGGTCGTCCACCGGCGCGTCCGCCAAACCCAGGGTGACGCGCACCAGCGCGGGCGATTGCGACGCCGTGAAGCAGGACGGCGGTCCGGTTCCGGCCGCCGCAAGCAAGCCGGCAAAGGTGCCGCTGCCCGGCACGCCGGCCTGACCGTTCCCGGTTTCCGCGCTCCGCCTGTTTGCAATTCGCCGGGACGGGGCGCGGATCTGGGCAGAGCTATTGCGCTATCGTCTCGCGGCTGGTGGCATGCGCGGCGATGTCGGCGGGGGTGAAGCGCACCGGTTTCAGGCGATGGGCCACGAACAGCGGCGCCTGGTCGGCATAGTGCGGCGATTCGGGCCGCGTCGTCGCCGCGCCATAGGGCTGGATCGATTCCGAACGCACCGGGCCGGGCCTTCCATCGGCGCCTTTCGGCCAGGAGATGAACATGATGAAGCTGTCGCCGTGCTTCACGTCCAGCCGTCCGTCCTTGTCGATATTCCAGCTTGTCGCCGCGCGCAGCGTGTCTCCGCCGCCATCCATCGGCAGGTCGACCTTGCCCTGGCGCAGCCGCTGAACCTCGCCCAGCGGCGGATCGAGCCGGCCGAAGTATTTCATCAGGTGCTTTGATGCCCAATCAAGCTGGGCCTTCGGGTCGGGCGGCGGTTCCAGTTCGTAGCTGGCGACCATCGGGTCTTTCAGGATCATCACCGCCAGCGCGTCCGCCGGGTTGCGTCCGTCGGCATGAAGATCCCACTTCGCCAGAAGCGCCTGCGCCTTCTGCAATCGCGGTTCTCCCGCAAGGTCCAGCCCGGCGATCGCGTCCAGCGTCCACTTCACGTACCCGGCGCGTTCGTACCCTTCGTCGTACTTGATCCGCTCAAGCTCGTCGCGGCCGATCGGGTTCGTCGCGCCCAGCAGCTTCACCGCGCGGCGGGCGCGGTTGGTCATGTCGGATTCGATGCCCAGATCGGGCGAGAACCCTGACGGGTCCAGTTCGCTTCCCGGACCGGCGGCGACCCACGGTGTGTTGTTGGAATTGAACAGGAAGCCGGACTTCGGATTGACGATCTTCGGCACCTTGTCCCACGAAACGGGGCCGTGCCAGATCAGGTCCGAACGGTCTCCCGGCAGCACGTGGCGCCAGTCCGGCCCGTGTTCGCGGGCGGGCAGCGCGGCGTTGTAGATATAGGCGATGTTGCCTGCCCGGTCGGCATAGACGAAATTGGTGGAAGGCACCGCCTGCATGGCCAGCGCCTTCATCCACCGGTCGAACGTCGTCGCTTTCGAAAGGCGGTAATATTCGTCGAGCTGGTCGATCCGGTCCATTCCCGCATAACGCACGGCGAAGGCACCGTTCGCATTCACGATCACGGGGCCGTGGATCGAACGATACACCGTCTTCCACACCGGGATCACCAGCGGGCCGAAGCGCACCGGCAGCAGCACGCGGCGGCTTTCCAGCGGCAGCCACTTTCCATCCATGCGGTAATGCGTGCCCGCCTTGTCGAGCACCAGCCTGTAGACGTCGGTGAGGTCGGGGCGGTTGACGGTGTTGGTCCAGCCCAGCGTCTCGTTATGGCCGAGGAAGGGGTAGGGCGATCCGGGGAAGGTCGCGCCTGCAAAGTGCCAGCCGGAATCGCTGCGTATCACCAGTTCGTACCACGCCACGCCGCCGCGCCACGGCTGGTGAGAGTTCGAGACGAGCCGCGTGACCCCGTCGGACGAACGCGACGGCGCGACCGCGAAGGCGTTCGAACCGTCTTCCGCGGTGGGCATGAGGCTGGCCTTCGCAGTCCCTCCCCCGCTTGCTGGAGGGGGAAGATCGACCTGATCGCCGCCGCCGTGCGCATAGTCGGGCCAGGGCTTGCCGTCCTCTGCCGGGCCATGCTCGCGCGGCAGCGGCTTTCCGGCAACCAGCGGGCCGATCGCGGTGTTGAGGCCGAAGAAGAACGGCTGGCGCAGCGCGAACCCGGCGGCGATGTCCTGACCGTTCACCGGGAACAGCCGCGCCAGCTTTATCTCGCCCGGATGGCGCTTTGCATAAAGGTTCAGGCCGCTGGCATAGCCATCGAGCAGTGCGCGCACGTCTGCCGGAAACTGTGCGTAATGCCGGTCAACCGTGCCACGCGCGTCAAGCAGGTGAAAGACATAGTCGATCTTCGCACCGTCCGCCCCCGCAATCGCGCCATAGCGGCCACGCGTCATCGCCACCACGTCCTGCAGGGTGGAGAAATCGTCCTCGGCATGGGCATAGGCAACGCCGAAGGTAACATCGGGGTCGGTCGCGCCGTGGATATGCGGCACGCCGAATTCGTCCCGCGTGATCTGTGCGCTGTAATGGCGGGGTGGCGGGGCCTTGGCGGCAGGGGCGGCAAAAGGCTCCCACACCAGCAGGATGAACAGCACGGCCAGGACAAGCGCCAGCAAAGTCCCACCAACGCGGCGCAATGCCAGCTTCATCGTTTGCTTCTCCCCCCGGTACCCCGGCCTGTTATGCGCGCGATCCTGACGCGCGCGCCTGCCGTGTCAACCGCGTGTGCGACCCCGGCCGCGAAAGCCCGATACGGCACCATCGGGCGTTGATTGCCCGGCATGGCTGTGGGACCATCCGACTCGACACTCTCATTTCCCAGACTTTTCAACGCGGGAGAGCCCGAAATGCATGATACCGATTTCCGCATGGCGCGCCGGGCGCTGCTGGCGGCGCTTGGCGCGGGCGGCCTTTTCCTGCCTGTTGCCGCGCGCGCGCAGTTCGGCGGGCTTGGTGGTCTGGGCGGCTCGGCGCTGGGCGGCGGGCTTACCGGGTTGCTGGGCCGCGCGTCCGACAGCGCGCTGGACAAGCTTTCGCAGCCCGGCGCGTTCTATAACGACCAGTCGATCCGCATCCTCCTGCCGCTGGTGGGCGGCGGCCTTGGAGGAAGCGGCGGTGGCGGACTGGGTGGTCTGCTGGGCCAGGCGCTGGATGCCGGTGACAAGCTGGGCGTAACGGACGGGATCACGCGCCGCATAAACGATGCCGCGGGCCATGCGGCGAAGGCGGCAAAGCCCGTGTTCCGAACCGCGATCGACAAGCTCACCGTCTCGGACGTTCCCGGAATCGTGAAGGAAGGCGACGGGGCCACGCAATACCTGCGGCGCAGCGCGGGCGACACGCTGGCCGTGCAGGTTCGCCCGCTGATCGACAGCGCGCTGGGCGACGTGGGCGCCTATCGCCAGCTTGACCAGTTGAACCGGTCTTCCAGACTCGTCGCGGCGGCGGGGCTCACGCATGAAAAGCTCGGCCATTCGGTAACCGAACAGGCGATGAGCGGCATTTTCAAATACATGGGCGCGGAAGAACGGAAGTTCCGCGCAGACCCGGTCGGCCCCGCCGGATCGCTGCTGAAAGGCGTGCTTGGCGGGAGCTGACGGCGCGCTTGCAGGTCGGGGGATGCGGCTGGTCGAAAAATTTGATCCATGTCCTTGTGTTGCACAATAGCAACACTATCTCGGGCTTCAGAGGAGGAACCGAGACCCCATATGAACCTCGAAAAATTCACAGATCGCGCCAAGGGCTTCCTGCAGGCGGCGCAGACCGTAGCCATCCGCATGAACCACCAGCGGATTACGCCCGAGCATATCCTGAAGGCTTTGCTGGAAGACGGCGAGGGCATGGCCTCCGGCCTTATCCAGCGCGCGGGCGGCAATCCCGGCTTCGCGCAGGAAGAGGTGGACAAGGCGCTGGCGAAGATTCCGGCCGTCTCCGGCTCGGGCGCCCAGCAGACGCCCGGCCTCGATAACGACGCCGTGCGCCTGCTGGACCAGGCCGAGCAGATCGCGACCAAGAGCGGCGACAGCTTCGTGACGGTAGAGCGTCTGCTTCTGGCCTTCGCGCTTGCGGGCACGACCGAGGCGGGCAAGGCGCTGAAGGCCGCGAACCTTACGCCGCAGGCGCTGGAAGCGGCGATCACCGAACTGCGCGGCGGCCGCACGGCGGACAGCGCCGGGGCGGAAAACGCCTATGACGCGATGAAGAAATACGCGCGCGACCTTACGCAGGCGGCGAAGGACGGCAAGCTCGATCCGGTGATCGGGCGCGACGAGGAAATCCGCCGCACCGTGCAGATCCTCGCGCGGCGCACCAAGAACAACCCGGTGCTGATCGGCGATCCCGGCGTCGGCAAGACCGCCATCGTCGAAGGCCTCGCACTGCGCATCGCCAATGGCGACGTGCCCGACAGCCTGAAAGACCGGCAGTTGATGGCGCTCGACATGGGCGCGCTGATCGCGGGCGCGAAGTATCGCGGCGAGTTCGAGGAGCGGCTGAAGGCCGTGCTCGACGAAGTGAAGGGCGCGGAAGGCCACATCATCCTGTTCATCGACGAGATGCACACGCTGATCGGTGCCGGCGCGTCCGAAGGGTCGATGGATGCCGGCAACCTCTTGAAGCCAGCGCTCGCGCGTGGCGAACTGCACTGCATCGGCGCCACCACGCTGGATGAATACCAGAAGTATGTGGAAAAGGACGCCGCTTTGCAGCGCCGTTTTCAGCCGGTGTTCGTGGACGAGCCGACCGTGGAAGACACGATCTCCATCCTGCGCGGCTTGAAGGAGAAGTACGAACTGCACCACGGCGTGCGCATCACCGATGGCGCGATCGTGGCGGCGGCGACGCTTTCCAACCGGTACATCACCAACCGCTTCCTGCCCGACAAGGCGATCGACCTGATGGACGAGGCCGCCAGCCGCATCCGCATGGAAGTGGAATCGAAGCCCGAGGAGATCGAGGCGCTCGACCGGCGGATCATCCAGTTGAAGATTGAGGAAACCGCGCTCGAAAAGGAAAGCGATCAGGCCAGCAAGGACCGGCTTTCGGCCCTGCGCGAGGAATTGGCGAACCTTGAACAGCAATCGAGCGAACTGACCACGCGCTGGCAGAACGAGCGGGACAAGATTGCCGCCGAAGGCAAGGTGAAGGAACAGCTTGACCAGGCGCGGCTGGAACTGGAGCAGGCGCAACGCTCTGGCGATCTCGCCAAGGCGGGCGAGCTTTCCTATGGTGCGATCCCCGCGCTGGAAAAGCAGTTGGCCGAAGCGCAGGCGCATTCCGAAAACGCGATGCTTCGCGAGGAAGTGACCGACGAGGACATTGCTTCCGTCGTCAGTCGCTGGACCGGCGTCCCCGTCGACAAGATGATGGAGGGCGAGCGCGAAAAGCTGCTCCAGATGGAAAAGGTGATCGGCGAACGCGTGATCGGTCAGGAGCAGGCCGTGCAGGCCGTGTCCAAGGCCGTGCGCCGCGCGCGTGCGGGCCTTCAGGACCCGAACCGGCCGCTGGGCAGCTTCCTGTTCCTTGGCCCCACGGGCGTTGGCAAGACCGAGCTGACCAAGGCGCTGGCCGGGTTCCTGTTCGACGACGACAGCGCGATGGTCCGCATCGACATGTCCGAGTTCATGGAAAAGCACGCGGTCGCCCGTCTGATCGGCGCGCCTCCGGGCTATGTCGGTTATGACGAGGGCGGCGTGCTGACCGAAGCGGTGCGGCGCCGGCCCTATCAGGTCGTGCTGTTCGACGAGGTCGAAAAGGCGCACCCCGACGTGTTCAACGTGCTGTTGCAGGTGCTTGACGACGGGCGGCTGACCGACGGGCAGGGGCGCGTGGTGGACTTCACCAACACGCTGATCATCCTCACCAGCAACCTTGGCAGCCAGTACCTTGCCAACATGGAAGACGGGCAGGACGTGGAAAGCGTCGAGCCGCAGGTGATGGAAGTGGTGCGGGCGCATTTCCGGCCCGAATTCCTGAACCGGCTGGACGAGATCATCCTGTTCCACCGGCTGGGCCAGGAGCACATGGGGCCGATCGTGGAGATCCAGGTAGACCGCGTGCAGCGACTGCTGAAGGATCGCAAGATCGTGCTCGACCTTACCGATGGCGCAAAGCGCTGGCTGGGCCGCGTGGGGTACGATCCCGTCTATGGCGCGCGTCCGCTGAAGCGGGCGGTGCAGCGCTATCTTCAGGATCCGCTGGCCGAAAAGCTGCTGGCGGGCGAAATCCCCGACGGCGCCACCGTCACCATCGACGAAGGCGACGGGGCATTGACGTTCAACGTCGTCGCGTAGCGGCTTCTTCCTCTGCCGCTATGCGCCCGGGCGCCGCTTCCCCCAAGTCGGAAGCGGCGCCTTTCTTTTTGCGGACGGGGGCAGATGCCCGGCGGCCTATTCGCCCATGAGGTGAAGCGTAACTTCGCGTCGGTGCGCGACGCGGCGATGTTCAACCAGGTAGATGCCCTGCCATGTTCCAAGCGCGAGGCGTCTATCCGTCATCGGGATCGACAAGGATACGCCGGTGAGTATCGCTTTCAGGTGCGCGGGCATATCGTCTGGCCCTTCGTCGTCGTGGTCGTAGTGCGGCCCTTCCGGTGCCACCCGGTCCAGCCATGCAACGACATCGTCCTTCACGGCAGGCGCGGCGTTTTCCTGAATGGTCAGCGAAGCGGACGTATGGCGGCAAAACACCGTCAGCAGCCCTTCGCGCATTTCCTGGGCGTCGGCCCAGCGTTCCATTTCTTGCGTGATTTCATGCAAGCCGCGTCCGGGCGTGGAGATGGTGATCAGGGTCGAGGATTGCCGCATGGTGCAGGCAAATCGCAAAGTGGCACGCAAAAGAAAAGGGGCGGCGCAGCCGAAGCCGCACCGCCCCAATTGCGGGCCGGAAAGCCGCGATCAGAACCGCGCGGTGGCGCCGATGCGGAAATAGGTGCCCAGCACGCCACGGAAGTACGTAATCGTGCCACCCGTCGCCGGGTACGGATACGGCGGCTGCTGGTCGAACACATTGTCCACAACGCCGCGGATCGTCAGGTGCTTGTTGATATCCCAGCTTGCACCGAAGTTGACGAAAGCAATCGCCGGTACGTCGTTGTACCCGTTGGGATAGTAAGTGTCCGAAACCTGCGGATCGATCTTGGTCTTACCGAGGTAGGATACCTGCGTGTACACGTCGAAGCTGTCGTTGCTGTAGTTCAGCGTGGCAACAGCCTTGTGCTGCGAATACCCGATGCTGTTGTCGGTCTGGCTCGGCGTCGAGTTGGCATCGGCCTGTGAGCTCAGCGTATCCAGGTACTGGTAGCTGACCTGAAAGCCGACCGTGCCCGGCGTCGAACCGATCTTCAGCGGGATGCGGTATTCAAGCGAACCCAGTATGCCCTTGTACCGCAGTAGCGCCGAATTGAAGTAACCGGTCTCGATGTACGAGATCTGGTTGCTCGAATCGCGCGTCACGCGGCCGCAGAACTGGTTGCCCGGGAAGTCGGTCGAGTCATAGCAGTTCGCCACGACCTGACTGCCCGACAGCTGGTCGATCACGTCCTTCAGCTTGATGTCGACATAGTCGACGCTCATGCGGAAGCGCGGGAAGAAGCTCGGCTGAATGACCGCGCCAATCGTCCAACTGTCGGCAACCTCGTTCTTGAGGGTGGGGTTGCCGGAAATCGCCTGGTGGAACGAACGACTGTTCGACAGCGAACTGAACGGCTGGGTGATGCCGGCAGCGGCACAGTTCGCCGCGCGGGTTGCCGGATCTGGGCCGTTGTCGATGTTCGCCGCGTCGCACGGATCCACCGCGAAGCCGAAGTATTCGCTCGACGGGTTGAACGCTTCAGTGATCGCGGGCGCGCGGATCGAACGCGTATAGTTTCCGCGGAACGTGATGTCCTTGATGATCCCGAGGCGGCCACCCAGTGTCCAGGTGAAGTCCGAACCGGCGATCGAGTGATCGACGATGCGGCCCGCACCCTTGACCTCGAGCAGATTGATCGGTGCGCCAGTGTTGGGGCTGATGATCTCGGCCAGAAACTCGCCGGAGAACTCGTTGGTATGATACTTGCCGTAGACCGGCTGGATCGGCACCGAACGGCCATACGACGCATAGCTGCCATCGGACTGCAGTTCGCCACGAAAGAAGTCGCCGGGCTGGAAGTCTTGCGATTCGATGCGGTGTTCGTAACCGACCGAAACCGAGAAATCGCCGCCGGGCAACCTGAACACCGGGCCGGAAATGTACGCCGTCAGGTCGGTCAACTCGTTGGTCGACTTGGGCGTTGCAAGCGCGGTGATGTAGTCAAGCGCAGCCTGCGAGGCCTTTCCGGTGCCGAACAGATCAAGTGGGGCGCAGGTCGAACTGATCGTGGCGATCGAGGCATTGGTATAGCCCGGACGGCAGACGATGTTGCCGCTCGAATCCAGAACCGCGTCAACCGCGTTCTCGAAGTTCTGCTGCACCAGACTGCGGACCGTGCTCTTGGTGGTCGAACGGCCGTAATTGGCCGCGACTTCCCAGTTCCACGGACCGGCGAGGAAGTTGAACGAACCGTCGAGCGCGCCAACGAAACGCATCACTTCCACCTTGCCGACCGAACGGCCGCTGGCAAGGTCGGTATTAGCTCGGCCCAGGTAAAAGTAATCCTGGTTCACGCCCAGGAAGTTCTGGTCGGAGAACGGGTTGTTGTTGATCGAATCGACGATCGACTGGCGTGCTGCGTCAGACAGGAACGGGTTGTCGATGCTGACGACGATGTTGCCGTCGGGCGTACCCGCGGCATCGAACAGCGCCGAGTTGTAAACCGGCTGATCACGCAGGTTGGTGCCCTTGCTCGACGAATACCATGCTTCGCCCGAGAACTTTATGCTGTCGGTCAGTTCGTAGCTCAGTGTGGCGATCGTGCTGTAACGTTCGATCTCGGACAGCAGGTTCGTGGTCGGGACAAGGCTGAAGCCGTTGCCGCCGGCGAAGTCGATTCCGAAGCTGCCGGGACTGCCAGCGTAGGTGCCGAAATCGATCGGAATCAGATTGCCGTTGGGGTCGAATTTCAGCTGGTTGCCATTGGCGTCCTGCACCGCGCCGTTGTAGCCGGCGGGAAGGCCGAATATCGGTCCCTGATAATCGGGGAAGTTGAAGTCGAGGCCATAGGCGGCCAGGCCGACGATCGGCGAACCGGTTTCCGAAATCGACGGGATGCGGCGATCATAGTAGAGCGCCCGCGTGAATCCCGAAGCAGGATCGTTCGAGTTACGAAAGAACGTGCCGCGCGCGAACACCGGTCGCTCCGGTCCGGTTAGGCCGTCGCTCTTGTTGTATTCGCCGGCAATCGTGATGTTGCCGCGACCGTCGTTGAAGTTCACGCCGGCAAGGCCGCGGAAGCGATAGCTGCGCGCATCTCCCATGCTGCTGGTGCCGTACTGACCATCAAGCTCGAAGCCCTGGTAATCCTTTTTGAGGATCACGTTGATCGTGCCGGCGATAGCGTCGGCACCGTAGATCGGCGCGCCGCCCACGGCGATGGTGTCAACGCGCTCAATCAACTTGGTCGGGATCACGTTGAGGTCAACTTGGCTGCCTGCGCCGGTGGGGCCGAAGATCGAGGCCGTGTTCGACGAGACGAAGCGGCGGCCATTGACCAGCGTCAGCGTACGCTGCGAACCAAGCCCAAGGAAGTTGACGAAGCTCTGCCCCTGACCGAAGTCGGACTGACCGCCGACCGGCGAGGAACCGGGGACGCCGAAGGACGGCTGTTCGTTCAGAGCCTGGCCCAGCGTGTCAAAACCGCGCGCCTCGATCTGTTCGGAGCTGATGACGATCGAAGGTTCTACCGTATCGTAGTTCGGGCGGGCAATGCGCGAACCAGTGACGGTGATCATGCCATTGGCGGCAACGTCGCCATTGGCCGAAACGTCCTTGTCATCGCAGACGCCATCGAGATTGGCATCCACGCAGTTGGTTGTATCGGTAACCGAGGCATCAGCCTGCGCCCATGCAGGCGAGGCCGCGGCGAGCATGACGGCCAGTGCCTGAACCGACACAGCAGGTCGCAACGCCGAATTTAGCGAAAACTTCATGTATTATTCCCCCGTATGTGGCTGGCATTTTCGGAAGCCCCCCGGCTTCCGGCACAGCCCATTCGTGAACAAAAACCGGTTGAATCATTCACTAACGTGAATCGCACGACACGGATGAATTGCAGCGTGAAGTTTCTGGTGAAACCGTCAATGAAAAAAAATTCATGTAACGGTATTGTTTTGCCAAATGTTGCAGATGCGCAACAGTCGCAAGACTTCGCCGCCTGCGACGAAATGCGCAACGTGCAAGTTTTCGGAAGTATTTTGCCACACCAGGCGGCGAGGAAGTTGGGGTCAATCCGCCCAGTAAAGTGCCGTCGGGTTGTCGATCAGTAGCTTGCGCTGGAGCGCTTCGGTTGGCGCGATGCGCGGGATCATGTCGACCAGGTGGCCGTCGTCGGGCACGTTGGCCTGCATATTGGGATGCGGCCAGTCGGTGCCCCACAGCACGCGGTCGCTGTAATCGGAAACGAGCGGGGCCACTGCATTAGCAAAGGCATTCCACGGATCGCCGTTTTCCACGTCCAGCCGGTCGGGGCAGGTCGCCTTGAACCAGATGTCGTCGCGGCTGTTCAGGAACGCGCGGAAGGCTTTCATGTCCGCGCCGTCCGGCCCTTGCGTCACATCGGGGCGGCCCATGTGGTCTATCACCAGCGGCACGGGGATCGCGTCCATGAACGGGCGCAGTTCCTCAAGGATGTCCGCCTCGAAATAGATCACGACATGCCAGCCCTTGGGCAAGCGCTGCGCGACTTCGAGAAACTTGTCCTTGGGCGCATCGTCCACCAGACGCTTGAGGAAGTTGAAGCGGATGCCGCGAATGCCGCCTTCGTGCAGTTTACCAAGCTCCGCTTCGGAAATCGCGGGATCGACCACGGCCACGCCGCGCGCCTTTCCATTCGATTTCGCAATGGCGTCCAGCGTGGCGGAATTGTCCGTGCCGTGGCAGCTTGCCTGCACGATCACGTTTTTTGAAAAGCCCAGATGGTCGCGCAGCGCGAACAGCATGTCAGGCCCGGCGTCTTCGGGCAGGTATTTTGCTTTGGGGCTGAACGGGAACTGCGCCATCGGCCCGAACACATGGCAATGCGCGTCAATCGCGCCGGCGGGCGGAGTGTAGCGCGGCTTGCTGGGGTTGGCGTGCCAGGAAACGATGCGCTGGTGTTCGTTGGCGGTCATCTTCTACTCCGTCATCCCGGCGAAAGCCGGGATCTCCATCCTCTTGGTCGGCGCTGGCCGAAAGCGGTCCCAGCTTTCGCTGGGACGACGAATTACACGAACACCACGCCGTCCATCAGCTTTCGCGCGGTGCGCAGCAGGGCGGCGGTTTTCACGTCGCCGTTGTCGTCCACTTCCAGCACGCAACTCATCTCGCCGCTGGGATGTTCGATGCTCAGCGTCTTGCGTGGGCCTTCGGGGATCACGGCCACTTCGGCGGCGGGCGATCCGGGCACAAGACACGCGGTTGCCGCCGTCACCGCGCCCAGCACACCGATGCTGGCGTGGGCGCGTTTGGGGATGAACACGCGCGTTGTCACCGCGCCGCCATGCTTTGGCGGAGCGACAAGCGTCATCTTGGGCACGCTTTTCTCGGTCACGTCGCCAAGGTTCATCAGCGGCCCGGCGGCAAGGCGGATCGCTTCGATTTTCGCGCGGATCGGCGCGAAGGCTTCGCTTTCCAGTTCCTCGCGGCTTTCATAGCCGGTCGCGCCCACGTCTTCGGCCTTGAAGACGATGCACGGCATGCCGTTGTCGATCAGCGTGCAGGCCACGCCTTCGATCACGTCCACCGCGTTGCCGGTGGGGAGCAGCGCGCCGCAGCTCGATCCGGCGGTGTCGCGGAATTCCAGTGGCACGGGCGCGTGCGTGCCGGGCACGCCGTCGATCCGCGCCTCGCCCGAATAGGAGACTGTGCCGCCCGGCGTCTGCACGGTGGCGACGGCGACCTGTCCGGTGTTCTCCATGAAGATCGCCACGCGCGTCTCGTCGCCGGTCGGCTGCACCAGACCGCGCTCGATCGCGAAAGGGCCGATGCCGGCAAGGATGTTGCCGCAGTTCTGCTGGTCGGTAACGATCGCCTGATCGACGAAGACCTGGAGGAACAGGTAATCGACGTCGATCCCTTCGCGCGCCGACTTGTTGACCACGCCCACCTTGCTGGTCAGCGGATCGGCGCCGCCCATCCCGTCGATCTGGCGCGGGTCGGGGCTGCCCATCACGCCCAAAAGGAATGCATCGCGCTTGGCGGTGTCAGTGGGCAGGTCGGATTTGAGGAAGTAGCCGCCCTTGCTCGTCCCGCCGCGCATCCACATGCAGGGGGCCGAGTGAGGCTCAGACATACTTCAACCCTTCCTTCTCAAGCCGTTCGCGCATCTTGTACATGTCGAGGCCCAGCACGCCGCTCGCCAGCTTTTCGCGCTTTTCGCCCTCGTTGGCTTCGCGCGCCTGCGCGGCCTTGAGCACTTCGGCCGCCTTTTCGCGCGGCACGCAGACCACGCCATCGTCATCGGCCACGATCACGTCTCCGGGGTTTACCGCGGCGTTGGCGCAGACCACCGGCACGTTCACGCTGCCCAGCGTGTTCTTGACCGTGCCTTGCGCGAAGATCGCTTTCGACCATACGGGAAAGCCCATTTCGGTAAGGTCGCGCACGTCGCGCACACCCGCGTCGATAATCAGACCCCGGCAGCCGCGCGCCATCGCGCTGGTGGCCAGAAGGTCACCGAAATAGCCGTCTTCGCAAGGGGAAGTGGGGGCGAGCAGCAGTACGTCGCCATCGTGCAACTGTTCGATCGCGACATGGAGCATCCAGTTGTCGCCCGGAGGCGCGCTGATCGTGACGGCGGAGCCGGCGATGCGCGCGCCGGGATAGATCGGGCGCATATGGCTGGCGAGCAGCCCCGTGCGGCCCTGCGCTTCGTGAACCGTGGCAACGCCGCACTTGCCCAGTGCGTCTACGATTGCGGGGTCAGCCCGCTCGATATTCTGGACGACGATGCCTGCCATGTGCCTGCTCCCGGTTGGAAATTCGTGTTGATGCGCGCCATGCGCCCACGGGTGCGCGCGCGGCCAATGCAATGTTTGCCGCGCCCCATAAGGAAATGCTAAGCGAGTATTGCATGATCCTTCCCGCGCCCAACGTCCGCCACTTCGCCGTGCTGGCCGCCACGGTCCGCCATGGCAGCGTGACGCGCGCGGCGCGCAGCGTGAACCTTACCCAGCCCGCGCTGACCCAGGCCATCGCCCGGCTCGAGGCTGAACTAGACTGTGCGCTGTTCGAACGCGGGTCTGGCGGGATGACGCCGACCGAGCCCGCCCGCCTGCTGGCGCCGCGCGCCGAGGCGGCGATTGCACATATCGGTTCCCCGCGCGTTACCGGCACGCAGATGCGCGCTTTCCTGGCGCTGGCGCGGGCCGGTTCCTATGCCGGCGCGGCCGAAGCGACCGGGCTTTCCGCCGCATCGCTCCACCGCGCGGTGGCGGACCTGTCGGTTGCGCTGGGCCAGCGGCTGGTCGGCCGGCACGGACGCTCCATCATGCTGACTCCGGCCGGTGAACGGCGCGTGCGCGGCTTTGGCCTGGCAATGGCTGAACTGCGCGCCGGGCTGGCCGAAGTCGCCGCATGGCAGGGGCGCGCGGCGGGGCGGATCGTGATCGGGGCGATGCCGCTTTGCCGCGCGCGCTGGCTGCCCGAAAGCGTCCTGCGGTTCCATGCCGCGCATCCGGGCGTGGACGTTGTGGTGGTCGAAGGCAGCCATGCCGAACTGGCCGGCCCGTTGCGCGATGGCGAGGTCGACCTGATGCTGGGCGCATTGCGCGAGGCAACGGCGCTGGACGACCTGGCGCAAGAGGCCGTGTTCGAGGATGAGCCGGCGATGATCATGCGCGCGGACCATCCGCTGCTTCGCGCGCCCGTGGTCGATAGCGACGCGCTTCTCGCCTATCCGTGGATACTTCCGCCGCGCGGCACGCCGCTGCGGCATTATTGGGAAGACATGATGCGCGCGGCCGGGGCAGAGCCGCCGCACGTGGGGATAGAGTGCGGGTCCGTGCTCGCGGTGCGCGAACTCCTGCTCGGTTCGGATGCTTTGACCTTGCTCAGCCCGGCCCAGCTTGCGGTGGAACTGCGCGGCGGTGTGCTGAAAACCCTGCCGCCGCCGGTTCCGGTTACGCGCACCATCGGCATCACCACGCGCGAAGGCTGGCGGCCGACCGCCACACAGGCTGCCTTCGTGGCGATGCTTCGCGAAGTGGCCGCCGATGAATTCGCATAAAGTTATGAATGGCGCGGTCTATTCATTTGTCCGTGCGCGCGCATCGACGCAGGACGCATGGTCATGGAGAGTACGCCTGAAACCACGCTGGCCCTGATCGGGTTCGGAGAGGCCGGATCGACCTTCGCGGACGCCGCAGGGTGGGAATCGGGTGCGCGTGCTTTCGATATCGATTCCGGGCGCCGCGCGGCGATGGAAGCGGCGGGCGTTGTGGTCTGTGCTTCGGCCGAACAGGCGTTGGGCGATGCCGGTCTGGTGTTGTCGCTCGTCACGGCGGATTCCGCGCTCGACGCGGCGCAAGGCGATGCACCGCTGCTGAAGCCAGGCGCCTTGTGGTGCGACATGAACTCCGTCGCGCCCGAAACGAAGCGCGCCGCCGCGCGCGCCGTGGAGGCCGCCGGTGCGCGCTATGTCGATGTGGCGGTTCTGGCGCCGGTGAACCCGGCGCGCATGAACGTGCCGCTGCTGGTTTCCGGGCCTGCCGCGGGCGAAGCCGCTAACGCGTTGCGCGCCGTGGGATACGCCAACGTGCGCGTGGTGGGCGACGAGGTTGGCCGCGCCAGCGCGATCAAGATGATCCGTTCGGTCATGGTCAAGGGTGTCGAGGCACTGACCGCCGAGATGATGCTCGCCGCCGATGCGGCGGGCGTGGCGGACGAAGTGCTCGCCTCGCTCGACGCCAGCGAAAAAACGATCGGCTGGGCCGAACGCGCGGCCTACAATCTTGAGCGCATGACCACCCACGGGGTGCGCCGCGCCGCCGAAATGGAAGAATCCGCCAAGACGTTGACGGCGCTGGGCGTGGAGCCGGTGATGACCGCCGGCACCGTGCGCCGCCAGCGCGACATGGCGGGCGCTGCATTCGATCCGTTCGGTCCCGACGAAAGTATCTCACCGTCGTCCGGGCCGAACGGGGCTCTTACCGGAGAAATGAATTGACCCTCGTCATCGACTGCCACGGTCACTACACGACCGCTCCCGAACCGCACAACGCGTGGCGCGAGGCGCAGAAGGCCGCGTTCAAGGACGGCTCCGCGCCGCCCGCCTACCCCGCGATCCCGGACGACATGATCCGCGAGACGATCGAGCAGAACCAGCTGAAGCTGATCAAGGAACGCGGCGCCGATCACACGATCTTTTCCCCGCGCGCCAGCGCAATGGCGCACCATATCGGCGACCAGCAGGTTTCCGAAGCGTGGTCGATCCACTGCAACAACCTGATCGCGCGCGTGGTGGACCTGTTTCCCGAAACGTTCACCGGCGTATGCATGCTGCCGCAATCGCCCAAGGCGGACCTGAAGGCGAGCATCAAGGAACTGCGCCGCTGCGTTGAGGAAATGGGCTTCATCGGCTGCAACCTCAACCCCGATCCGGGCGGCGGCCATTTTGAACACCCGGCGCTGACCGACGAATACTGGTTCCCGATGTACGAAGCGATGTGCGAGCTTGACGTGCCCGCCATGATCCACGTTTCGGGGAGCTGCAATCCCGGTCTCCATGCGACCGGCGCGTTCTACATCGCCGCCGATACGGTGGCCTTCATGCAGTTCATCCAGGGTGATCTGTTCAGCCGCTTCCCCAACCTGCGCTTCATCATCCCGCATGGCGGCGGCGCGGTGCCCTATCACTGGGGGCGCTATCGCGGGCTGGCAGACATGCTCAAGCAGCCGAGCCTCGACGGGCACGTGATGAACAACGTCTATTTCGATACCTGCGTCTATCACCAGCCGGGCGTCGACCTTCTCAATGAAGTGATCGACACCAAGAACATCCTGTTCGGCAGCGAGATGGTGGGCGCGGTGCGCGGGATCGACCCGCAGACCGGCCATTATTTCGACGACACCAAGCGCTATGTCGACGCTCTCGACATTTCCGACGAGGCGCGCCACGCGATCTTCGAGGGCAATGCCCGCCGCGTGTTCCCGCGCCTTGACGCCAAGCTGAAGGAGATGGGCAAGTGACCGACGCCCGCAACCAGCCACGACCCACGCAGAACATCCACGAATACCTTGCGGAGTTCGACGATATTCCCGGCACGCGCGTTTACACCGCAGCCCGGGCGCGGCGCGGCTACTGGATAAACCAGTTCGCGATGAGCCTGATGAAGGAAGAGAACCGCGAACGCTTCAAGGCGGACGAAAAGGCCTATCTCGACGAGTGGGACATCTCCGACGAAGGCAAGGCGGCGCTGCTGGCGCGTGATTACAACAAGCTGCTGGACCTTGGCGGCAACGTCTATTTCCTTGCCAAGCTGTTCAGCACCGACGGTTTCAGCTTCGCACAGGCAGTCAGCACGATGACCGACATGAACTTCGAGGAATATACCGCGATGATGGTTGCCGGCGGGCGTTCCCCCGAAGGCAATCGTTCGATCCGCGCCAATCGCGCGGTTGCGGGCGCCGGTGCCAGTCAGGCGACGGCGGTAAAGGATACTTCGGGGGCCGATGCCGACTTCGGCAATGGCGCTCCGCACAAAGACAGCAAGGGGAGCAACTGACATGGCCCGCATTACCGCAGGCGTCGCCTCCAGCCACGTTCCGCTGCTGGGCGTCGCGCACGATTTCGGCAAGGACAAGGACGATTACTTCGGCCCGATCTTCAAGGGGTACGAATGGACCCGCGAATGGGAAAAGGCCGAAAAGCCCGACGTCGTGATCCTTGTCTATAACGATCACGCATCGGCCTTCGACATGAAGATCGTGCCCACATTCGCGATCGGCTGTGGTGAGCGTTATGCCCCCGCGGACGAAGGATGGGGGCCGCGCAAGGTGCCCGACGTGATCGGCCATCCCGATCTGGCCTGGCACGTGGCGCAAAGCCTGATCCTCGACGAATTCGACATGACCATCATCAACGAGATGGACGTCGATCACGGGCTGACCGTGCCGATGTCGATGATGTTCGGCGATGTAGAGGAATGGCCGTGCAAGGTGGTTCCGCTGGCGGTCAACGTGGTTACCTATCCGGTGCCCTCGGGCAATCGCTGCTGGGCGCTGGGCGAAGCGATCCGCCGCGCGGTGGAAAGCTTCCCCGAAGACCTGAACGTGCAGATCTGGGGCACCGGCGGCATGAGCCACCAGTTGCAGGGACCGCGCGCCGGGCTGATCAACAGGGACTGGGACAACATGTTCCTCGACAAGCTGATCGGCACCACCGACGAATTGCGCTGGATTCCGCATATCGAATACCTGCGCGAAACCGGTTCCGAAGGGATCGAGATGGTCATGTGGCTGATCATGCGCGGTGCGCTGGGCAAGGAGACGAAATGCCTCCACCGCCACTATCACGTGCCGTGCTCCAACACCGCGATCGGGCACCTTGTGCTCGAACCGGTCGAGGAAGAGACGGTCACGGCCTGATTATCCCCCCTCCCGCTTTCGGGAGGGGGCGGGGGTGGGCCGTTCGGGCACACCCCTGCCATTGCTCACCCCTGGTCCCTTCCGCGAACAGGAGGGGGAGAAGGAGTTCAACATGCGTATTGCCCTGGTAGGCGCCGGCGCTTTCGGCGAAAAGCACCTGGATGGACTGAAGAACGTCGACGGCGTCGAGATCGCCTCTGTCATCTCGCGCCGCGCGGATCAGGCGGCGGAAGTGGCCGCCAAATACGGCGCGAAGCATTCGGGAACCGAACTTTCTGAGGCGCTCGCGCTTTCCGATGTCGATGCGGTGATCCTGTGCACGCCCACCCAGATGCACGCGGAACAGGCCATCGCCTGCATGGACGCGGGCAAGCACGTGCAGGTCGAAATCCCGCTGGCGGACAGCTGGGCCGATGCGGAGGCGGTTGTCGCCAAGCAGAAGGAAACCGGCTTTGTCTGCATGGTCGGCCATACGCGGCGCTTCAACCCGTCGCACCAGTGGGTGCACAATCGGATCAAGGCGAACGAATTCAACATCCAGCAGATGGACGTGCAGACCTATTTCTTCCGCCGCAAGAACATGAACGCCAAGGGTGAGCCGCGCAGTTGGACCGACCACCTGTTGTGGCACCACGCGGCGCACACGGTGGACCTGTTCGCCTATCAGGCGGGCAAGATCGTGCAGGCCAACGCAATAGAGGGACCGATCCATCCCGAACTGGGCATCGCGATGGACATGTCGATCCAGTTGAAGAGCGAGACCGGCGCGATCTGCACGCTTTCGCTGTCGTTCAACAACGACGGGCCGCTGGGCACCTTTTTCCGCTATATCGGCGATACCGGCACCTATATCGCGCGCTATGACGATCTGGTGAACGGACGCGAAGAGCCGATCGACCTTTCCGGCGTCGCGGTTTCAAACAATGGCATCGAACTGCAGGACCGTGAGTTCATCGCCGCGATCCGCGAAGGCCGCGAACCGAACAGCTCGGTGGCGCAAGTGCTCGATTGCTATCGCGTACTGGGCGATCTCGAAAAGCAGCTGGAAGCCGCCAAGTAAGCGAACGCGCGGGGAGAGACGGGAATGGAGGCGCTGATCGCCTATTCGGGACGGCGCTTCGCCCGCCCGCGCTATTACGCCAACGCGCACGAGCGGGACGAGGTGGACATCGTGCCCGTCCCGATGGCGATGCACGATGCGCGCGCGACCGGCGCCTCTATCGACCGCGAAGGCTTCCAGATCGTGCGGCACCGAAGCGCGGTCACCGATTTCGCCGATCGCGAGGAAATGGCGCGCGTCCACCCGGCCGAGATCGAGGAACTGGTGCGCAAAGAGACGGGGGCGGATCGCGTCGTCGTCTCCAGCCCCGGCGTGCTGCGCTTTTCCGAACGCTCCGGCAGGGCGGGCAGCCTTAACAATTCGATGCCCGCGCGCTTTGCGCATATCGACATATCGGACAGCACCGCCGCTGCGTTTGCAGAGCGCGCCGCGGGCGGGAAGCCCTTTGCGCGCTGTTGCCATTATAACGTCTGGCGCGCGATCTCCGCTCCGCCGCAGGACGTGCCGCTGGCCTTCTGCGATGCGCGCACGCTGGCCGCGCAAGACCTGATCCTGGCCGATGCGATCTTCGATGAACCGGACAAGCCCGAATGGTCGTTCGAAGGGCTGGTCGTCGCGTACAATCCGGCACATCGCTGGTCATTCTTCCCCGACATGACGGTCGACGAGGCGGTGCTGTTCAAGACCAACGACAGCGATGCCGGCCGTGCGCACCACGTGCCGCACGTCGCATTCGACCTGGCGGGCGTGCCTGACGATGCACCGCCGCGCGCCAGCATCGAAATGCGCGCAATCGCTTTCTGGGACCGATAGGCAACACTTTGCATGAAAATTCGTCAATGCGAATATTTCGCGTTGCCGAATAAATCACAGGCGTGATAGCAGCCAACCCGGACCTAAATGGCCGCCACGTTTGTGGCTGCCGGTTCGAGGGAGGGAAATTCATGACACGCAATCGTGTACGCATACTGTCCGGCGTTGCCGTGGCAGCGCTGGCGCTCGCTTCAAATCCCGCGATGGCGCAGGGCGCCCCGGCGGCGGACCAGTCCAACGCGCAGGCAGATGCCGCGAAGTCCGATTCCGCGATGCCGGTCATCGTGGTCACCGCGCAGTTCCGCCAGCAGAACCTGCAGGATACGCCGCTGGCGATCACCGCGGTCAACGCCGCCGAGCTTCAACAGCGCGGGCAGACGAACGTTGCGCAGATCGCCCAGCAGGCGCCCAACGTGACGCTGAAGCCGCAAGGCCAGGAGCTTGGGCCGGGCATCATCGCCTATATTCGCGGGGTCGGGCAGACGGACCCCAACTTCGCGCTCGAACCCGGCGTGGGCATGTATCTGGACGATGTTTACCTGCCGACGCTGACCGGTTCGCTTCTGGACCTTGCCGATGTCGAGCGGGTCGAGGTGCTGCGCGGTCCGCAGGGAACGCTTTCCGGCCGCAACTCGCTGGGCGGATCGATCAAGGTCTATTCGACCAAGCCGAAGGGCGACAACAGCGGCGCAATCCAGGTGACGGGCGGATCGATGAACCGCATCGACGCCAAGGGCTATTTCGACGTCGCGCTGGCCAGCAACCTTTTCATGCGCGTTTCGGGTGCCACCAAGAACCACGACGGCTATGTCCGCCTGCTCGATTATGCGGCGACGCACCCCGGTTCGAACGTGCCGACCAACACCGCCGGCGCGGACCCGACGCTCGGCTGGCAGGGCGGCCAGTCGTTCGCGGCGGGCAAGGTGGCCCTGCGCTGGCTGCCGACACCGGATATCGAAGTGAACCTTTCGGCCGACTACACGCGCGAGCGGGATGAGCCCGGCGCGGCCGTCGCGCTTTACGACAACGCCTCTGCCGTGTTCGACGGCCCCAGCGCAACAGGTGGCCCGCGCCCGTGGCTGATGGGCACAGACGGCAATCCGGTGCGGCTCAACTGCCAGTTCGTGCCGAACGGCGTGAATTCGTGCGACACGATCACCGGTTACGACCGGCGCTATATCTCGTATTCGAACTATGCCGACAACGCACCGCGCGATTCGCAGATGGCCTACAAGCCGTTCGCGTCGGCACCGCACTCCAACCTCGACAACTATGGCGCGGCGCTGACGATCGACGCCGACCTGACCGACAGCCTGAAGCTGAAATCGATTTCGGCGTGGCGCCACTATACGTCGGACTGGAACTTCGTGTCCGACGGCGCGCCGGTGCTCAACCAGTTGCTCGACCAGGGACAGAAGAACACCCAGTGGAGCCAGGAGATCCGGCTCAGCGGCAAGGCGGCGAACAACACCATCAACTACACGGTCGGCGGGTTCTACTTCCACACCAAGGGCGTGTTCTCGGGCCGTATCGACCTCAACTATGCGGGGATCGACTTCCTGCACGGTCCCGACCCGACGCCGGCGACGAGCAAGGCGCTGTTCGCCAACGTCTCGTGGGAATTCCTGCCGGGCGCGACCGTCAACGCGGGCGTGCGCCAGTCGTGGGACAAGAAGGACTACGAATACCAGCGTCACAACCCGGACGGCACCGACATCCAGGGCCCTTGCACGTTCTTCCTGCAGCTTGCCGGCGTTGTGCCCGGACCGCTGCTGGACGGGCCGACGGGGCTGGGCAACCAGCCCAACTGCCTGCTCTATGGCCTCAACGGAACATCGGCGCACTTCAAGACATCGCGCACCGATTGGCGCGTGGCGCTGGACTATCGCTTCAGCCGCGATTTCATGGCCTATGCCCAGGTTTCGACCGGCTATCGCGGTGGCGGCGTCAACCCGCGTCCGTTCTATCCCAGCCAGGAACAGGTGTTCACGCCCGAGACGATCACTGCCTATGAAGTGGGCTTCAAGTCGGACCTGTTCGACCGGATGCTGCGTTTCAACGTTTCGGCGTTTTACAACGATTACAAGAACATCATCCTGCAGGCGAGCTATTGCGCGGACCTTGCCTCGATCGGACAGGCCACGCCCTGCCTGCGGCCGACCAACACCGGCAGCGCGCACGTGAAGGGCTTCGAGGTCGAGACCTCGCTGCGCCCGGTCGAAGGTCTCGCGATCGACGGATCGCTCAGCTACCTCGACTTCAAGTACACCAGCGTGGATACGGCATCGACCGGCGTGACGCCGGACATGATCACGCCCTATACGCCCGAATGGAAGTGGAGCTTCGGCGTCCAGTACGACATCCGGAACGTTCTGGGCGGCACGCTGACCCCGCGCTTCGACGGCAGCTATCAGTCGCACATCTATTCCGACGCGCTGAACGTCGATTCGCAGGTCGTCTCCAGCACCGTTGCGGCCGATACGCTGACGCCTGTGGGCCTGATTGGCCTTGACGGCGGCGGCGGTCCGCTCGCCACGCTGGTCGCTTCCAACCGCATCGACGGCTATTTCCTCGGCAATGCGCGCCTGACGTGGATGCAGGATGCAGACAAGCCGCTGTCGGTCAGCCTGGAAGTGCAGAACGTCTTCAACAGGTACTACTTCCTTTCGAAGTACAGCCAGTTCAACGCAGCCGGTGCCATCTCGGGCGCGCCGGGCATGCCGCGGACCTGGGCGGTGACGCTTCGCAAGGAATTCTGAACACGTTCATCCTGAACTGCGGGCCCGTCGGCGTAATACCAACCTGCACTGATCCCAACCCATGGGGATTGCCCTTCCCCGTTCGCTGGCGAGGAGTGGCCGCAGCGGCGATGTGGTTCATCGTCGCAAGGCTGCGACGAAGTCCAGCGGGCGGGGAAGGGCAACCCTTCGGGCGATTTCTGGCGGCCCCCGGACAGCGTCGCGCCCTTGGTATGATGAACCACATCATCCCTTCGGGCGCTCCTTGCCGGGAGCCGCCAGAAACCGTCCTCATGGGTTGGGATCAGTGCAGGTTGGTATAAGTCGGCGGGCCTGTTTTTTTGAATGAGGCCTTTTCGCGGCGCGCCGAACGCGCTAGACCAATCATAACAATAGTTAGGATTGGAGGATGCGATGGGTGCGTTTCCGCAGACGCAGTACTTTACCGGCCTGAACGAGCCGGTGGGCCAGGAAGTCGATCTGAAGGGTCTGAAGGTCGAAGGAGACTTGCCGGCGGAAGTGCGCGGAAGCTTCTATCGTGCGGTTCCCGATCCCGCGTTCCCGCCCAAGTTCGAAAACGACCATACCCTTTCGGGGGACGGCATGATCAGCCGCCTGTCGTTCAACGACGACGGAACCGCCGATTTCGCGATAAGGTTCGTCCAGACCGCGCGCCACAAGGCGGAAGTCGAAGCGGGCCATGCGCGCTTCGGCAAGTATCGCAACCCGTTTACCGACGATCCGGACGTGCAGGGCATAGACCGCACGGTGGCCAACACCACCCCCGTCTGGCACGCGGGCCGCTTGCTGATGGCCAAGGAAGACGGCCGGCCCTATCGCGTCGATCCGATCACGCTGGAAACCATCGGCAGCTATGACTTCGGCGGCGCGCTGAAATCCGAAACGATGACCGCGCACGTGCGCATCGACGCGGAGACGGGCGAACTGTTCTTCTATGGCTACGAAGCCGACGGCTGCGCGTCCACCAAGGTCGCCTATTGCGTGGTCAATCCGGACGGCACGCTGAAAAGCGAACAGTGGTTCGATGCGCCCTATTGCGCGATGATGCACGACTTCACGATCAGCGAAAACTATGCGCTGTTTCCCATCTATCCCACCACGGCGGACCTCGACCGGATCAAGGCGGGCGGAGAGCACTGGCACCACGAACCGGAGCTGGACAGCTGGCTGGGCGTGATGCCGCGCTATGGCGACGTCAGCGAGATCAAGTGGTTCAAGGGGCCGAAGGGCTGCCATTCGTATCACATGATGAACGCGTGGGAGGATGAGAGCGGGATGCTCCATTTCGATGCGTGCCTCAACGACACCAACGCGTTCGCCTTCATCCGCGAACCTTCGGGCATCGTCATGGGGCAGCAGGACATAAAGGGCGCGCTCACCCGCTGGACCGTGGACCCCAAGGCCGATGGTGGCGAGGTGACGGAAACGTTGATCGGCCCGCCCGGAGACTTCCCGGTGATCCCGGCGAAGAAGCAGGGCAAGCCGTACAAGACCGGCTGGATGCTGACGATGAACCCCGATCTTCAGGGGCCGCCGCTTCTTGCCGGGCCGGTGGGGGTCGATTTCAACCTGCTGCTGCGTTTTGACGGGATGGACACGCCCGCGCCGCACGTAACCGGCGCGCTGCCGCTCCCGCCGCTGGCCGGTTTCAACGAGCCGGTGCACGTTCCCGCCAGCGACCCGTCGAAGGACGGCTGGCTGGTGATGATCGTGGACCAGCAGACCGGCGACAACCAGTTCGTGCACGAAGCCTGGGTGGTCGATGCCGGGAACATCGGCGCCGGCGCGGTCGCCAAAGTGACGATCCCCACGCGGCTGCGCCCGCAAGTCCACGGCTGGTGGGTGCCGCAGACGCAACTCGACGCGCTCGGCTGAGACCATGAGCCGTATCGTCATCACCGGAGCCTCTGGCCAGTACGGCAGCGGGCTGACCGACCGGCTGGTCGCCGCGGGCCGGGCGCGCGACCTGATCCTGATCACGCGCAAGCCGGAAAAGCTGGCGGACCGCGCCGCGCAAGGGTGCGACGTGCGCTATGGCGATTTCGACAGGCCCGAAACGCTGGTGGCCGCTGTAAACGGAGCGGACAGGATGTTGCTGATCAGCGGCACCCGCGTTGGCGCGCGCGTGGTGCAGCACAAGGCGGCGATCGACGCGGCGGCGGCGGGCGGGGTGAAGCACATCGCCTATACCAGCTTCATCGGGATCGACGATCCGGCCAACCCCGCCGAAGTGCGGCACGATCACATAGAGACGGAGCGACTGATCAGGGCATCGGGCATGGCGTGGACCATGCTGCGCGACGCGCACTATGCCGATGCGATGATCGTGATGGCCGGGCCTGGCGTGATGGCCACGCGCAAATGGATTTCCAACGCGGGCGATGGTCTTGAAGCGATGGTCTGGCGCGACGACTGCATCGACAGCGCGGCGGCGGTGCTGACCGGCGAAGGCCACGAAGGCAAGACGTACAACATTACCGGGCCGGAACTTCAGACGTTCGCGGCTGTCACCGCGATCATGGCCGAAGTGACCGGCGTGCCGCTGGAATACGTGAGCGCGGATGACGAAGCGCAATACGCGATGTTCGATGCGATGGGCATTCCGCGCCGCCCGGTGGACGATAGCTCGGTGAATGGCATCCCGTGGAACAGCGACGACATGGTGACGTTCGGACAGGCGATCCGCAAAGGCTTCCTTGCGGTGTGCACGAACGATGTCGAGCGGCTGACCGGGCGCCCGGCGCGCTCTACCCGCCAGATGATCGAGGCGAATGCCGCGATGTTGAAGGCAGCAGCCGAAGCTCCGCCAACCTGAACGTTTCCCGCCTGCGCGTGCGCGCAGTTCAGGTATAGGTTCCGAACGTCGCCAGCATCCGGCCCCACGCCTTTTCCGCCGCGTCGTGATCGTAAACCGGCGTGTCGATCACGCACCAGCCGTGGTTTGCGGGGTAAACCTCGACTTCGGCGTGAAGCCCGGCGGCTTCGGCGGCCTGTTTCAGAGCGGTTTTCGCCTCGGGCTGGCGCTCGTCGTCGTTCTGGCCGATCGCGAACAGGTATGCGGCCTTCGTCTTGCCGAGCAGCTTGACCGGGCTTTGCGGATCGTCGCTGACAAGGTTCGCGCCGTGCATGGAGCAGGCAGCGCCCACGCGGTCCGGCGCGGCGACGGCGGTGCGCACCGTGAACGGCCCGCCCATGCAATAGCCGACCGTGCCCACTTTCTTCGCCGTATCGACCGCTTCCTGCTTGTCGAGCCACGCCACGAACGCACCGCCGTCGCTGGTGGTGCGATCGGGCGTGATCTCGGCGATCATCGGGCGCAGCTTCGCCTGCCCCGCGTCGGACCGCCACTCTGCAAAGTCCTTCAGCACCGGAGCCGGGGCGGAACGGTAATACTGGTTGACCGCCAGCACCGCATAGCCGGCCCCCGCCAGCCGCGTGGCCATGGTATGGAACGCGTCGCGCAGGCCCGCGATATCGGGCCACATCAGCACCGCGGGGTGCTTGCCCTCTTTCGGGTGAACCCAGAATGCGTCGGCCTGCCCGTCGGGCGTGTCGACCATGACCGTTTGCGAGATCGTTTCCAGCGCGGGCGCGGCCTTGCCCGATCCGCTTGCCTGCGGCTGGTCCTTTGCCATGCAGCCGGGCATGACGGCCAGCGCCGCAACGCTTGCCCCGGCAATCGTGAAGTCGCGCCGGTTCAGCGCGCGCCGCGCCAGCAGCGCCTCGTTGTCGGCTTCGGTGAATTCGTCGCACATGGCATCGGCCCTTCGCTGCAATTGCCCGCCCATGCGGCAGGATAGCAGCGCGAAAAGCTAGCTCAAGTCGTCGATGGAGATCGCCTTGCCTTCCAGCGCGGCCTTGTTCGCTTCACGGCGCAGGCGTTCGATTTCCAGCCGTTCGGGCGGGGCTGCCTCGTCCGGAAGCGCCGCCAGGCTGTCTTCATAGATTGCCTTGAAGTCTTCCGCGAATTCGGGGTGCGTGAAGATCGTGCCTTTCCCTTCCGACATCCCGGCAAGGATGCGACGGCCCGCTTCGTGCGGGTCCATGCCCTGTTCGAACACCTTGCCGAAGGTGGTGAGCTGGTCCTTGTCCACCTCTCCAAAGCCCGAATCGGCAAATTCTCCGGGGCGGCGGAAGGCCGAATCCCACGCGTTCGTCGCGACGAGGGCAGGGCACACCAGTGAACAGCCGATGCCAAGCGGCACAAGGTTGTAGCGCAGCGATTCGGTCAGCCCGCGCACAGCGAACTTGCTCGCCGTGTAGATTCCCGCCTGCGGGCCGGAGAGATAGGCGGCCATCGATGCGACGTTGGTCACGTGGCGCTTGCCGCCTGCCTTTTTCAGCTTGGGCAGGAAGCTGACAAGACCGTTGACCACGCCGCCGAAATTGACCCCCATGATCCAGTCATAGTCGCCGTAACTTGCTTCGGCGGTATCCCCGAAAACGGAAACGCCGGCGTTGTTGCAAAGCACGTGGACAGCGCCGAAATGCGCCGCCACCTCGTCTGCGACTTCGGCGAACCGCGCGCGGTCGGTAACGTCCAGTTTCACCCAAAGCGGCTCCTCACGACCGTTCGCCGCGAACCATTCGGCTGCCTTCGCGCGATAGTCCTCGTTGCGATAGCTGAGCGCCAGCCGCATCCCCGCATCGCTGAATGCCTTGGCGATCCCCAGACCCAGCCCGGAAACGCCCCCGGTGACGAAGGCCACGCGGCCATTCCAGTTGCCCATGTGCAATTTTCCTCTCGCATTAATTCTCTCAATTGTTAGTGTTGCATACAAACGAACGCATTGGGAGAGTTGAAATGAGCGACGTCGAAACCCGGCTGGCCGCGCTTGAAAAGAGCGTGGCCGAAATCGAGGACAAGGCCGCCATCCGCCGCCTGCAAATGGCCTATGGCTATTACATCGATTACAACCGGCCAGAGGAAGTGGCGGGGCTGTTTGCCGAAGACGGCGCGGTGGTGTTCCTTTCAGGCGAGTATCGCGGCCACGCGGGCGTGATGCGGCTTTACGGCACGTGGTTCCAGAACCTGTTCACCGGCGGCCGTCGCGGCCCGGTAAAGGGCCTGTTGCTCGATCATTTCCAGTTGCAGGACATCATCACCGTCGCGCCCGACCGCAAGACCGCGAAGGGTCGCTTTCGCGGCATTCTGGCGGGCGGCTGGCATGACGAGATCAAGGATGCGCTGCCCGAAGGGATGCCGCAGCAGTTCTGGGAAGCCGGTCTGTACGAAAACGACTATGTGCGCGAAGACGGCGTGTGGAAGATCAAGCGCCTGAACTACATGATGCAGTGGCAGGCCGATTACGAGGCGGGCTGGGCGCATACCCCGGCGCACTTGCAGCCCGCTGTGGAATGCTTCCCGGAAAATCCGATCGGTCCCGACGTGATCCTGCCGGACGACGAATGGCGCCCGACATGGCCCAACCGGCAGGAAGTGGCGATGAGCTTCGCGCATCCGGTGCTGGGCGCGGCTTTCGTGAAGGAACACTTCACCGCGATGCAGAAAACCTGGCCCTGATGCTCCGACGATCCCGTCTCTGCGAAGGCAGGGACGGGAGGGGTCTATCGCTGGCCGCGCGGAATTTCGGGATGATGCTCCCCCATCCAGTCCGTCATCCGTGCAATGACCTTGCGCGCGGATGCCTGGAAAGCGGATCGCTCTCTGGAGGACAGGGCGCCGAGCAGCATTTCGGCGATGTCGTTCATGTCGGGCAGCACCTGGTCGATCTTGCGGCGGCCTGCTTCGGTCAACCGCATCGGCTTGCGCCGGCGGCCGGTGTGATCGCCATCAGGTTCGACCAGCCCTTGCGACGAGAGCGCGGCCAGCGCGCGGCTCACGTTCATGGGGGCAAGGCCCATCACTTCGGACAGGTCGTGCCCTGCGAGCGCACCTTCGCCGGCAAGGCCCAGCAGGATCTGCAACTCTGTGCGGGTCAGTCCGGAAGGATCGGCCACGCCTTCGCGCATGGGCGCATTGATCAGGCTGGCCAGTTTCAGAAGGTCGACCAGCAAGCCCTGGGCCGATTCGTCGGTCCACGGACGATGGCCGCTTTCTTTGTGGATATCTTGCCCCATGCGGTCAGCTATTGCCCCCCAAACAAGCCGTGCGCAACCATAACAATCGATTAGAAAAATCTAACATATGTGCCTTTTTTGCACCACTTTCGAGCGGAATGCTGCGCAGCAAAGCAGGGTCTTGCAATCCGCAAATTCGTATGTCTTACTAACAATCGGTACGACAGGGTTCCCTGGAGAGAACCCCAGCAGGAGAGGGACATGACTTCACGCAACACCAGAATTGCGTCCAGGCGGCTTGCGCTTGGCGCGGGCCTTTCCGCTCTTGCGCTCGGCATGGCGATGCCGGCTCATGCGCAAGACGCTCAAACGAAAGACAAGAAGGACGATTCCACGCAGGAAATCGTCGTTACCGCACAGTTCCGGCAGCAGAACCTGCAGGATACGCCGCTGGCGATCACCGCGGTCAACGCAAACATGCTCGCCGCGCGCAACGAGACCGACCTTTCGCAGGTCGCCGCGCAGGCGCCGAACGTGCAGCTTACGCAGATGGGCGGCGCCTTCGGTTCGTCGATGGCTGCCTATATCCGCGGCATCGGCCAGTACGACTTCAACCCCGCCTATGAGCCGGGCGTCGGCATCTATGTCGACGATGTCTATTACGCCACGCTGACCGGCAACGTGCTCGACCTTCTCGACCTCGACCGGGTCGAGGTGCTGCGCGGGCCGCAGGGCACGCTGACCGGCCGTAACTCGATCGGTGGCGCGATCAAGCTGTTCTCGAAAAAGCCGAACGCGGAAAACAGCGGCAGCATCGAAGCCGCGTATGGTTCGCGCCAGCGCATGGACCTTCGCGCCAGCATGAACGTGAAGCTGACCGACAGCCTGTTCGCGCGCGTCGCCGGTGTTTACAAGCACCAGGACGGCTATGTGAACCAGATCGACTATGGCTGCGCGCATCCGGGCACTACGATCACGCACAACTACATAGATTTTAACGGCGATCCGCAGTCCGTTTCGACGACGCTCAATCCGCTGCCTTCTACTCCGGCGAATTGCGTGGTCGGCAAGCTGGGCGAGAAAAACTATGCAGGCGTGCGTGCGTCGGTGCGCTATAATCCCAGCGACAATTTCGACTGGATCGTCACTGGTGACTACACCTACGAAAAGCGGCTCAATGCGGCGGGTGTAATCACGGCCGACAATACCGCGACCTCTGATGGCATCGATTTCACCTGCGGCAGGTTCTGTACCTATGCCAACTGGTATCTTCCGGCTGGCGGGCAGGCCCCGGCGGCATACTATATGCCCAATACCACCAAGTTCACGGGGTGGGGCGTTTCCAGCAACATGGACATCACGCTTGCCGACAACGTGACGTTGAAGTCGATCACTGCCTATCGCGAGTACGAGGAAATCTTCGGAACGGACGATGACTATACGCCCGATCCGTTCATCGGCGGCGCCGGCTACAACGACCTGAATTTCCACTTCTTCAGTCAGGAACTGCGCCTTAACGCAAAGCTCGGCGATCTCGCGGACCTGACGCTGGGCGGTTATTATTCCGACCAGAAATCTGTCTACTTCACGCGACAGGATATCCGGTACATCTCGCCGACTGCCTACTTGCAGTTCCAGGGCAACGACCCGATCAAGGCGAACAGCAAGGCGGTGTTCGGCACGGTCATCCTGCACCCGACCCCGGCGATGAATATCACCGGCGGCATCCGTTACACGAAGGAGCACAAGGACTATACCTTCGTGCGCAAGACTTTCAGCGGCGGGGTGCTGAACGATCTGTTCGGCGTGGGCCTGCTCGACGGGTCGCAGGCGGTCTACAATGGCAGCCGCTGGGATTACCGCGTGTCTGTCGACTATCGCTTCAATCCGCAGGTGCTTGCCTATGCGACGATCAGCACGGGCTTCAAGGGCGGCGGCGTCACGGCGCGTCCGTTCACGAAGAACCAGGCGATCAACGGCACGTTCAACCCCGAAACGCTCACTGCGTATGAAGTGGGCCTGAAGAACGATCTGTTCGATCACCGCATGCGCCTGAACCTTGCGGCGTTCTATAACGATTACAAGAACATCCAGCTGCCGCTGGCCGACTGTTCGGTGCTCGACGGGCTTCCCGTGGGAACAGACCCCTTTCCTTGCGCTGCCATCGGCAACGCGGGTGACGGCAAGATGTACGGCTTCGAGGCGGAGTTCAGCGCGACCCCGGTCGACGGCCTCGATATCGATGCCTCGCTCAGCTACATCGATGGCGAATGGAAGAAGATCGGCCAGACAGTCGGACAATCGATCCAGATGTCCGACCCGATCGTGTCGCCCAGCTGGCGCGGCAGCTTCGGCATCCAGTACAAGGCCTACCTTGGCGGTAATGCCGGATCGATCACCCCGCGCTTCGACCTTGCCTATACCGGCAAGCAGAGCCTTGGCCGCCTGACGCCGTTCTCCTCGCTCGATTTCAACCCGGCCTATGCGATCGGAAACGCGCGCATCACCTGGAAGAACGAGGACGAGGACCTGTCGGTTTCGTTCGAGGTTCAGAACCTTTTCGACCACTATTACCTGCTGCCGATCCGGTTCGCCGCGCTCTATGCCTTCGCGGGAACGACCTATTCCAACGTCGGCAAGCCGCGTGAATTCGCGATCAGCGTCCGCAAGGAATTCTGATCGTCACGGATAGTGCGGGCAACCGCATAACATGAGGGAAAGGGCGGTCCATCCGGGCCGCCCTTTTTCGTTTGCGCCATGCTTGCGGCAATCGTAACATTCGTTAAGATGAGCGTGCCGCGAGACGGAAGCGCGCCCGCAGCGGTACACAGCGCGCGGCAACAAGGAGAGGCAGCAATGATTCCCGAAGGCGTGACGATCGCCCATCCGGACCGGCTCTATATCGGAGGCGAGTGGATTCCCGCGCACTCTGGCCGGATGATCGATCTGGTCTCTCCCAATACAGAGCAGGTCGTGGGCCGTGTCGCCGAAGCGGACGAGGCGGACATGGACGCGGCCGTTGCCGCGGCGCGCGCGGCGTTTGACAACGGGCCGTGGCCGACCACGCCGCCTGCCGAACGCATCGCCGCGTTCCGCCGCATGGTTGCGCACCTTGAAACCCGCGTGCCCGAACTGGCGAAAGCCTGGACCGCGCAGATGGGCGGGCTCGCCAGCTTCGCCGGGCCGATGCACGGCGGTTCGGTCGCGGTGCTGGGCCAGATCGCGGGTTTCGCGGAGAACTTCGAATTCGTTCAGAAGCGCCCGTCAATGGCGGCCGAAGCAGCGCTGATCGCCTATGAGCCGGTCGGCGTCGTCGCGGCCATCGCGCCGTGGAACGGGCCGTTCGGCATCATGGCCAACAAGGTTGCCTATGCGCTGCTGTGCGGCTGCACGGTGATCATGAAGCCCAGCCCGGAAACGCCACTGGAAGCCTATATCATCGCCGAGGCGGCTGAAGCGGCGGGCTTGCCGGCGGGCGTGGTGAACCTTGTTACCGGGCACCGTGAGGCGAGCGACCACATGGTCTGCAACGAAGGCGTGGACAAGGTCAGCTTCACCGGATCGACCGTTGCGGGCAAGCGCATCGCCAGCGTTTGCGGCGCGCGGCTGGCGCGCTGCACGCTGGAACTGGGCGGCAAGTCGGCGGCCATCGTGCGCGACGATTTTCCGATAGACGCGGCGGCGAAGATGCTGACCGGCACGATCACGATGATGAGCGGGCAGGTCTGCGCGATGCTGAGCCGGGTGATCGTGCCCAGGAAGCGGCACGACGAACTGGCCGAGGCCATCGCCGCGGAAATGAAGCAGGTGGTGATCGGCCACAGCGACGACCCCGCCGCCCAGCTTGGCCCGGTGGCGATGAAACGCCAGCTTGAGCGCGTGGAGATGTATATCGAGGAAGGCCGGAAGACCGCCGACCTCGTGACCGGCGGCGGGCGGCCCAAGCACCTGAACCAGGGCTATTTCATAGAGCCGACGCTGTTCGCCAACGTCGATAATTCCAGCCGCATCGCGCAGGAGGAAATCTTCGGCCCGGTGCTCAGCCTGATCCCCTGCGAGGATGAGGACGACGCGATCCGGCTGGCCAACCAATCGAACTATGGCCTCAACGGATCGGTGCTGACCGGCGATGCCGACGCCGCTTATCGCATCGCAAGGTCAATCCGCTCCGGCGGGGTGGGGCAGAATGGATTGCGCATGGATTTCGGCCTGCCGTTCGGCGGCTTCAAGCAATCCGGAATCGGGCGCGAGGGCGGACCGGAAGGCTTGCAGCCATACCTTGAATTGAAGACGATCCTGATCGACGGAATGCCATCCGGCATCTGACAACATCGGGCACCCGGACAAGGAGAGGGACATGGGCGAAGATCACATCGCGGGCAAAGTCATCGTCATCACCGGCGCGGGCGGCGGATTCGGCCGGCTGGTCGCGGGCAAGGCCGCCGCGCGCGGCGCACACGTTGTATGCGGCGACATAAACGAGGCAGCGGTGCACGACGTGGTGGCGGACATCGTTTCCGGCGGCGGCAGCGCGAAAGCGCTGCGCACGGACGTAACGAAGCTGCACGACATGAAGGCGCTGGTGAAGGCCGCGACGGAAGCGTTCGGCCGGATCGACGTGATGGTGAACAACGCGGGCACGATGCCGCTGTCGTTCATCGCCGACCATGAAAAGGCCTATGACGCGTGGGAGCGGTGCATCGACATCAACTTCAAGGGCGTGCTCAACGGCATGGTGGCCGCGCACGACGCGATGATGGCGCAAGGGCGGGGGCAGATCGTCAACCTCTCCTCGATCTATGGCAACTTCCCGGTCACCGGCGCTGCCGTCTATGGCGCGACCAAGGCGGCGGTGAACGTGCTGTCGGAATCGCTGCGCGTGGAAGCGCGCGGCAAGATCAAGGTAACGACGATCAAGCCCACCGGCGTTCCCGCCACGGGGCTTTCGGGCACGATCATCAACCCCGATGCGACCATCGGGATCATCGGGCAGAACGCGGGCGCATTCATGGAAATGGTCGGCCAGATCGAAAGCGGGTCAATCGCGGCCGAGCGCATGGACCCGGAAAACATCGCTTACGAAAGCCTTGCGCCCGAACACATCGCCGATGCGATCATCCATGTGATCGACCAGCCCTGGGGCGTCTCCATCGGCGAGATGACGGTGCGTGCGTCGGGCGATCACTTCATACTGTAGGCGGATCAACCCAGCTCGATGGACCCACCGTCCACGAACAGGTCCACACCGTTGATGAAGCTGGCGTCCTCGCTGGCAAGGAATACGGCGGCGCGAGCCACTTCCTCGCTCGTGCCCATGCGGCCGATGGGCACGACGCCCGCCATCATCTCGCGCATTCCCGCGATATCTTCCTCGCTTGCGCCGCGCTTGAAAATCTCCGTGTCGGTCGGGCCGGGGCTGACCATGTTGCAGCGGATTCGGCGCGGCAGCAGTTCCTTGGCGACGATCCGCACCACCGCGCGCAGCCCCGCCTTGGCGGCGGCATAGGCGACATTGCCCGGCACCGCGGCGACCGATCCGATCGACCCGGTGACGACGATGGCACCGCCATCGCGCATCAGCGGCAGCGCGTGGCGGATGGCGAAGAACGCGCCTTTCAGGTTCACGTCATGGATACCGTCCCAGAACGCTTCGTCCACGTCCGGAACCGGCGCGAATCCGCCCACGCCGGCATTGACGAACAGCGCATCGATCGGGCCAAGTTCTGCGCCGATCCGGTCAAGCGCGTGGGCCTGCGCGGCAAGATCGCCCATGTCGGCCTGCACCGCCAGCGCGCCGGTTTCGTCCGCGGCGTCTGCCAGCGTCTGTTCGTTGCGCCCGGTCAGCGCGACGCGCGCGCCTTCTTCGGTAAACAGGCGCGCCGCGGCAAGGCCGATCCCGGCGTTACCGCCAAGGATCATGACCGACTTGTTCGCAAAGCGCATCGGCAATCTCCCGTATCAGAACATCGTGTTGTCGTTGGCGGATTTGGCAGGAACCGGTTGGACCACGTCCCAGTGCTCCATCACCTTGCACCCTTCGACGCGCAGAATATCGACCACGGCGATGCCCGGATCGTCTTTCCTGAACACGCCGTGGGAGTGGACGGCGACAAGGTTGCCGTCAGCGATCACGCGCTTGATGTCGTAATGGATCTGCGGGTTCCTGGCGAAGAACGGTTCAAGAAAGGCAATGGCAGCGTCGCGTCCCGTCTTCGCCATCGGGTTGTGCTGGATATAGCCGGGATCGACCCACGTCTCGAACGCGCCGCGCACGTCCTTGTCGATATAGAACTGCGTCATGAACCGGGTGACGACCTGCTTCGGCGTCAGCGTGCATTCGGCGGCCCGCGCGGCTTGCGGCAGAACGAGAGCGGCGAGGAGCGAAAGGACCAAAAGGCGCATGGCGGGGCTCCCTCAGAACATGCCGAGCGGGTTGACGGGGTTTTCCGGCACGGCCTGGATCACGTCCCAGTGTTCCACGATGGTGTCGCCTTCCACACGGAACCAGTCGATCACCGCCAGCCCCGGATCGCCGGGGAAGCGTTCCACATGGACGTGGACCGCGACCTGGTCTCCATCCACCATCGCGCGGTGGATCGTCTGTTTCGCATCGGGCGATTCGGCGCGGACATGGTCCAGAAAGCCCTTCAGCGCATCGACGCCCGGCGCCGCCAGCGAGGAATGCTGGACGTATTGCGGCGATATGTACTGATCGACCTTGCTGCTATCCATCGCGACCAGCACGTCGCGATACATGGAAAGCACAAGGTCGAGGTTCGCCTGTTCCGCGGCGGTACGGCTCATCGGACGCTCTCCCTATATTGTAACGTTTGTTAAGATATGCGACAGATCGGCCGAGGCGTCAAAGACTGAATCGCGCCGCTTGACGGGAGAGAAGAGTGACCCCTGCGTTCCGTTCACTGTTTGCTGCCGCGCTTTCGTGCGCGTTGCTTGCAGGTTGCGCCAAGGGCGGCACGCACGCCGCGCCCCCGCAACAGGCGGCGGCGGGCGACGACTGGACCAATCCGGGCGGCGATGCGGGCAAGACCCATCATTCGACGCTGACCGAAATCGGTCCCGGCAACGTCTCGCGCCTCGGCTATGCCTGGGGGGCGGACCTTGGCACCAACCGCGTGCTGGAAGCGACGCCGATCGAAAAGGACGGCGTGCTTTATACCTCGGGCGTGGCGGGCCGTGCCTATGCCTTCGACGCGGCGACCGGAAAGCGGCTGTGGTACTTCGAACCCGAAGTGGACATGCAGGTGAACCGCACCGTCTGTTGCGACATGGCAAATCGCGGCGTGGCGCTGGCCAATGGCAAGGTCTATGTCGCCGCGCTCGACGGCAAACTTTATGCGCTGGACAGGAAGACCGGCAAGGTCGTGTGGCAGGCCGACACGATAGAGGACCATTCGCGCGGCACCAATTCCACCGGCGCGCCCGAAATCGCCGGAAGCGTGGTGGTGATCGGCAATGGCGGCGCGGACTATGACGCGCGCGGTTATGTTTCTGCCTATGACCTCGATACCGGAAAGCTCGCGTGGCGGTTCCACGTCGTGCCGCGCGATCCGAAGCTGGGGCCGCAGGACAATCCCGAACTGGAAAGCGCGCTGAAGACGTGGGACCCGCGCAGCGCCTTCGACAAGGGGCTGGGCGGCGGTCCGTGGGATGCGATCAACTACGATCCCGAAACCGGGCTGGTGCTGGTCGGCACCGGCAACGGCGAGCCTTACAGCCTTGAAATCCGCTCTCCCGACGGGGGCAGCAACCTGTTCGTCTCGTCCATCGTGGCGATCGACGCGAAGACCGGGCGGCTGAAGTGGCATTACCAGGAATCGCCCGCGGACCAGTGGGATTACGATGCCTGCGCGCCGATGATCCTTACGCACATGAAGGTGGACGGCAAGGATACGCCGGTCGTGCTCCACGCGCCGAAGAACGGCTTTCTCTACGTGCTCGACCGGCGCGACGGCAAAGTGCTGCGCGCCAGTCCGCTGGTGCGGATGAACTGGGCGAGCGGGGTGGACCTGAAGACCGGCAAGCCGATCCTGACGCCCGAAACGTCGGACTATTCGAAGGGGCCGCAGATCATCTTTCCGGGCACGCCGGGTGCGCGCAACTGGCATCCGGCGTCATACGATCCGGGTACCGGGCTCTATTACGGATCGATCCTCGACATGGGGAACCTGATGTTCGTGCCGCCGGGCGAAAAGCCATACAAGCCCAAGGGACTGAACACCGATGCGGCGCTGATCTTCACCACCGTGCTCGGCCCCGCGCTGGCGACGATGCCGCCGCCGCTGGTCAAGGCGGTGAAAGATCTGCCCGCCTACAAGTGGGCGATGGAAAATCCGGCCAAGGCGCAGATCCGCGCGATCGACCCGCTGACCGGCAAGACAGTGTGGGCGGTCGACACCGGCGGCTGGCAGGACCGCGGCGGTGTGCTGACCACCGCATCGGGCCTGCTGTTCCACGGCACCATCGGCGGAAAGCTGCAAGTGCGCGATTCACGGACCGGCAAGCTTTTGAAGTCGATCGACACCGGCACCTCGATCCTGGCGGCGCCGATGACCTACAAGGTGAAAGGCACGCAATACGTGGCGGTGATGGCGGCCTGGGGCGGGGGCGGCTTTCCGTTCGTGCCGCGCTATGCCGCCGCCTACAAGCGCGGCAACCAGGGGCGTCTTCTGGTGTTCAAGCTGGATGGCGGGAAAACGCCGATCCCGCCGCTGTTGCCGCCCTTGCAGGTTGCGCCCAGGCCGCCGCAGCAGGCGCCGGGCGTAACCCCGGCGACCATCGCGCAGGGGCAGCAGGCGTTCATGGGGCATTGTGCGATCTGCCATTCGAACCAGCCGCGCTCCATCACGCCGGACTTGCGCCGGATGCAGCCCGGCACGCACGAAGCGTTTGACGACATCGTGCTGAAGGGTGCGCTGGTTCCGATGGGGATGCCGCGCTGGGACGACCTGCTGAAACCGGAACAGGTCCACGCGATCCACGCCTACCTGATAGACCTCCAGGGCAAGACACGGGCAGAGGAACTGGCCAAGCAGAAGGCGGGCGAACCGCTGGACGCGCCCGCGCTGGCGATCCTTTCCAACTATTGAGGGGGCGGTTGACCGGCGCGGCGCGCGGTTCCAAGGTCGCGCCATGCATGGGAGGATGAAAGCGTGAAACTGGTCCTGCCGCCGCGGGTAAGCCCGGCGCGTTTCTCGGCGGCACTGAAGGCCTTCGAAGGCGTGGTGGGCAAGGACTGGGTCATGGCCACCGACGCGGACCGCGATGCCTATTCCGATGTCTATGCACCGGGGCCGAAGGATGAATGGCCGCCATCGGCCGCCGTCGCGCCGCAAACGGTGGAAGAAGTGCAGGCGATCGTCCGGCTCGCCAACGAATACCGCACCCCGCTATGGCCGGTTTCGCGCGGGAAGAACCTGGGATACGGCACCGCCGCCCCGCGCCTGCCCGGCAGCGTGGTGATGGACCTGGGGCGGATGAACCGCATCCTTGAGGTGGACCCGAAGCTTGCCTATGCGGTGCTGGAACCGGGCGTCGGCTTTTTCGATCTTTACGAACATATCCGGCGAGAGAACATTCCGCTGTGGCTTTCCGTGCCGGGCAACGGCTGGGGTTCCGTCATCGGCAATGCGCTGGAACACGGGATCGGCTATACGCCCTATGGCCTCAACGGGCGGCACCTGTGCGGGATAGAGGCGGTTCTGCCGCAGGGCGACCTTGTGCGCACCGGCCTTGGCGCGATGAAGGACAATCCCGCCTGGCACCTGTTTCCGTTCGGATACGGCCCGACGTGGGATCTGGCCTTCAGCCAGTCAAACCTGGGGGTGGTGACCAAGGCGGGCATGTGGCTGATGCCCGCGCCCCGATCGTCGCTGGAACTGTCGTGGCAGATCCCGCGAGAGGAAGACATTGCCTGGGTGATCGACACCATCGCGCCGCTGAAGATCGCGGGCGTGATAGACCAGAACGTGTTCATCCCCAGCTGGATGGGCGCGCTGGTGCCGCTGGGCAACCGGCAGGATTTCTGGGACAAGCCCGGCGCGATCCCCGAAAGCCGGGTGCAGGAACTGCTCAAGCAATACAACCTGGGGTACTGGCACGTCACCTTGCGCTTCTATGGCGAGGAAAGCGTGGTCCGGGCGAAGGCAGAGGTCGTGAAGGGCGCGATGCGCCAGCACCTTTCCACCCCGCCGCAGGAAAGCTGGTGGCACGAAGGCGATCCGATCGACAATTATGACCTGACGATGGGCGTTCCCACGGTGATGCCCTTGCAGATGAGCGACTGGGTCGGCGGGCGCGGCGGGCACATGGGCTTTTCGCCGGTGGTCCCCGCCACCAGCGAACACGTGGTCGGCCAGCTGAAACGCAGCCGCAAGATCATCGCCGATCACGATGTCGATTTCTATGCCAGCTTCACGCTGGGCGGGCGCTTCGCCAACAACGTGAACATGCTGATGTACGATCGCGACAAGCCCGAACAGGTCGCCAATATCCGCAAGCTGTTCGATGCGCTGATCAGCGAGACGGCGAAAGCGGGCTATGCCGAATACCGCACGCACCTTGGCTGGATGGACCCGGTGATGGACACGTTCGGTTTCAACGACCATGCGCTGCGCCGCTTCAACGAAAAGGTGAAGGACGCACTGGACCCGCACGGCATCCTTGCGCCGGGCAAGCAGGGTGTCTGGCCAAAAGCCTATCGCGCCGAAGCCGGGGTGCGCTCGTGAAGGCGGCTGCGGTCCTTGCCGCGTCCGCCGCGATGCTGGCGGCGTGCAGCCTTACGCCGACGAAGGACCGCAAGGCGGACCAGCAAGCGGCCAGCACGCAGCATGAACCGGCCGGCCCGGTCCCCACCTACCAGATGCGTCCGCCGATCGACCCCGCTGCCAACCGGCTTGCGCCGACGGCGGACGGCAAGACGGTTTTCGAGCAGCGCTGCGGCTATTGCCACCTGCCGTGGGGGATGGGCACCAACCTGCTGACCAAGCAACAGGTCGCGCTGGGCAGGCCGCCGGAAATGGGCCTTCTTTCCAACCGCACGGATCTGTCCGCCGATTACGTGAAAACGGTGGTGCGCGAAGGGAAGGGGGCGATGCCGCCGCAGACGCCGGTCGACGTGACCGACGCGGAACTGGACAAGATCGCGGACTACCTCGGCAAGGCCAAACCGGATGCCGACGCCAGCGATATACCGGCTGGCGATACCACAGGGGCTGCGCAATGACGGCGGTTTCGCGCCGTTCGGTGCTGAAGGCGGGGGCGATTGCCGGGGCCGCCGCCGCCCTGCCGCTGACCGCGGCGCGGGGAGAGGCGCGGGTCGTGGTCTATGACAGCCGCATCGCCGGTTCCGCCGCATTCGCCGGTGGACGCGGTATAGACCTTGCCCGCGGCATCCTGTCCGTGCGGCGCGAACTGGCGCGGGTGCCGCGCGGCGCGACAATCGAAGGGCTTACGCGGTGGAGCGACTGGGTCGGCCTGCGTGGGATGTTGCAGGATCGCGGTTTCCGCACCGTGGGCGAAGTGCGGCGCGACCGCGCGCAGGCGCATTTCCGCTGGACCATGCGCCCGCGCTGAACCGTCCGGCGATCAGGCTGCCACGGCGCTGACGAACCAGCTCTTGCCCGGAAGCATGACCGATCCGTCCTTCACGTGCTGCGCGAAGGTTGCGGCAAGGTCCGCTCGCACCTTGCTGACAAGGTCGGGGCCGGCCTCTGCCAGCATCGGCCCGATGTCGAGCGCCGAAAGGACGAATTCGGCCGCCTGATCGGGGCTTGCGCCCTTTCCGCCCAGCGGCTGGTCGGCGGCGTGGGGCGTGAACCTTACATCGCCAAAGCCCGCGCGCTGCAACATCGCGGCCGTCGCGTCCTTGTCTGCCAGGCGGAACGGCCCCGGCGCATCGGGATCGCGCTCGGGCATTTCGATATACTTTGAAATGACGGAACCGATGATGCCGAACCACGGATTGTCCTGCGGCGATGCCCAGCAGGCAAAGGTCAGCTTTCCGCCCGGCTTCAGCCACCCGCGCATATTGGCGAAGGCCTTTTCGGTGTCGTCGAAGAACATGACGCCGAAGCGCGAGAATATGCGGTCGAACGGCGCACGCCCGGGTGTTGCCATCTGCGCGTCCCCTGCGGTGAAGGTTACGTTGGTCAGCCCTTCCTCGCTGGCGCGCAGCCGCGCCTTCTCGATCAGCCGGCAGGCGATGTCGATCCCGGTGACATGGCCTTCGGGTTCGATCGGGCGCGCGATAAGCAGCGTGGTCGGCCCGCCGCCGCAGCCCACGTCCACCACGTTCTCGTTCGGCGCAAGTTCGGCAAAGCCGATCAGCGCGCGGCCGATGTCGGCAATCATCGATTCGAAGCTGTGAATGTGTTCCAGCCAGCGATCGCCCGTATCGCCCGCCCAATCCTCGAACTGCGGATCGCTCATAGCTCTGGCCTCCTCTGCCGCGGCGCCCCGTTGCACAACGCGGCACGGGTGCGCCGGTTTCGTGTTTCGCTGCACGGTATGTTGCGCTTACAAAATCGTGGCAACCCACTTGACCCGGGCGACAAGCCAATTAGTAAGTCTTGCATACAAATCCGGTGTGCCGGACGGGAGAGATTCGCGAAATGGAGGTTCCGTGCTTCCCGCGTAGCCAACGAGGCGTCTCCCCGAAGCCGGACACCGGAAGGCACGCTCCCCGCGTCAACCCGCGGGAGAAGGGAGAGCAGGGCGGAAGATGAGCAATATTACCCTCTATCACTGGGAGCCGAATGCGAATTCGGGCAAACCCATGCTCGCGCTCATGGAAAAGGGCGTGAAGTTCGACAGCCATTACATCGACATGCTGAACTTCGACCAGCACAAGCCGGAATACCTGGCGATCAATCCGCAGGGCACGATCCCCGCGATGACCCATGGCGACCGTGTTCTGGTCGAATCGACCGCGATCATGGAATACGTGAACGAGGAATTCGGCGGCCCCGACCTGATGCCGGCCGACGCGCGCGACCGCTGGCGCATCCGCTGGTGGATGAAGTTCATGGACCAGTGGCTTGCGCCCAGCTTTTCCATGTTCGGCTGGAAGTTCTTCGTCGGCCCCAACGCACTGAAGGCGCACGGACGCGAGAAGATCGAAGCGCAGATCGAACAGATTCCCCTGCCCGAACGCCGCACCGCATGGCGCAAGGCGGTGTTCGGCCTGTTCAGTGAGGACGAGATGGCCGAAAGCGGCCGCCGCATAGAACTGGGCATCAAGATGCTGGAGGAAGAGCTGGGCAAGCGCGAATGGCTGGCGAGCGACCAGTATTCGCTGGCCGACGTCAACGGCTTCAACCTCGCCTATGCGATGCCGCTGTCGCAGCCGCACCTCGCCAACGATGAACTGACGCCCAACATCATGCGCTGGCTGCGCGCGATCTATCGCCGCCCGGCGACGCGCGAATGCTGGAAACTGGGCCGCACGCCGATGGCGAGCCGTGTCGAGATTCTGGAACAGGACTATATCCCGCCCCGCGACGAAGCAGAGGGCATTTCGAGCGGAGTACGCTAAGATGAGCACCATTCTCTATCACGGCGAACCCAACGGCCCCTCGCTTGCGGTGCTGGCTGCGCTGGGCGAAAGCGGGCTGAATGTCGAATGCAAGGCAATCGACCTTCTTAAAGGAGAGCGCCACACTCTTGCGCAAGTGACAGAGCCGGTCGCGCGCGACATGGGCGTGGAAGGCGAAGGCCCGGTGCTGGTGATTGACGGCGAAGCGATGACCGAAAGCGTGTTCATCGCCCAGTACCTCGATGAAAGCGGCGCGAACACGCTCCAGCCCAGCGACGCCTATGCCCACTGGCAGATGATGATGTGGTGCCGCCGCATTACAGAGCGCGCCGCGCCCGCCGCGGCGTTCCTGGGTTGCAAGGCGAGTGCGCACGATGCGCTGGCCGCGATGGACGATGCGGCGTTCGCAGCGCTCACCGCCAACATCGCCAGCGATGATCTGCGCGCGCGGTGGGCATCGGTCCGCGCGGGGGACTTCCCCGACGTGCCAACGGCGGACAGCGTGACCAAGGTAACCGACGCGGTGAACATGGTGGACGAGCAACTGGCCGACGGGCGCGAATGGCTGATGGGCGACCTGACCATCGCCGATTTCGAAACCTATGGCTGGCTGTCGGGCATGGCCGAAGTCGTGCCCGAAGCCTTTGCCGGGAAGGACCGTGCCGCCGCCTGGATGGACCGCGTGAAGGCGCGCCCGTCCGTGCAGGCCGCGCTGGCCCGCGCGACAACCGCAACCCCCGAAGCCAGCTGGGCGCCGGGGCCTGAAATCAACCGTTGGGGCTAAGGAAGACAAGCCATGCGTGCCATCGACTATTTCGACCGGGGCCATGACCGCGATCCGCAGCGGCTGGCCGTAATCGACACCGAAACCGGGCTGAAGCTCACGTTCGCGGAAGTGAAAGACCTGTCCGAACGCATCGCCGCCGCGATGCAGAAGCACGGCTTCGAAAACCAGGACCTGCTGGGCCTTTATGGTCCGAACGACGGGATGTTGCTGGTCGTGCTGCTCGCCATGTGGCGCGCCAACGGCAAGTGGATTCCGGTCAACACACGCAACGCGATCGACGCCAACGCGGGTTACATCAACTACGTGCGTTGCAAGTGGCTGGTCTATCATTCGTCGAAGGTCGACGAGGTGGAGCAGCTCAAGAAGCTCTGCCCGGTGATGCAGCACTTCATCTGCCTCGACAGGCGCATGGGCGACGATCCCAGCCTTGAGGAGTTCATGGCCGGCGTAACGTCGGCGGATTTCGTCGAGCCAGAAATCGACGCCTTCGGCAACCTGTCCGACCTTGTCGGCATCTTCCCCACCGGCGGCACGACCGGCCCTTCGAAGGGGGCGAACGTGACGAACCTCGGCTGGGGGACGATGATCGAAACCGCGGCGGACGCGATGGGCGGACGCACCGATTCCCCCGTCGCGCTCGTTTCCGCGCCGATCACGCACGCGGCGGGGCCGATCGCGCTGTCCACGCTTTCGCTGGGCGCGACGCAGGTGATCCTGCCCGGCTTCGATGCAGAGCGCGTGCTGACGACGATCGAGGAATACAAGGTCACGCACATGTACCTGCCGCCCACGGCGCTGTACCAGTTGCTGGCCTCTCCGGAGATCGGGGATCACGATTATTCGTCGCTGAAGATCTTCATCCTCGTCGGCTCGCCCTGTTCGCCGGAAAAGCTGCGCCAGGCGGTCGAAACCTTCGGCCCCGCCATGTGCCAGTCCTATGGCCAGGTCGAATGTCCGATGATCGTGGCGTGGTTCCCGCCAGAGGACGTGGCGAAGTTCGCCTACGAAGCGCCGGAAAAGCTCGCGGCCTGCGGCAAGCCGACCCGCTCGATCAAGGTCGCGCTGCTGGATGACGACGGCAACCAGGTGCCGCTGGGCGAAGCGGGCGAGATCTGCGTGCGCGGCGCGCTGGTGACCGATTCGTATTTCGAAAAGCCCGAAGAGACGGCCGAGATCCGCAAGTTCGGCTGGCACCACACGGGCGACGTCGGCAAGTTCGACAAGGACGGATACCTTTATATCGTCGACCGCAAGAAGGACATGGTCGTTTCGGGCGGCTTCAACGTCTTCACCGCCGAAGTGGAGGCCGCCGTTACGGAACTGCCGCAAGTGCGCGAAGCCGCGGTGTTCGGAATTCCGCATGAAAAGTGGGGCGAACAGGTCCACGCCGCCGTGGTTGCTGACGGCATCACCGCAGAGGAAATCATCGCCCATGCAAAGGCGCGGCTGGGCGGCGTGAAGGCGCCCAAGTCCGTCGAATTTCTTGACTCGATTCCGCGCACGGCGGCTGGCAAGATGGACAAGAAGGCGCTTCGCACCAAGTACTGGGGCGAAAACGCGCGGATGGTCAACTAGGGGCGGGATCGGCATTGGCCGGACTGCCGACGGAGAGGTTACTGATCTGATGCGAATGAAGAATATCGCGCTCATCGCAGCGCTGCTTCCACTGGCCGCATGCAATATGCCCGGTGGCGGCAAGTCCGGCGTGACGCTGGCGAAGGACGGTGTCACCGATGCGATGATCGCGGCGGCCGAAACCGGCGAATGGCTCAGTTATGGCAAGGGCTATGACGAGCAGCGCTATTCCAAGCTCGCCCAGATCAACGACCAGACCGTCGGCAAGCTGGGCCTTGCCTGGTATTCCGATCTCGATACCGCGCGCGGGCAGGAAGCCACGCCGCTGATGCATGACGGCGTGCTTTATACCAGCACCGCGTGGTCGAAGGTGCTCGCCTTCGATGCGAAGACCGGCAAGAAGCTGTGGGCCTATGATCCCAAGGTGCCGCGCGACACGCTGGTTCGCGCCTGCTGCGACGCGGTGAATCGCGGCGTCGCGCTTTATGGCGACAAGGTCTATGTCGGCACGCTCGACGGGCGGCTCGTCGCGCTCGACCAGAAGACCGGCAAGGAAGTGTGGTCGCGCGTCGTGGTGCCCGACCAGAAAAACTATTCGATCACCGGCGCCCCGCGCATCGTGAAGGGCATGGTGGTGATCGGGTCCGGCGGCGCGGAATACAATGCGCGCGGCTATGTCTCGGCCTATGACGCGCAGACCGGCAAGACCGTGTGGACCTTCCACACCGTGCCGGGCAACCCGGCGGACGGTTTCGACAAGGAAGGCGTCAACGCCAAGGCCATGCAGGCCGCCGCGAAGACCTGGGGCAACTCCAACTGGTGGAAATACGGCGGTGGCGGCACCGTGTGGGATTCGATCGTTTACGATCCCGATCTCAACATGGTCTATTTCGGCACCGGCAATGCCGAGCCGTGGAACCCCGGCGCCAACGGGCGCGACGGGGACAGCCTCTATACCTCGTCGATCGTCGCGGTGAACGCCGATACCGGCAAGTACCAGTGGCACTATCAGGAAACGCCCGAAGACCGCTGGGACTTCGACAGCGACGCGCCGATCACGGTCGCCACGCTGAACATAGACGGGCAGGAACGTCGCGTGCTGATGCACGCGCCGAAGAACGGCTTTTTCTATGTGATCGACGCGAAGACCGGAAAGCTGATTTCGGCCAAGGGCTTCGTACCGCAGAACTGGACGACGGGCATCGACCCGGAAACGGGCAGCGCGAAGATCGCGCCCGATGCGAAGTACGAAAAGACCGGAAAGCCCTTCATCGGCGTGCCCGGCGCGGGCGGCGCGCATAGCTGGCAGCCGATGAGTTTCAGCCCGAAGACCGGCTATGTCTATATCCCGGTGAACAACGCGGCTTTCCCCTATGCCCCGGCACAGGACTGGAAGCCTTCGGACATCGGGTTCCAGACCGCGCAAGACAGCGCGCTTGTCGCGATGCCGGCCAACAAGTCCGCGCGCGAGGCGGCGGCCAAGGCGACCACCGGCACGCTGCTGGCGTGGGACCCGGTAAAGCAGGCGCCGGCCTGGAAGGTCGAACAGGTCGGCCCGTGGAACGGCGGCACGCTGGCGACGGCGGGCAACCTGGTGTTCCAGGGCAACGCCGCGGGCGATTTCGTCGCCTATACCGCCGATACCGGCAAGAAGCTGTGGTCGTTCCCGTCGCAGACGGGGATCATCGCGGCACCGATGACTTATTCGATCGACGGCCAGCAATACGTTGCGATCATGGTCGGCTGGGGCGGCGTTTGGGATATCGCCACCGGCGTGCTGGCCGACAAGTCGGGCGGAGAACGCAACATCAGCCGCCTGCTGGTGTTCAAATTGGGAGCGGACGGCAAGCTGCCCGCGCCGCCGCCCGAAGCGAAGCGTGTGCTCGACCCGCCGCCTTCGACCGGCACGCCCGAACAGATCGCCAGGGGTGCGCAGCTCTATGGCCGGTACTGTTCGGTCTGCCACGGAGACGCGGCGGTGGCGGGCGGGCTTAACCCCGACCTTCGCCACTCGGGCGCCATCGGATCGCTTGACGTGATGAAGGCCATCGTCATCGACGGCCAGCTTCACGAAAACGGCATGGTTTCGTTCAAGTCCGCGCTGAACGAAAAGGATGTCGACGATATCCGCCTCTATGTCATCAAGCGGGCCAACGAGGACAAGGCCCTGGGCGACAAGTAAGGTTAGTAGGCAAGCGCGCGGGGACCGGACGGCCCCCGCGCGAACAGAACCGAAGCACGCAAGCCGAAGCAAGGGGGGCAGGTTAACCGCGACGCGCTGCGCGACCTGTCTTTCGCTGCATAAATTTGTATGCAACACGAACGAATTTCGCTATTCTCGATGCTACGTCAACGACACCTGGAGAGGACCCGGACATGAACGACATGGCGACCATTTCCCGCGTGCAGCCCGAATATTCGGCTGCTGCCAAGGCTTTCCTCGCGCGGAAGCCGCAACTGTTCATCAATAACGAATGGGTCGACAGTTCGCACGGCGCGACCATCGACGTGGAAGACCCTTCGACCGGCAAGATCATCGGCAAGGTCGTCGACGCGTCGGACCGTGACGTGGATCGCGCGGTCATGGCCGCGCGTGCCGCGTTCGACGATGGACGCTGGTCGGGCCTTCCGCCGATGGCGCGCGAACGCATCATGATCCGTCTTGCCGACCTGATCGAGGCGAATGCCGACGAACTGGCCGAACTGGAAGCGATCGACAACGGCAAGCCCAAGACGATGGCGGGCGCGGTCGACGTTCCGGGCGCGGCCAGCCACATCCGCTTCATGGCCGGCTGGGCCAGCAAGGTGAACGGCGAGGTGATCCAGCCCTACACGATGCCCGAAGGCGCCGTGTTCGGTTATACGCGCAAGGAGCCGGTGGGCGTGTGCGCGCAGATCGTGCCGTGGAACTTCCCGCTGCTGATGGCCTGCCTGAAGATCGCCCCGGCGCTGGCTGCGGGCTGCACCACCGTGCTGAAGCCGGCTGAGCAGACCAGCCTTACCGCGCTGCGCCTGGCGGACCTGATCGCGGAGGCCGGTTTCCCGGCGGGCGTGGTCAACGTGATCACCGGCAACGGCCACACCGCGGGCGACCGTATGGTCAAGCATCCGGAAGTGGACAAGGTGGCCTTCACCGGTTCGACCGAGATCGGCAAGCTGATCAACAGGAACGCCACCGAAAGCCTGAAGCGCGTGACGCTGGAACTGGGCGGCAAGAGCCCGGTGGTGGTCATGCCCGATGTCGACGTTGCGGCCACCGCGCCGGGCGTTGCGGGCGCGATCTTCTTCAACTCGGGCCAGGTCTGCGTTGCCGGTTCGCGCCTTTATGCGCACAAGTCTGTGTTCGACCAGGTTCTGGAAGGCATGGCCGAAACCGCGCCGTTCTGGGCGCCGCGCCCCTCGCTCGATCCCGAAGCGCACATGGGTCCGCTGGTTTCCAAGGAACAGCACGACCGCGTGATGGGCTATATCGAGGCGGGCAAGCGCGATGGCGCCAGCGTGGTGATGGGCGGCGACAGCCCCGAAGGCTATTACGTCAACCCCACCATCCTTGCCGACGTGAACCCGCAGATGAGCGTGGTTCGCGAGGAAATCTTTGGCCCGGTCGTCGTCGCCCAGCGTTTTGACGACCTGGACGAAGTGGCCAAGGAGGCGAACAACACCTGTTATGGCCTGGGCGCGGGCGTGTGGACCAAGGACGTGTCCACGCTTCACAAGTTGGCCGGCAAGATCAAGGCGGGCACTGTCTGGGGCAACTGCCACGCAATGATCGACACGGCGCTGCCATTCGGTGGTTACAAGGAATCGGGCCTGGGCCGCGAACAGGGCCGCCAGGGCGTCGAAGCCTACATGGAAACCAAGACGGTCATCGTCCAGCTGTAAACCGTGCATTCGTCATTCCCGCCAGGCCGGGAATCCAGCCGGTAAATCGAACTGGATTCCCGCCTGCGCGGGAATGACGACCCTATTATCCGGAGCAATCCCATGCCCATCAACCTCAACGAAATCGAGGCGATCGACGTCCACGTCCATGCCGAAGTGTCTTGCCACGATCCGGAAGACCCGGTGATGGGCAAGTTCTTCGATGCGGCCAGCGCCTATTTCAAGGCGCCGCGCGAACGTCCCAAGATGCCCGAGATCGCGGAAATCTATCGCGAACAGAAGATCGCCTTCTGCCTGTTCACGGTCGATGCCGAATGCGGCATGGGCGCCAAGCGCGTGTCGAACTATGAAATCGCGGAATTCGCCGCGAAGAACGACGACATCTGCATCCCCTTCGCCTCTATCGATCCGCACAAGGGCAAGTATGGCGCGCGCGAGGCACGCGACCTTGTCGAGAACTACGGCGTCAAGGGCTTCAAGTTCCACGGTATCGCGCAGAACGTGCACCCGGCGGACCAGGTCGGTTATCCGATCTATGAAGTGATCAACGAATACAAGCTGCCCGCGATCTTCCACACCGGCCATTCGGGCATGGGCACCGGAATGCGCGGCGGCGGCGGGATGCGCCTGAAATACGGGCAGCCGATGCTGGTGGACGACGTGGCGGTGGATTTCCCCGACATGAAGATCATCCTTGCCCACCCGTCTTGGCCGTGGGTGGATGAAAGCCTGTCGATGGCGCTGCACAAGGACAACGTGTTCATCGACCTGTCGGGCTGGTCGCCCAAGTATTTCGCGCCGCAGATCATCCAGTACGCCAACACGCAGTTGAAGAAGAAGATGATGTTCGGTTCCGACTTCCCGCTGATCCATCCCAAGAAGTGGATCGATGCGGCAAAGAACGTGGGCTTCAAGGACGAGATCATGCCCGGCATCATGAAGGACAACGCCGCGCGCGTCCTGGGACTGGCCTGACGGCCCCTGAAGGACAAGGGGCAGCAACAATGGACTTCGCCGATCGCCACGTGGTCATCACAGGCGCATCGACCGGAATCGGTCGTGCCACCGCCGACCGCGTCCACGCCGCCGGTGGCAAGGTAACGCTGATCGCGCGCAGCGCGGGCAAACTTGCGGCGGCGTGCGAGGAACTGGGGGGGCGGGCCGCATGGGTTGCCGCCGACGCGGGAAACAAGGCGCAACTGATCGCCGCGCTGGATGAAGCGGTTGCGGTGAACGGGCCTGTCGACGGGCTGTTCCTCAACGCCGGCACGGGCGGCAGCTTCGCGCCCGTCTCGGAATATCCGGACGAGGTTTTCGACGCGGTGATGGCGGTAAACCTCAAGGGGCCGTTCTGGGCGATTGCCCACGTGCTCCCGCAGATGGCGGCGCGCGGCAAGGGCGCGATCCTTGTGACGGGCAGCCTCGCGTCAGAACGCGGCATGGCGAACAATGTCGGCTATGTCGCCAGCAAGCACGCGGTGCTGGGCCTTTCGCGCGCCGTGGCGCTGGAAGGCGGGCCACAAGGCGTGCGCTGCAATTGCGTGATTCCCGGATTTATCGAAACGCCGATGCTCGACGCTTTGCCGCCCGACGCATGGGAAACAATGGCCGCGCGTGTGCCCCAGCGCCGCACCGGCAAATCGCGGGAACTGGCCGAAGTGGCCGCGTTCCTGCTGTCCGACGCCGCCAGCCACGTAACCGGCCAGGCGCTTGCGGTGGATGGCGGCGTGCTGGGCACGCTTGAGGTCTGAACGAACAGGAGGGACAGGCGCGATGGCGCTTAAATACTATCACGCCGAACCGCTGGCGAACTCGCTCAAGTCGATGGTGCCGCTGAAGGAAAAGGGTCTTGCCTACGAAAGCGTCTATGTCGACCTGCACAAGTTCGAACAGCATTCGGACTGGTTCGTGGCGATCAACCCCGAAGGGCAGGTGCCGGTGCTCGACCATGACGGCACGATCATCACGCACACCACGGTAATCAATGAATACCTGGAAGACGTTTTCCCCGACCGGCAGCCCGAAAGCGGCCCGCTTCGCCCGAAAGACCCGGTGGGCGCGGCGCGGATGCGGTACTGGAACAAGTTCGTGGACGAGCATGTGATGAACCACGTCTCGATGCACGGCTGGCACCGGCTGGTCGGCGTGATCGCGCGCAACATCGACAGCGGCGATTTCGAGGAACTGATGAGCCACGTTCCGCTGCCCGACCAGCGCAAGAAGTGGATGACCGCGCGTTCGGGCTTTTCCGAAGCCGATCTGGCGAACGCGAAGGAAAAGATCGAATACGCGCTGGCCAAGGTCGAAAAGCAGCTTGGCGAAACCGCGTGGCTGGCGGGCGATGCCTATACGCTGGCGGACATCAACTTCTATGCGCACTGCGGCATGATGGTGGAACGCATGTTCCCTGAAATGGACGTGGCAAATCGCTTCCCGCGCCTCGTCGACTGGCGTGAGCGGGTGACGGCGCGGCCCGCCGTGGCCGAAGCCCTGAAAAGCGAGGATCGCACCGCGCCGGGCCTGCGCACCTGGTCGGGAGATCGCTGATGCAGGCCGACATTATCGACGGGCGCGCGCTGGCGCGGCAGGTTCTGGCCGAAGTGGCCGAAGGCGCGAAAATGCTGGACCGGCCGCCGGGCCTTGCCGTGATCATCGCGGGCGACGATCCGGCGAGCCACGTCTATGTGCGCACCAAGGTGAAGCGCGCGGAGGAACTGGGATTCCTGACTGAAAAGATCCAGCTTCCCGCCGACTGCGGCGAAGCGCGCGTGCTGGAAGAAGTGGCGAAGCTGAACGCGCGCGACGAGATCGACGGCATCCTTGTCCAGCTTCCGCTTCCCGCCGATATCAACACTTTGCGCGTGATGGCGGCGGTCGATCCCGCGAAGGACGTCGACGGGCTGCATGCGCTCAACGCCGGGCGGCTGACGCAAGGATCGGGCGGGCTGATCCCGTGCACGCCGCTGGGCTGCATGAAGATCATCAAGTCGGTCATTCCCGACCTTACCGGAAGCCACGCGGTGGTGATCGGCAGTTCCAACATCGTTGGCAAGCCGATGGCGGCGCTGCTGCTGGAAGAGCATGCCACCGTCACCCAGTGCCATATCCACACGCGCGATACGAAGTTCGTTTGCCGCGGTGCGGACATCATCGTTTCGGCGGTGGGCAAGCCGGGGCTGGTGAATGCGGACTGGATCAAGCCGCGCGCGGTGGTGATAGACGTCGGCACCACGCGCGTGCCCAAGGCAGACGGCAGCGGTTACACGCTGAAGGGCGATGTCGATTTCGACGAGGCCGTGAAGGTCGCCGGTGCGATCACGCCGGTTCCGGGCGGGGTTGGACCCATGACCATCGCCTGCCTGATGGAAAACACGCTCACCGCGGCGAAGATGCGCAAGGAAGCGAAGGAAAACGAATGGCCGGTTTTGTCCTGATCCACGGGTCGTGGCACGGCGGCTGGTGTTTCGATCCCGTCGCCGAAATCCTGCGCGCGCGCGGTCACACCGTTGTTGCGCCGGACCTCCCCGGCATGGGCGGTTCGGCGGAAGAACTCGCCGCGGTCACGCTTGATTCCTGGGGTGAATTTGCTGCGCAGCAATGCCGCGAGATGCGCGCGGCGAATGTCGGCCCTGTGGTTCTGGCCGGGCACAGCCGCGGCGGGCTGGTGGTCAGCACGGCGGCGGAAATGGCGCCGGATGCGATGGATGCGCTGGTCTATGTCTGCGCGATGATGCTGCCCGACGGGATGAGCCGGGCGGAGTTCAAGCAACTTGAAGGCCCGAACCCCGATTTCGACGCCATCATCTCGAAAGTTGCCGGCGGGGCGGGCACGGTGGTCGATCCCGCGCGCGCCGCGCCGGTCTTCGCGCAAGTCTCTCCGCCCGAACTGGTCGCCGCCGCGCTGCCGCGCCTTGTGGCGGAACCGCACGGCCCGCGCTCGCAGAAGCTGCACCTTACGCCCGAACGCTGGGGCTCGCTCGCGCGCACATATGTGGAATGCACGCTGGACCGCACGATCCCTATCGATAGCCAGCGCAAGATGCAGGCCATGTCGCCGGGTGCGAACGTCGTCACGCTGGAGGCGGATCACAGCCCCTATCTTTCGAAGCCGGTCGAACTGGCGAATGCGCTGGAAGGGGCGGTTCCAAAGGCATAAGTTTGCCGCACGGCATGGGAGAAAGCGCGATGTTCGAGGTAAGGCTGAGCCCGCACGGCAGGTTCGACAATTCGGCGCGCGCATACCGGCACATCCGCGTCGAACCGATTGCGGCGGCGATGGGGGCGCAAGTGGTCGGATCGCAGATCGCCGACCTTACCGATGCCGCCTTCGCCGAAGTGCAGGACGCCCTGTGGCGGCACAAGATGATCGTTTTTGCCGACCAGACCATCACCCATGCCGACCACGAGGCGTTCAGCGCGCGTTTCGGGGACTTCGCGGTGGATGCCTATACGCAGGGCGTGGAAGGGCACCGCAATGTCCATCCGCTGATCAAGGAAGCCGATCATTCCAGCAAGGCGCTGTTCGGAAGCGGTTGGCATACGGACAGCCCGTTCCTGGACGAGCCGCCCTCTGTCACCATCCTGCGCTCGGTCGAGGTGCCGCCCTATGGCGGGGACACGGTGTGGGCCAACAGCGCGCTTGCCTATCGCATGCTAAGCCCCGCGATGCAGGACATGCTGCGCCCGCTGAAAGTGCACATGTCGGCAGCCGCCAACGCCGCGACGCAGGAAAAGGTGAGCGGAAAGCCCATGGCCTTCGCCACCGACGAACGCCGCAATGCCGCGTTCCAGGGCAACTTCCATCCGCTGGTGCGCACGCATCCCGTTACAGGCGAACTGGCGCTTTACGTGGACGAGGTTTACGCGGTCGGGATTGAAGGGATGACCTGGGAAGAGAGCCGCCCGCTGCTTGATTTCCTGACTCGCCATATCACCCAGCACGCCTTCACATGCCGTTTGCGCTGGCGGCCCGGCATGATCGCGATGTGGGACAACCGCGCCGCGCTGCATCTTGCCGCGAACGATTACGACGGGTTCCGGCGCGAGATGTATCGCACCACGATGGCGGGCGCGCGGCCGGTTTGACCGCCGCGTTCAATCGCCGAAGAAATTGAGCTCAAGCAGCACGTTGTTGGGATCGGCGACGAAGATCTGGCGAAGGCCGACCGCAGCGATGTGGTTCACCTGATAGTCGAGATCGCGATCCTCGATCCGCCGTATCATCTCGTCGTATCCGGTGCAGTTCAGCGCAACGTGGTGCACCGCCCCGGTCAGGTCGCCCGGATGAACGTCCCGGTCGAAGGCGCGCGGGCAATCGACGGAGTTGATGTGCAGGATGGCCTTGCCGCCCTTGTCGAACATCCACTGTGCATTCTGCGGGGTCAGCGGGGCAGGGGCGTCACGCCGCTCAAGCCCGAGGAATTCCTTGTAGAATTCCGCCGTGCCGTTGAGGTTGTCCGTGATGATGTTGACGTGATCGAGCGCGTTGACCTGCATGTTCCCTCTCCTTGCAATCCCCGCATTCATCGCGGACCCGTCGAAAGCTGCGGCTGGGCTGCGCCTTTCGACGGGTCCGGGACAAACCGAATCGGTTGATCGTCAGCTCTTGAATACCACGGTCTTCCCGCCGTTGAGCAGCGCGCGATCCTGCAAGTGCAGGCGCACCGCTTCGGCCAGCACGCGGCGTTCGATGTCGCGGCCCTTGCGGACAAGGTCTTCGGGCGTATCCGCGTGGGTGATCGATTCCACGTCCTGGTGGATGATCGGCCCTTCATCAAGGTCCGCGGTCACATAGTGGCCGGTCGCGCCGATCATCTTCACGCCGCGCGCATGCGCCTGGTGATAGGGCTTCGCGCCCTTGAAGCTGGGCAGGAACGAGTGGTGGATGTTGATGCAGCGGCCCGACAGGAACTTGGCCATGTCGTCCGACAGAATCTGCATATAGCGCGCCAGCACGACCAGCTCGGCGCCGGTTTCCTCGACGATTTTCTTTACCTGCGCTTCCTGCTGCGGCTTGGTGTCCTTGGTGATCGGCAGGTGGTGGAAGGGGATGTCGCCGATCAGCGACGTGGTCAGCACTTCGCGCGGGTGGTTGCAGATCACGCCGACCACCTCCATCGGCAGTTCGCCGATCTTCATGCGATAGAGAAGGTCGCCCAGGCAGTGATCGAACTTCGACACCATGAGGATGACCTTGCGCTTCTGCGAGGTGTCGCGAAGGTGCCATTCCATCGCGAATTGCTGCGCAACATCGGCGAATCCCTTCTTCAGCGAATCAACGCTGTGGCTATCGGGATCGAAAACGACGCGCATGAAGAAGCGGCCCGATTCGAGGTCATCGAATTGCTGCGCTTCCAGAACGTTGGTGCCGGCATCGGCCAGGAACCCCGAAACGCGGGCGACAATGCCCGGCGTATCGGCGCAGGAAATGGTCAGGATAAGCGGTGCAGACATCTTTTTCCTCTCCCGTTCGTGAAACGCGCCCACATCGATGCGCGATTTCCGATTGCGAATCTGGTGCAATATTGTATGTGCTACATACAAATTTCAACCGGCCAAATCCAGCGGGAGAGTAAAAATGGCTGCAACCAACCTCGAACAGGTCCTTCAGGCGAGTGGCAACACCGTCGAGATGCTGCGCAACTCGCAACTCGGCGCCTATGTCTATCCGGTCGTCGCGCCCGAATTTTCCAACTGGCGCTCCGAACAGTGGGCCTGGCAGCACAGCGCGGTGCTGTTCGATCAGTCGCACCACATGGTCAACCTCTACATCCGCGGCAAAGACGCGCTGAAGCTGCTGACCGACACGATGATCAACAGCCCCAAGGGCTGGACGGTCAACAAGGCGAAGCAGTACGTCCCCACCACGCCTTACGGCCACGTGATCGGTGACGGCATCATCTTCTGGGAAGAGGAAGAAAGCTTCACCTATGTCGGCCGCGCCCCGGCCAGCAACTGGCTGCGCTATCACGGCGAAACCGGCGGCTATGACTGCGAGATCGAGCTGGACGACCGTTCGCCGATGCGCCTCATGGGCAAGCCGGCCAAGCGCAAGGAATGGCGCTTCCAGATCCAGGGTCCGCAGGCCTGGAACGTGATCGAGAAGCTGCATGGCGGCCCGCTCGAAAAGCTCAAGTTCTTCAACATGAGCACCATGAACATCGCCGGCCGCGAGGTGCGCACGCTGCGCCACGGCATGTCGGGCGCGCCGGGCCTTGAAATCTGGGGTCCGTATGAAGAGCAGGAAGAAATCCGCCACGCGATCCTGGAAGCGGGCAAGGAATTCGGCCTGATCCCGTGCGGCAGCCGCGCATACCCGTCGAACACCCTCGAATCGGGCTGGATCCCCTCGCCGCTGCCGGCCATCTACACCGGCGACAAGCTGAAGGGCTTCCGCGAATGGCTTGGTGCCGACAGCTATGAAGCGACCGGCTCGATCGGCGGTTCGTTCGTTTCGGACAATATCGAGGACTATTACCTCAACCCCTGGGAACTGGGTTACGGCTTCTTCGTGAAGTTCGACCACGATTTCCACGGCCGCGAGGCGCTGGAGAAGCTCGATCCCGCCAAGCAGCGCAAGAAGGTGACACTGGCCTGGAACCCCGAGGACATGAGCAAGATCATGTCGTCGCTGTTCAACCCCGATGGCGAGCAGTACAAGTTCTTCGATACGCCGCTGGCGAACTATGCCTCGTCGAACTATGACCGGGTGGTGGATGCCAACGGCAAGACCGTCGGCTTCTCGATGTTCACCGGTTATTCGTACAACGAAAAGCAGGCGCTCAGCCTCGCAACGGTCGATCCGGAAATCCCCGAGGGAACCGAGCTGCGCGTTGTGTGGGGCGAAGAGAACGGCGGCACCCGCAAGACGACCGTCGAGCCGCACAAGCAGATAGAGGTCCGCGCGATCGTTTCGCCGGTCCCCTACAGCCGCGTTGCCCGCGAATCGTATCACACCGGCTGGCGCAGCGAAGGCTGAGCCACGCAATCGCTTGCCGCCCGGACCGCGCCAAGCGCGGCCGGGCGGCGACGCTATTCTTGAGGGGGAGGGCCATGGCCACACCGCAAATCCATCCCAACTGGGACAAGACGCCGGATATCATCACCGACGGCTTCAGCCTGGAGATGACCGCGAAGGACGAACCCAAGCTGCGCGAAGCCGCGCCGCTTATTCCCGCCGATACCCCGATCGCGATCACGTTCCTGCCCGGCGAGGACGTGGAAGCGCGCGTCGCCGCCACGGTTGCGGTGCGCGAACTGGGCTTCGAGCCGATGCCGCACTTTTCCGCGCGCCGCATCCTTTCGACCGACGACTTCGAAGGCTACCTCAAGGCCGTGGTGGAGCAGGCGGGGGTGAAGCGCTGCTTTATCGTCGCGGGCGACCCGCCGGAACCGCAAGGCCCCTATTCGGATACCTCGGCGCTGATCGCCACCGGCGCGTTCGAACGTGCGGGCGTGCAGGCGATCGGCATTGGCGGGCACCCGGAAGGGCACCCCAACATGACGGTCGACGAATGCTGGGACGTTCTGGAAAAGAAGGTCGCCGAAATCGAACGCCGTGGCATGGCGCCGCTGATCGTAACCCAGTTCGGGTTCGATCCCGACGCGTTCCTGGCATGGCTGAAGGAACTGCGCGCGCGCGGTGTCGATTGTCCGGTGCGCATCGGTGTGCCCGGTCCGGCCGGCATCAAGCGCCTGCTTGCCTATGCCGCGCGTTGCGGCGTGGGTGCATCGACGTCGGTCCTGAAGAAATACGGCATTTCGGTCACCAATCTGCTGGGCAGCGCGGGGCCGGACAAGCTGGTCGATGCCTTCGCCAACGGCCTTGGGTCCGAACACGGCCGCGTGCGCTTGCACTTCTATCCGTTCGGCGGCATGACCAAGACGCTTGAGTGGATTCACGACTACGAAAAGAGGCATGGCGCTGCATGACAGATTACGTCCTCGTCCACGGCGCATGGGGCGGGGGCTGGACGTTTGACCGGCTGGCAGCGGACCTGCGCCACGCCGGTCATCGCGTTGTCGTCGCGCAGCTGACAGGGCTGGGCGCGCACGCGACGGAACTCAATCCCGCGATAACGCTGACCAGGCATATCGACGATGTCTGCCACCAGATCGCCCACGCCGGGTTCAGCCGCTTCGTGCTGGTCGGCCATTCCTATGGCGGGATGGTCGTCACCGGCGTTGCCGGAAAGCTTGGCGCGCGCATCGATGCGCTGGTCTATCTAGACGCGTTCCTGCCCGAAGACGGCCAGTCGCTGTGGGACACGGTCGGCGAATTCGAGCACAACCATTATATAGACAGCCAGAAGTTCACGCCGGGCCTTGTCGCTCCGCTGCCCGGCCTCGACAACCCGCGGCTGGGACGGCACCCGTTGCTGACCCTGATCGAGGCGGTGCGCTTCTCCGGTGAAGAGGCCAAGGTGAAGCGGCGGATCTATGTCTTCGCCGCCGGTTGGCAGCCAACGCCGTTCACCCGCTTTCGCGACCGGGTGAAGGGCGACCCGGCGTGGGAATACCACGAGGCTGACGCCAGCCACGACGTGATGGGCGACCAGCCGGAACAGGTGCTGCAAATCCTGCTCGGTTGCATGGGCAACTGACTTTCAGGATTCCGGCGCTTGTCCGCCTTCGCGGCGGCGATGCCGCCACTTCGCCAGTAACGCGACGGCAATGGCTGCCGCAGCCAGCGCGATGACGTGCAACGGCGTCAGCGCGCGGCCCAGCGCCAGTTCGAACGCCTGCCCGAAGTGATAGCCGACGAAGGTGAAGGTCGCGGCCCAGACCGCCGCTGAAAGGACATTCAGCGCGAAAAACAGCGAAGCCGGAATGCGTGACAGACCGATGGTGACCGGCCCGACGGTGCGCAGCCCGTAAAGAAAACGAAAGACGATGCAGAACGTCTTGGGGTTTCGCTCGACAAAGTCGATCGCTCTGTGAAAGCCGGGCCGCGCCATGATCTTGTGCACCCAGGCCCCGTCGCGCCGCCAGCGGCCGAGAAGGAAGAATGCCTGATCCGCGATCATCGAGCCGAGCCAGGCGGCGGTGAAGGCGGCCAGGGGGCTGACCGCACCATGCCGCGCAACGATCCCGCCAATCACAACTGCCGTTTCGCCTTCCAGCCCCGCACCCAGCCCAATGCCGAGCGCGCCGAATTGATGGACGAAGGCGGAAAGGGTCAGGGCCATTGGTCGCCGCGCCAACATGCCACAACAGGCTCCGGCGCGCACGCCCTGAACTGGTCCGGGCCGGTCCCGAAAAAGATGCCGGCGGCAAGCCTACCGCCGGCACCTTTATCAGACTGAACGCGGTCGACGCGTCATACCAAGGCGCTAAGATGCTGACGCATCACGCCTTGGAAATGTTCAAGCGCCACACCGGCTTAACCAAAGCCCGATGAGTCAAGCTCATCGCGCTGTGGTATCAGATCGCGTTGCGGGCCGCCTCGCGCGCTTCCTTGTAGCGTTCGCGGCGGAAGGATTCGATCTTGACCCGCTCGTCGTAACCGGGATCTTGCGGATAGTCGCGATAGTCGCCCAGCACTTCCTGGAAGTATTCGGCCAGTTCTTCCTTGTGGTCGGGCATCGGGAAGATATAGGCTTGGTTCTCGCGCATGCCCTGCAGGATGCGTTCGGCGATCACGTCCGGCTCCATGCCCACTTCGTGCATCCCGGCAAGCTGCTTCACCCCTTCGGTGTTCACCGGCTTCGCCCCGTCCATCAGTTCCTTGGGGCGGATGTCGTCGCTGGCGTAGATCAGGCTCTTCACCAGCCCCGGACAGACGCACGATACGCCGATGCCCTTGGGCGCCAGCGAATAGCGCAGGCTTTCCGAAAGCCCGCGAACCGCGAACTTGGTGGTGTTGTAGATGCCGGGCGAACCGCTTGCCAGCCAGCCCGCCATCGACGCGGTGTTGACGATATAGCCGCCCTTGCCGTGTTCGATCATGCGCGGGGCGAAGGTCATGCAGCCGTTGATCGGGCCGTGCAGGTTTACACCCATCAGCCAGTCCCAGTCGGACCAGCTCGATTCCTCGATCGGCTGGAACAGGTTCACGCCCGCGTTGTTGAACAGCAGCGTGACCGGGCCGAACTTCGCTTCCACTTCGTCCGCCGCGCGGGCCATGTCCTCGCGGTCGGCCACGTTGACCTTCACGCCCATCGCTTCCTGGTTGTCCAGCGTCTTCAGTGCGCGTTCGATATGGTCCTCGCGAATATCGGCGATTGCCACCTTGCAGCCCTGCGCCAGCAAGGCGCGCACAAGGCCGATGCCCACGCCGTTGGCGCCGCCGGTGACGAACGCGGTGCGTCCTGCGAAATCGATCATCGCTTCATTCCCTCTTCCATTGCCGGGTTCGCTTGTCCGGCGCTGCGGCCGGGAAGGAACTCGTTGTAAATCTTGCGGCGGCGGAACAGCCAGCGGCCGTCCACGCGCACCAGGTGGTCTTCGTAATGTCCGAAACTTGCCTTGCCGAAGCCGTCGTCGCGCCGGGCGGCCTCGAACCACGCGGCGCGGGCTTGCGCTTCGTCGCCGTTCACCGTGACGGCGACGTGCGAAAGGAAATGCCGGTGCGGCACGCCCTTGCCCATTATGTTTTCCATTGCCGCTGCAAAGCCGTTGCACATCGCGGCAAGGGCAGGGCGCCCGACGGTCGTCTCCCGCGCCCAGTCTATCCCGCCGTCCTCGGTGAAACAGGCGGCGTAGGCATCGCCGTCTCCCCAGTCGAGCGCGAAGAGATAGCGGGCCATCAGGTCCTCTATCTCCGCGCGGTCCTCGGCGTAGGTTGGCATCGGATCAGCCCCGCTCCGCCTTCAGGCGTTTCTGCCGCGCGATCTCTTCGGTGATCGCGGGGTTGCGGAACAGCATGGCGAAGGTTTCCTTGTATTCCGGGTTTTCCGGAAGGTGGTCCTGCACCGCCAGCGTCGTCGCCTCACCACGCTCGCGTACGCCCTCCAGGAATTCGCTGTGCGTAAGGATGTAAAGCTCGTCATCCAGGATGCCGCGCAGCACGCGTTCGCCCACTTCTTCCTTGGTCTGGTAGAGGTGGAAGAAGTTGCCGCCGTCCTGCCGGCGCTTGTCCGCTTCGGCATAGCCGGTTTCGGCCAGTTCGGCCGGGCGCGTCTTGCCCGCGTCGGCGATGTTCGATTGCACCGCGCCGGGGCAGAAGGCCGAACAGATCACGCCGCGCGCCTCCAGTTCGGGGCGCATGCATTCCATCATGCTGGTGACGGCCGCCTTGGTGGACGAATAGATCGTCGTGCCGCCCACGGGCACCAGAGCAGACATCGATGCGGTGCACACGATGTGACCGCCTTCGCCGTGCGACAGGAGGCGCGGCAACATGGTGACGATGCCGTTCACCGTGCCGCCCACGTTCACGCCCATCACCCAGTCCCAGTCGGCGAAAGTCGCCATCTCGGTCGGGCCGACAACGGCGACGCCCGCGTTGTTCACCAGGATGTGGATCTTGCCGAAGGTTTCCTCTGCCTTGTCCGCCGCCGCGGCAAAGGCTTCGCGGTCGGTCACGTCAAGCCGGATCGGCAGAACCTTGTCTCCGCCGTCAAGCTCGGCCCGTGCCGAATCGAGGTGGTCGTCGCGAATATCCGCGATCACCACGTTCATGCCCTGACCCAGAAGCGCCTTGGCGATTCCCAGTCCGATTCCGCTTGCGCCGCCCGTTACGAACGCTGTTTTTCCGCCAAGATCCTGCATATTCCTCTCCATTTGCCGCGCACTGTCCCTCGATCGGGACGGTGCACCGTGGCCATTTGCCGATAGTCTATTCACCAGAGCGAATTTGTATGCAAGACTAACAATCTGACGACGATTGCCAAGGGGCGGTTGCCAAGGGTGCGAAAGAGGCCCCGGCAGTTCGGGAGAGGAATGGAATGGCAGGTGGAGCGGTTCCGGCATCGCCGGGTGTGGAGATCGTAGAGCCCGAGGGCGGGGAGATTCCGGGCAAGCGCTGGCCCAGCGCGGGCGCCGCCTATTGGGCGCTGTTCGTGATTGTTTTCGCAACGTTCCTCACGTTTTTCGATCAGGTCGTGTTCGGCATGCTGGGAGAGCGGATCAAGACCGATTTCGGGCTGACCGATTCGGAGCTGGGCTTCCTTGCCGGCCCCGCCAGCATCATCTGTTACCTGTTCGTGGGCATCCCGCTGGCCCGGCTGGCGGACATCTGGCCGCGCAAATACGTGCTGGCCGGCGGCGTGGCGGTGACCGGCCTTGTCACCGCGCTGGGCGGCATGGCGCAGACCTATGTCCAGTTCATCGGCAGTCGCGTGTTTCTTGCGGCCGGGGGATCGGCGCACGCACCCAGTTCCTATTCGCTGATCGCGGATGCCTTCCCCCCGAAGAAGATCAGCCGCGCCTTCGCCTTGTTGCAGTTCGGCTTCATCGGCGGAACCACGCTGGGACCGATCCTGGGCGGGTGGCTGATCGTGGCGACGGCAAGCTGGGGCACGGGCAGCCTGATGGGGCTGCGCGTGTTTTCCTGGCAATGGATACTGATCGGGCTTGCCGTCCCCTCGTTCATCGCCGCGCTGATGTTCCTGACGGTAAAGGAGCCGGAGCGCGCCGCGCCCGTTGCCGATGTCGAGCAGCCGCCGGAAAACGCCTTGCTGGTGCGCAAGGCGGTGACGTTCATGGGCTGGGATGCGGCGAAGGCGATCCACGCGGGCGGTTATGTCTATTATCCGCTGTTTGCCGCCCTGGCACTGAGCGCGACCGAAAGTTTCGGTCTGGCCTTCTGGCGCGTCCCGTTCATGATCCGCACTTTCGGCTGGAACGAGGCGCAGATCGGCGGCGCGATCGGCCTTGTCGGGCTGATCGGATCGCTTGCCGGGCTGGTGCTGGGCGGCGCGGTCGTCGAATTTCTCGCCAAACGCCACAAGGACGCCAACGTGCGCGCGGCGTTCCTGTTCTTCTGCGGCACCACGGTCAGCACGCTGGGGGCGCTGCTTTCACCGACGGCATGGGGTTCGATCATCGGCTTCGGTATCGCCGTGATGTTCGGCCTTGCCGGAGCGGTGCCGCAGAACGCCGCGGTACAGCGCGTCGCACCCAACTCCATGCGCGGGCAGGTGACGGCGTTCTACCTGTTCATGTTCACGTTCTTCGGCGCGATGGGCAGCTTCGTGATCGGGCTGGTCTCGCAATACATCGTGGGCGATCCCGAAAAGCTGCGCGAAGCGCTGGTGATCACCGCCGCCGTGGTCCTGCCTTCGGCTTGCGTGCTGATGTACCGCGCGATGAAGCCGTACCGGAAGGAAGTTGCGCGCCTTGAAGCGCTAGGGCGTTGACAAGCCTCGCCTCGTCACGCATTTTGTAAGCAACACATACGAAATCGGGAGAGTAGGAGTATGTCCGAAGTTACGCTGCAATCGCTTGCCGCCAAGGTCGACGAGCTGGAAAAGCGCCTTGTCGTTCGTGAGGACGAGCTGGACGTGAAAAAGCTGCAGTACCTGTACGGCTACCTGATCGACAAATGCATGTACGACCAGGTGGTGGACCTGTTTACCGACGATGGCGAAGTGCGCTTCTTCGGCGGTGTGTGGAAGGGCAAGGAAGGCGTGCGCCGCCTTTATGTCGATCGTTTCCGCAAGCGTTTCACGCACGACAACAACGGCCCGATCGACGGCTTCCTGCTCGATCACCCGCAGATCCAGGCGATCGTCGATATCGATCCCGACGGCGTTACCGCCAGGTTGCGCGGCCGTTCGACCATGCAGGCCGGCCGTCACGAGGATTATACCGATCCCGACAATCCCGCGATGGGCGCGCGCCAGTGGTGGGAAGGCGGCCTTTACGAGAACACCTACAGGAAGGGCGCCGACGGCAAGTGGCGCATCCACGTTCTCAACTACTTCCCGCACTGGCATGCCGATTTCGAAACCGGCTGGGCGCACACCAAGGCCGAATACGTGCCGTTCCCCAAGGTGCTCTATCCCGAAGATCCCAGCGGCCCCGACGCACTGATCGAGGACCACTGGCTGTGGCCCACGCACAAGCTGCTGCCTTTCCACATGAAGCACCCGATCACCGGCGAAGACATGGTGGCCCAGCGCTGGCAGGGCGATATCGACCGCGCCAAGGCCAAGGCCAACGCCTGAGCTAGCGCCGGTCGCGGTCCCGGAGGAATGCGGGACCGCGACCGGCCAGGTGCATTGCCAGGACTACAGCGATCCCGGTTGTCGCCGGGATGACGGAGGGATGTGATGGAATACCCCGCGCTCCACATGATCATCGACGGCGAAAAAGTGTCCGGCGGCGGCCGGCGCACGTTCGACGTGGTCAATCCCGCAACGGGCGAACGGCTGGGCGAACTGCCGCTGGCGGACGCGGCCGACCTCGACCGTGCGCTGGAAACCGCGCGCGAAGGTTTCCGCATCTGGCGCGAATCGACGCCGCAGCAGCGTGCCGCCGTGCTCCAGGGCGCGGCGCGCCTGATGCTGGAACGCCAGGAAGACCTGGCCCGCGTCGCCACGATGGAAGAGGGCAAGCCGCTCGCCGAAAGCCGCATCGAAGTGCTGATGAACGTCGGCCTGTTCAACTTCTATGCGGGCGAGGTGTTCCGCATCTATGGCCGTGCGCTGGTGCGGCCCACCGGCATGCGCTCCACCGTGATGCACCAGCCTGTGGGCGTGGTCGCGGCCTTCGCGCCATGGAACTTCCCGCTGGGCAACCCCGGCCGCAAGCTGGGCGCGCCGATTGCCGCGGGCTGTTCGGTGATCCTGAAATCGGCGGAAGAAACGCCCGCATCGGCGCTGGGCGTGCTCCAGTGCCTGCTCGATGCGGGACTGCCGAAGCAGGTTGCGCAGGCGGTGTTCGGCGTGCCCGATGAAGTGAGTCGCCACCTGCTGGCCAGCCCCATCGTGCGCAAGCTTTCGTTCACCGGATCGACCGTTGTGGGCAAGCACCTGGCGAAGCTTGCGGCGGACGACATGAAGCGCACCACCATGGAACTGGGCGGCCACGGCCCGGTGCTGGTGTTCGACGATGTCGATGTGGACCGCGTGCTCGATACGATGGTGCCGCACAAGTATCGCAACGCCGGCCAGGTCTGCGTCAGCCCGACGCGCTTCATCGTGCAGGATGCGGTGTTCGAAAAGTTCCGCACCGGCTTTGCCGAACGCGCATCCGCGCTGAAGATCGGCAACGGTCTTGAGGACGGGACGCAGATGGGCCCGATGGCAAACCCGCGCCGGCCCGAAGCGATGGACCGCATGATCGGCGATGCTATCGCGAAGGGCGCAACGCTGCACACCGGCGGAAAGCGCGTGGGCAACGCCGGGTATTTCTATGCGCCGTCCGTGCTGTCCGACATCTCGCTGGACGCGGAAATCATGAACGAAGAGCCGTTTGGCCCGGTCGCGCTGATCAACCGCTTCACCAGCGAGGACGCGATGATCGAGGAAGCGAACCGCTTGCCCTATGGCCTTGCCGCCTATGCCTGGACGCAGGATTCCAAGCGCCAGCAGCGCCTGATGCGCGATGTGGAAAGCGGGATGCTGGGCATCAATTCCACCATGATCGGCGGGGCGGACAGTCCGTTCGGCGGGGTCAAGTGGTCGGGCCACGGGCACGAGGACGGCCCCGAAGGGCTGATGGCATGCCTTGTGACGAAGGCCGTGCACGAAGGGTGAAGGTGGCGCCGCCCGGGCGCCCTTCGATGAGATCGGGGCGAACGGGTCTTGGGGATTGAGAACAACAACGTCCGTTCGTGCTGATTGCTGCGCCTGTCGAAGCACCGAAGCACGTTCGCGCTGATCTTGCGGAGAGGATATATGACCCACGAACTGAAAACCGGCGGCGATCGCGGCTATCTGCGCATCGCGACCGAGGAAGCCTTTGCCACGCGCGAACAGGTGGACGTGTTCCTGCGCATGGTGCGCGACGGCACGGCGGACAAGGGCATGGTCTCGCTCTGGGGGTTCTATGCCACCAGTCCGTCCGAACGCGCGACACAGATCATGGACCGGCTGCTCGACCTTGGCGACATGCGCATCCGGCACATGGACGAAACCGGGATCGACAAGGCGATCCTCGCGCTTACCAGTCCCGGCGTTCAGCCGATGCTCGACACCGAAGAGGCAAAGGGCATCGCGCGGCGCGCGAATGATACGCTGGCCGAGGCTTGCGCGAAGCACCCGGACCGCTTCATCGGCATGACCGCGGTTGCTCCGCAAGACCCGGAATGGTCCGCCGCCGAAATCCGCCGCGGCGCGAACGAACTTGGCTTCAAGGGCGTTCAGATCAACAGCCACACGCAAGGCCACTACCTTGACGAGGCGCAGTTCGACCCGATCTTCCGCGCGCTTTCCGATACCGGGCAACTGCTCTACATCCATCCGGCGACGCTGCCCGACGAGATGATGGGCGGGATGATCGACGCCGGGCTGGATGGCGCGGTGTTCGGTTTCGCGGTGGAAACCAGCTATCACCTGCTGCGCCTTGTCACGACCGGGATCTTCGATCGCTATCCCGATCTTCAGATAATGGCCGGGCACGGGTGTGAGGCGCTGCCCTATTGGCTCTATCGCACAAACTATATGTTCAACGCGGGCGTGCGGTCGAACAGGTATGAGCGGTTGAAGCCGCTGAAACACGACCTGTTCCACTATATGCGCAACAACTTCCTCGGCACCTGTTCGGGCCTGCCGTTTGAACCGGCGATCAAGCTGATGATCGATGTGATGGGCGAGGACCGGGTGCTCTACGCGATGGATTATCCATACGAATACGTGGCTGATGAAGTGCGCGCGATGGATAACCTGGCCATTACTGACGCGCAGAAGAAGAAGTTCTTCCAGACCAACGCGGAACGCTGGTTCAAGCTGTGAGCCAACCCGGATCGAAGGTCGCGAAGGGCGGCTGGTATGCGCTGGCGCTGGTTTCGATAACCCAGCTTCTGAGCCTGCTCGACCGCAACATCCTTGCGATCCTTGCACCGCGAATTAAGGCTGATCTGCACATCGGCGATGCCGAGATGGGGCTGCTTTACGGCACGGTGTTCGCGCTGTTCTATGCGCTGTTCTCGCTGCCGCTGGGCCGGCTGGCCGATGGCTGGCTGCGCACGCGGCTGCTGGCGATCTGTATCTCGTTCTGGTCGGTTTCCACCGCGCTGGCGGGCTTTGCCAGCGGGTTTGCCATGCTGGCGCTGTCGCGGCTGGGCGTGGGGATCGGCGAGGCGGCGGCCCAGCCTGCGGGGACGAGCCTTGTCTATGACTATTTCCCAAAGCCCCGGCGCGGGCTTGCCATGGCGGTCATGGCGGCGGCCATCGCGGTGGGTCTGGGACTGTCCTCCATCCTTGGCGGCGTGGCGGCGGACTGGTGGGACGCGCGCTATGGCGGAGGCGGCGCGGCGGCACCGCTGGGGCTGGCGGGCTGGCAGTTCGCTTTCCTTGTCGCTTCTTCTCCCGGCCTGCCGCTGGCCTTTTTCCTGTGGCGGATGAAAGAGCCGGTGCGCGGCGCGATCGACGGGCTGCCCACGCCGCACGATCCGCACCCGTTCCGTGCCAGCGCGGGTGTGCTGGGGTCGGTCACGCCCGGATCGCACTGGCTTTCGATGGCGCGGCGCGGGGCTGGCGGGAAGCAATGGTTGTTCAACCTGATTGCGCTGGCGCTGATCGTTGCGGGAATGGCGGTCGCCATAAACATCGGCAACGCGCTGTCCCCGCGCGCGCCGCTGCACATCGGCGGCGTCCCGGTCAATGCGCACGTGCTGCAATGGGGTGTGGTGGGCTTCGGCGTTTTCGTGGTGGTCAACCTGATCCAGTCGCTGAAACTGTCCGATCCGACCGCGCACGCGGTGATGGCCTCGCCATCGCTGGTGCTGTGCATGGCGGCGGGATCGCTGCAGATGATCATCAACTATGGCGTGATGGGCTTCACGCCGATGTTCCTGATGAAAAGCTATGGCCTGTCGCCAGCCGAAACCGGCGTGCAGTTCGGCCTGCTGGCAGGCGCGATCGGCGTGATCGGGCCGATGATTTCCGGCCCGGTTTCCGATTGGGCGGCCGCGAAAGTGCCCGGCACCGGGCGCGTGTGGCTGGCGTTCTTTTCGATGGGCGTTTCGCCGCTGATGGCGCTGTGGGTCTATACCGCGGCCGATCCCGCCGCGTTCTATTTGCGCTTCACGCTTTACAGCCTTGTGCTGACGATGTGGCTGCCCCCGCTTTATGCGACGCTTTACGATCAGGTGCTGCCCCGGATGCGCGGCATCACGGCATCGACCTATATCATCGTGTCGACAATTTGCGGGCTGGGCACCGGGCCGTATCTGGTCGGCCTGATCAGCGATGCCCATGGCGGCGACCTTTCGTTCGCCATCCGCTCGGTCAACTGGGTCGGCCTGCCGATCGCCGCGATGCTGCTGGTGCTGGCCTTGCGCGTAAAAGGGGACGAGGCGCGCGTGGTGGAACGGGCGAGGGCCGCCGGCGAGCCGGTCTGACGAAATGAGAGCGGGCGCTTACAGCACCCGCCAGACCCAGAGCTTGATACCCGCCGGATAGCGCGCGCCAGAGCAGATGAAGATCGACCGGTTCATCCATTCGTACTTGCCCTTGGGCGCGATGAACTCCGGCACGGTGCGGAAATAGTATTCGGCCGGGTCCACGTCCTCGCCCGCCGCAAGCCGCGCCATAACTTCTGGCGGGCCGTGGCGCAGCCCCTTGTTGCGGATCTGGATTACGACGCCGTCGTCCGTTTCGATCGCATAGAGCGCGTCGGCCACGGTTACCCCGTCCGCGCGGGTCAGTTGCCAGTCGGCGCTGTTGCCCACCAGCCTGCCCTTGATGAGCGGCCCTTCCACGCGCCCGCCGCCCACGATGGGGATGATGCGGCGCGACCCGTCATAGGTCTCGCCGATCTGGCGCGGCGGTTCCAGGTCGCCTGTGGCTTCGTAAACGAATTCGAGGTCTGGCTTGATCATTGTTCTCCTCTCCCGCTTGCGGGAGGGGCGGGGGTGGGCGAAACGTGCGCCGACCCCCGCAAATGCCCACCCCGCTGCGACTAAAGCATTTTCAGAAAAAGTGGATCCGGTTTCTCGGTTCGAAAATGCGTAAAAACAAACAGCTACAGCATTGCTTCTGATTCAACCTTTAAGCGCAATGCTGTAGCCCCGCTTGCGCGGGGACAAGTCTCGCTCCCCTCCCGCAGGCGGGAGGGGGTTGGATTATGCTGCTTCCGTTTCCAGCAGGCCGACTTCTTCCGCATTGGCCCAGTTGCCGTGCAGGCCAAAGCGCAGGCGGATCGGGATGTGCACGGTCGCAACCGGGCCTTTTTCGATGTCGAGCGCATCGAAGATCAGCAGGTCGCTGTTGTGATCCTCCAGCCTGTTGCAGACCTGAACGATCCAGCCATCGCCTTCGGGCGCGTCCTTGGAGCGCGGGACGAAGGCCGGTTCCTGAAGCGAGCTGACCGGGCCGCACCACCAGTGCTGTTCCTTGCCGGTTTCCAGATCCTTCAGAAACAGGCAGTTCATCAACAGCCCGCCCGCGCTGCCGCCCTTCAGTTCCACCGGGCGCTTCATGTCCATTTCCAGCCCCCAGCCATAGCGGGTCTTCTTGCCGGTGAAGCGATCGTCGATGCGCGGGAATTCGCTGGCGGTATCGGTCAGCTGCGTGATCGAATCGAAATCCTCGCCGTTGGATGCCATGTCCACGGTCCAGTCGGTCAGGTGGCTCATCGCCTCAAGCCCGTTGAACGGCTCGCCATGAACGTCGGGGAAGAAGGGGAACATGTTGTTCTTCGCCTCGGGCACGATGAAGTGGACCTTGGTGCCTTCCTGCCAGGCGTTGAGCACGTGTGACGCGAAGCAGTTGTCGCGCTTGAACCAGCGGATGTCTTCCTGCTTCAGATCGTCGCGGCGCGGAATGATGCCCAGATAGACCGGCATCGTGGTGTCGAAGCCGAAATGCGGCAGGCCCTTTTCCAGCCGTTCCCAGCTGCCGATCGACGGCACGACGTGAAGCACGAGGTAATCCTCGGTAATCCCGAAGTCGTGCATCATGCAGTAATAGGGAACCTTGAACCATATCTCGCGAACCAGCTCGCCTTCGGGGTTCACTTCCATATAGGCGCAATCGTCCGAACACAGCGCGCTGGCGGCATAGCCGATGGCGACCATGTTGCCGGTGTTCGGGTCGATCTTGGGATGCGCGGTGAAGGTCATGGACTTCATCTTGCCGCCCCAGGTGGCGAATTCCCCGCTCTCCATCGTGGCAGGGTCCATCAGCAGGGCGGGGCTGTCTTCCTTCATCGCCCACAGCTTGCCGGCATAGATCCAGGCGTTGGTGTTTGCGGTGGAGCGGATGCGGCCCTTCACCGATTCGTCGTCCGTCAGCGGATTGCGATAGGCGCCGAACAGCGCCTTGCCCGCTTCGTGTTCCAGCTTCCACTTGTCGGTTTTCGCCCAGCGCTGGCGGAAATCCACCTGTCCGTCGTGGATGTGGAAGCGGGTGATCATGCCGTCGCCGTTGAAGGCGATGTCGTCGGCAAGGCGCGGCGGAAACTGCGGGTCGGGCTGGACGCGATAGAACGCGCCGTTTAAGCCCTGCGGGATCGTACCCTCGTGCGCGAGGTCGACGATATCCGCCTCGATCCTCGACGGTGTGTTGAATCCGGTGAAACTAGGTGTTTGTGGAAATTCGGCCATGGCATCCTCCTCGTGCAGATTGTATGTGATACAAACAAATAAACAAGGACGATTGGGGGCGAGGCATTGATCAAGGACAAATTCGAAGACGCGGTGACTCCGGTGGACCACGACGATGGCGACATCGGCCAGATCAACGAGATTCTGGGCTTTCACATCCGTCTCGCGCATGGCGCATGCCTTCGCCACTTCACGGAAACTTTCGCCGATCTGGACCTTACGCAGAAGCAGGTATCGGTTCTGTGGCTGGTGGACGATCATCCCGGAATCGCACAGACGGACCTTGCCCAACGCCTCAGGATGGATCGTGCGACCACGATGGCGATCATCAATCGCCTGCAGGCCAAGCACTATCTGCGTCGTGACCGTTCACCGACCGATGGGCGCAAACAGGCGCTGTTCCTTGAGCCGGAAGGCATTCGGGTGCTGGCCGAAGCGAAGAAGGCCATTGGCGAGCATGAAGCCTGGGTGAAAAGCCGCTTCACCGACAAAGAAGTGAAAGTGCTGATGGAAATGCTGTCGCGAATTCACGAATAGTCGCAAGCAGGCACTGGATTTTGAGCGAATTCGCGGGGAGAGGATTGGACAGATGAACAGCTCGGTGGGCGTGCGCGATCCGCAAGGCGTGATTGATGAAAACCCGATGGGTATCCGGCAGGGCATTGTCGTTGCGCTGATGATTGCGCTTAACGCGCTTGACGGATTCGACGTGCTTTCCAGCGCCTTCGCCTCTGTCGGCATCTCGAAGGAATGGGGCATCGACCGCGAAGCGCTGGGCATCGTGCTGTCCGCCGAGCTGGTCGGCATGGGCGTCGGCTCCGTGTTGCTGGGCGGCATGGCCGACCGGTTCGGCCGCAAGCTGACGATGCTGGCCTGTCTGGTGGTCATGGCGATCGGCATGTATCTGGCGCACGCGGCACAGGCGGTTGCGCCGATCACGGCGTGGCGCTTCATCACGGGTATCGGCATCGGCGGGATGCTGGCTGCCACCAACGCGGTCGTTGCCGAAAGCACCAGCCAGTCGGGCCGCAGCCTTTCCATGGCGCTTTACGTGATCGGCTATCCGCTGGGCGGCGTGTTCGGCGGAATCGCGGCGAAGGAATGGCTGCTTGTCTATTACGACTGGCGCGCGGTCTTCCTGTTCGGCGCGGCCTGCACCGCGGTTATGATCCCGCTGGTCATGCTGCTGGTGCCTGAAACCCCCGCGTTCTATGCCGCGCGCCGGCCCGAAGGCGCGGTGGAGAGGATCAACCGGTCGCTCAAGGCATTGGGCAAGCCGCTGATAAGCGCACTCCCGGCCATTTCTCCGACAGCGGCCAGGCCGAAGGTTTCCGATATCCTGACCAACCCGAAGCTGCGCCCGGTCACTCTGTTGCTGGCCTTCGGATATATGTTCCACACCATCACGTTCTATTTCATCCTCAAGTGGGCGGTGAAGATCGTGGCCGACTATCCGCCCGGCTATTCGCAGCCCGATGCGTCAAGCGTGCTGCTTTGGGCAAACGTGGGCGGCGCGCTGGGCGGGTTCCTGTTCGGCTTCCTGATGAAGCGCTGGCAGATCAAGGCGCCGACCATCGCCATGCTGGCGCTGGGCGTGATCGCGGTAATCTGGTTCGGCACAGGCCACCCCACCCTGCTGGGCTGGCGCGCGGCCGCATCGTTCGCGATGTTTGCCACCAACGCGGCGATCGTGGGCTTTTATGCCGCCTTCGCGCTGGGTTTTCCGGCCTATGCGCGCGCGACCGGCACGGGCTTTGTACTGGGCATCGGGCGGTTCGGTGCGGCAGGCTCTCCTATTATCGCGGGCTTCCTGTTCAAGACGCTGGGGAACGACCAGTTGCTGGCCGTTTCCGCCATCATGTCGCTCGGCTCTGCCATAGCCCTCATCCTGTTCGCGCTGTTGCCGTTGCAGGATGCGGACAAGCTGGGGCTGGAAGAGATGCCTGCGGGCGAGCCGCTGGATTGACGGCGCCGACCGCAGGATTGTAAGTGCCGCATACAAAATTTCATTGATAGGAGCATCGCCATGAAAACGCGTGCCGCCGTCGCCTTCGAGGCGAAGAAGCCGCTCGAAATCGTCGAGGTCGACCTGGAAGGCCCCAAGGAGGGCGAAGTCCTGGTAGAGATCATGGCGACCGGCATCTGCCACACAGACGCCTATACGCTCGACGGGTTGGACAGCGAGGGCATTTTCCCCTCGATCCTTGGCCACGAAGGCGCGGGCATCGTGCGTGAAGTGGGGCCGGGCGTAACCAGCGTGAAGCCGGACGATCACGTGATCCCGCTCTACACGCCGGAATGCCGCCAGTGTAAATCGTGCCTTTCGGGCAAGACCAACCTGTGCACCGCGATCCGCGCCACGCAGGGGCAGGGGCTGATGCCCGACGGCACCAGCCGCTTTTCCTACAAGGGGCAGCAGATTTTCCACTACATGGGCTGCTCGACGTTCAGCAACTTCACCGTCCTGCCGGAAATCGCGGTTGCCAAGATCCGTGAAGACGCGCCGTTCAAGACCAGCTGCTATGTCGGCTGCGGCGTGACCACGGGTGTTGGCGCGGTGATCAATACCGCCAAGGTGCAAGTGGGCGACAACGTGGTGATCTTCGGCCTGGGCGGCATCGGGCTGAACGTGATCCAGGGCGCGAAGCTGGCGGGCGCGAACAAGATCATCGGCGTGGACCTCAACCCCGACCGCGAGGAATGGGGCCGCAAGTTCGGCATGACCGACTTTCTCAACACCACGGGGATGAGCCGCGAGGACATCGTGGCAAAGATCGTGCTGATGACCGATGGCGGCGCGGACTACACCTTCGATGCCACCGGTAACACCGAAGTGATGCGCACCGCGCTGGAAGCCTGCCACCGCGGCTGGGGCACCAGCATCATCATTGGCGTGGCCGAAGCGGGCAAGGAAATCAGCACGCGTCCTTTCCAGCTCGTCACCGGCCGCAACTGGCGCGGCACCGCGTTTGGCGGGGCCAAGGGCCGTACCGACGTTCCCAAGATCGTGGACATGTACATGAACGGCAAGATCCAGATCGACCCGATGATTACCCACGTCATGGGTCTGGAAGAGATCAACACCGCATTCGACCTGATGCACGCGGGCAAGTCGATCCGCAGCGTCGTGGTTTTCTGAGGTATTACGGAGAGACAAAACAGATGTTTACGCACAGCTTCCTTGGCACCAACGACGTGCCGCGTTCGCGCAAGTTCTATGACGCGGTGATGAGCACACTGGGCTATACCGGCGCGCCGCTGCCGCATGGCACCGCCTATGGCAGCCCCACCGGCGCGCTGATCGTGGCGACGCCGCGCAACGGCGAATCGCACACCGTCTCCAACGGCCATACGCTGGGCTTCGTCGCGAAGGACGCGGCGACGGTCGATGCGTGGCACGCGGCGGGTCTTGCCAACGGCGGAACGGACGAAGGCGCGCCGGGCGTGCGCGAACAGTCGCCGGGCCAGCAGTACGGCGCCTACCTGCTCGATCCGGACGGCAACAAGATCTGCGTGTTCGCGCCGAACCCCAACGCGGCTTGATAAATGGCGAGGCGGGGAGGGCGATCGCGTCCTCTCCGCCGCGTCGCGTCAGGTTGACGCGCCCAGCCTGGCCCGCTTGTGGCCGGGCGCGATGCGTGACGGCTGGGCCGAGCGATTGTTGGTCAATCCGCCCTTGCGGATCGCTTCGAGCACGATCTCGCCCGAAATGGGCGCATCGAACATGACGCCGCACGAATCGTCGTTGGCCCACGCCACGGTGAAAAAGACCTCGTAATATCCCCACTTCAGCATGCCCGGCGTGCCGACCATCGGCGGGTCGGCAAGGCTGATGCCCGCGCCATATTCGGATATGTCGGCCAGCCACACCGCCTGGTCGCCGCCGGCGGTATGGAATTGCGCGGGCAGGTTGATCCGGTTGCGCAGGGCGATCCGGCGCTCTTCGTGCACCTGCCCCTCGGCATCTTCATAAACACCGAGACGCGCCCAATTGTCGCACCTGTCATCGGCCTCTGTAATCAGCGAGCCGTAGTATTTCTGGTTTTCGGCCAGCTTTCGGCAAACGCCTTCCCGCGCCGCTTCGCCCACCATGTTCGGTGCCCAGAAACAGCAGAGCTTGCACGACGGTGCCGGCGGCGTTGGCGAATTTCCATCACCCATGCGAGCGATTTCCCGAATCACAACAATTACGAAATCACATCGCAAGTCGGTAAATTCCGGGTGAACCGGTATGGTTAGCCCTTGGGCAAGGACGTTTCAGGAGGAGCAGCATGTTGCCACATTACGCCATTCCCGCGACGCCCACCCGTCACTTCGCGCTGATGCCGCCGTCCACTTTCAGTTCCGCGCCGGTCACGAACTTGCTCTCGTCGCTGGCGAGGTAGAGCACGGCATTGGCGATGTCGTTCGGTTCGCCCACGCGGTTCAGCGGGATCTGGCGCGCCAGCTTGCCCATGATCACGTCCTTGGGGTGCCCGCTGCTCTTGGTCATGCCGTCAAGGATCGGCGTGTCGATGAAAGTGGGGTGGACAGAGTTGCAACGGATGTCCCAGCCCATCTTCGCGCAATAGAGCGCGACCGATTTCGAAAGCATCCACACCGCCGCCTTGCTGGCGTTATAGCCGGGCATGGTATCGCTGGCGATCAGGCCAGCGATGGAACTGATGTTGACGATCGATCCGGGCTGGGTGTCCTTCATCAGCGGCAGCGCGGTCTGGCAGCCCAGGAACACGCTGTCGACGTTGACCGAAAAGCCGCGCTTCCATTCTTCCAGCGTGCAGGTTTCGATGTTGCCGCGCACGCCGATGCCGGCGTTGTTCACCAGGATGGAAAGCCCGCCCATGGCCTCGGTCGCAAGATCGATGGCGGCCTTCCAGTCGGCCGGGTCGGCAACGTCGTGGCGCAGCGAAAACGCGGTTCCCGCGCCGTGGGCGTCGTTGATTTCGGCCGCGACGGCAGCAACGCCTTCGGCATTGATATCGGTCAGCAGGACTTGCGCGCCTTGTTTCGCCAGCATTTTCGCGGTTGCCGCGCCCAGCCCCTGTGCGGCGCCGGTTACCAGCGCCTTCTTGCCTTCAACACGTCCCATCAAGCCCTCCCGAGGATGTCCTGTCCCAGCAGCATCAGCAACCGCACGTCGATCGCCTTGCCGTCGTTTCGGTGGGTTTCGATGAAATGTCCGATCCCTGCAAGGGGAACGTGATGCACGGTGATGTCCTCATGCTCTGTCCCGCCGCCTTCGGATACGCGTTCAAGGTCGAAGGCGCGGATCAGCGAGAAGCTTTCGCTGACCATGCCGGGCGAGGAATAGAAATCACCGATCAGTTCAAGCCGTCCGGCGCGATATCCGGTTTCCTCTTCCAGTTCGCGCGCGGCGGCGGCGGTGGCCTGTTCGTCCTTCGCGGAGTCGTCGTCTCCGATCAGCCCGGCGGGAAGCTCTATGCACCGGCGGCCAAGCGGCACGCGGTACTGTTCCACCAGGATCACCTTGTCGTCATGGTCGATGGCCAGGATCACCGCCGCACGGATGTCGCGCGCGCGGCTGACATATTCCCATCGGCCCTTCTTTTTCGCGATGACGAAGCGGCCCTCCCACATCACTTCTTCGGGGGCGTTTGCGTCGGGGTCGCTCATGGCACGGGTCACACTTCTATAAGACGGTCGGGCAGCTCGTTCACGTCGTCGGCGGCGCGCGGAAGGTGTTCGGCCAGCACTTCGCCAACCTTTTCAACCGCTGCCGCCATGCCTTCTGCAATGCGGCGATCGCGGATGTGTTCCAGCATGGCGTGCATCGCCGCGCCCCATTCATCGGGCGAAACGCGAGAGGCGATGGCTTCGTCCGCGATGATTTCAGCGCGATGTTCGCGCAGCGAAAGATAGATCAGGATGCCCGTGCGCCCGTGGGTGCGGCGTTCCGCGCCCACCTTGAAGCAGGTGAGCGCGCGGGCGTGGACGCGGGCCGAACGCACCGGGCCGGGCACCAGGAAAAAGCGCAGCGGCTTCCACAATTGCAGCAGCGTCATGCCCGCGAACTTCAACGAGACGACGGTCAGGGCAAGCCCCAGCACCGCGCGCGGCGTCCATTCCACCGCCCAGAGGCCGAAGACCCGTTCGAACAACGACAGGTAGAAACCGGGCGCCAGTTCCAGCACGGCCAGCGCCAGGAACGCGACAAACGCGCTCCACGCCAGCGCCACATCCCAGTATCCGTCGGACTGCGTGCTGACGATCGTCACGATTTCGCCAGAGGTATTGTCCTCCGCCCTGGCAACGGCGCTGCGGACAATCTCGTGATCCGCCTTGGTAAGCGGCTTGAAGGCCATGTCGTCTCTCCCCCGCGCCTACCAGCTGCCGCTTGCGCCGCCGCCGCCGAAGCTGCCGCCACCACCGGAGAACCCGCCGCCACCGCCAAAGCCGCCGCCTCCGCCGCCCCAGCCGCCGCCTCCGCCCCAGCCGCCGCCGGGAAAGATCATCACGCCGGGGCCGCGGCCATAGCGTCGCCCGCCGCCGCGCATCGCGCGGAAAAAGGGCAGGACGAAGAAAAAGAAGAAGATGAAGAAAAACACCACCGTGCCGAAATCGAACTGCGGCTCGTTTGCCTTCTTCGCCTGTGCGGCAAGCTGCGCGGCGCGCGCCTTCGCCTGGTCCGGCGGAAGCTGGAGCTGCTGCACCAGCGCATCGACCCCGGCATCGATGCCGGCGGCCATGTCGCCTTTCCTGAATTGCGGCGTGATCTGCGTGTTGATAATCACGCTGGAAAGCGCGTCGGTTATGATGCCTTCAAGGCCGTACCCCACCTCGATCCGCACCTTGCGCTCTTTCGGGGCGACGATCAGCAGGATGCCGTCGTCGTTCGCCTTGCTGCCGATGCCCCACGCGCGGCCGAGCTGATAGCCGTAATCCGAGATGTCGTATCCCTGGAGCGAGGGCAGCGTGGCCACCACCAGCTGGTGCCCGGATTGCTGTTCCAGTGCCGCCAGCTTCGCGTCGAGCGCCTGCACTTCCCCAGCCGAAAGGATATGCGCATCGTCCACCACGCGGCCCGTCAGCTTGGGAAAGGTCGGCTCGGCCAGCGCCGGCTGGCTTGCGAAGGCCAGCACGGCAAAAAGCAGGAGGAAAAGGCGTTTCATCGCGGGCACCCCGGTGCGGGGCATCAGTTCGCCGCGGCCTGGCCGGGCTGCTGGGCGGTGTTGTCGTTGGCCGCGGGAGCGGGGGCGGGGGCCGAATCGAAGCTCACGGTCGGGGCCTGTTCCGCGCCCGGCGTGGTCGCCTGGAACGGTACCATCGGCTTGGCGCCATAGATCACCTTGGCGCCGATGATCGCCGGAAACGTGCGGATCAGCGTATTATACTGGCGTACCGCCTCGTTATAGTCGCGGCGCGCCACGGAGATGCGGTTTTCCGTGCCTTCAAGCTGGCTTTGCAGCGCAAGGAAGTTCTGGTTCGCCTTGAGGTCGGGATAGGCTTCCACCGCGACCATCAGGCGGCCGAGCCCCTGCGAAAGCTGGCCCTGCGCCTGCTGGAACGCGGCCATCTTGGCGGGATCGGTCAGGTCGTCAGCCGTAAGGGTAACGCCAGTGGCCCTTGCGCGGGCCTGCGTCACCTCGCTCAACGTCTTTTCCTCGTGCGTGGCATAGCCCTTCACCGTGGCGACCAGGTTGGGGATCAGGTCCGCGCGACGCTGGTACTGGTTCTGCACGTCGGCCCACTTGGCCTTGGCTTCCTCGTCCGCGGTGGGGATCGAGTTGATCCCGCAACCGGCAAGGCCGGCGGCGGCGGCAACGACGAACAGGAAACGCCCGATGCGGGCAAACGGGGAAGCGGCCATGGTTCCGGAAACCTCTTGTCTGGCCGGGCACACGATCCGGGGAACGGACCGCACCGGCGATGCGCTTTGCAATCGATAGCAGCCTACAAGATAACGAGCTGTATTGTGGGTTCAAGACAGTCCCGTCCGAAATGCCCGAAGCGAATGCATCTGATTTGCTCGCGAACGGCAAAGGCCCGCTTGTCGCGCCGTGCTGGCGGTGGCACACCTTCGCGCAGAGGAAGAAGGAGGACTGGCGCATGACCATGATGCAGGAATTCAAGGACTTTGTCTCGCGCGGGAACGTGCTGGACCTGGCGGTTGGCGTGATCATCGGCGCGGCCTTCGGCAAGATCGTCACCTCGCTTACGCAAAGCGTTATCATGCCGGTGATCGGCTGGCTGATGGGCGGCAAGAGCTTTACCAACCACTTCATCCTGCTGGGCACGATACCCGATACCTACAAGGGATCGCCAACCGACTATGCCGCGCTGAAGGAAGCGGGCGTGGCGATGATCGGCTATGGCGATTTCATCACCCAGTGCGTCGATTTCCTGTTCCTGGCCTGGATCATCTTCCTGATCGTGAAGGCGGCGAACAAGATGAACCCGCCCAAGGAAGCGGAAGCCGCGCCCGCGGGGCCGAGCGAGGTCGACCTGCTGAAGGAGATCCGCGACGAGCTGAAGAAAAAGGCCTGATCCGTTCGCGTGGGCGGCTTCTTTCGGGGGCCGTCCACTTTTCATTCAGGCGGGAACGCCTATATAGGGCCTGCCGGTTTCGGCCGGCTATGACGATAAACTGCGGCGTGCAATAGGCGCAGCGGACGCGGGGGCAGTACCCGCCGGCTCCACCACCCTTCCCGCGCAATCGGGGCGGATGACGGGGCCGAACTAGGATCGACGTGTGTTGAAAAGCGCTGTTTTCGTCCGGGCTGAGTAACCCGTTAAAGGCTCAAAACCTACAAGTGCCAACGACAACGACGCACTTGCTCTCGCTGCGTAATTTTACGGCCTAACGGCCCGAATTTACAAAGCCTTGAGCACGGTTGAACCCACCGGGTAACAGAAGGGAATTCGGGGGCCCGGGGGTGCCTAGCAACAGAAACCCCCACCGCTTCCGTTGCCAGACAGGTGTCCCGCTGTGGTCAGGCGCGGCGTTTCTCCCCCGCATCGAAAAGCGCGGGTGCCTAGCAACAGAAACCCCCACCGCTTCCCTTGCAGGACATCCCCGTGTCCCGCCCTCGATCCGGGATGACAAAGCGCGATCGGGATATGCAGAGCGGCAAAATCGCCGGTCAGGTCTTTTCCTCTTCAACCAGAACGAACGTGCCTTCGCGCGCCTTGGCGGCCTTTTCGTGCTTCAGGCAATCGAGCATCTTCGCGCCGGCCATGAACACAGATCCGGTGCAGGCCAGCAGCAGTAGCCAGCCGCCGAAACCGGGGAACCGCGTCATGTAATGCTGCCCGCGCTCGATCGCACCGGTCGCCAGCGCATAGATGATCATGAACGCTTCCCAGCGCGTCTTGACCACGAACAGCCGGCCGACCTTGCGCAGCATTATCGTCCTTGCCTTCCTGCCCCTTCAGGGGCGCTGCAAATCGTTAACAGTCAGTATCGCAACGATCGTGCCAGATACGTAATACTGCCCACTTCGGAGGTTAATGCAGCGGGGAGTGTAAGGCAGCCCGACACCGTGCGGCAACCACGGTCAATCAACGTAGCTGCGGTCAGTCGAGTTCCGCAAGGTCGAGCGTTTCCAGCAGGTTCCGTCGCGCCTTTCGCACGGCCTGTGCCAGCGCGGGACGGTCAAGGTCCGCCGGGTCGATCTGTTCGGGCCATTGCGCCGCGATCACCGCCGAAATCGATTCGGCCCTTGCGTCGTCCAGCATGAAGCGCGGATCGACCGTTGCCGGGTCGGCCACCACGCGCAGGCGCAGGCAGGCGGGGCCACCGCCGTTCGCCATGGACTGGCGCACATCGACGGGGATCACGCGGCGGATCGGGCCGTTGGCGCGCAGCATCTCTTCCAGCCAGCTACGCACTTCGGCGCTGTCCCACGCCTCTGTCGGGATGACCAGCGCCATCGTGCCGTCGGGCAGGGTGAGGAGCTGGGCGTTGAACAGATAGCTGCGGATCGCTTCGCCAAGGCTTACGCGCGATGCGGGCACGATCACGATTTCCGCCTCGGGCAGCTTTTCGCGGATCGCTGCATATGTGGCGTCGGGATCGGCGAAGGCGAGTTCGTGCGTGAACAGCACGCGTTCGTTGGCGACGGCGACCACGTCGTTATGGAACGCGCCCGCCGCGATCGCCTGCGGGTTCTGCTCAACGAACAACACCCGTTCGGGATTGAGCCGGTGCAGGCGCGCGACGGCGCGGCTGGCCTGTTCGTTCTGGCGCGCGGGGAACGCGCCGCCGGGGCGGCCATAGACGAAGATTTCCAGCGCCGGATCGCCATGCGAAAGGCCCATGCGCATGTGGTTCGCCGCGCCTTCGTCCCCGAAGCAGGGCGGCACCGCGTCATGCACCGCGAAATGCGCGGAATCGGCAAAGGCGAGGCGCAACTGGCGCACCGTATCGGGCCATTCGATCGAACGGTGCGGCATGGTGACAAGGTTGGCGGGGGTGAAATGGCAGCGCCCGTCCGCCGTATCGGGCGCGGGGCTGACGGTTGCCGCGTTGGCCGTCCACATCGAGGACGCCGACCATGCCGCCGCGCGCAGCGCCGGTTCCGCATCGCTGCCGGTCAGGCCAAGCGAGGCGACGAACCCGTCGTGCGGGCGGGGCAGGGGCAGCAGGAAACCCTGCGCCAGGCCCAGCGCCATGTTGGCGCGCATCTTTTCGATCCCCTGAAGCGCGGCGGCGCGCGGGAAGGAAACGTTGCCCGCGTTGGCCGTGGCCGCAAGGTTGCCAAGGCTGAGCCCCGCATAGTTGTGGCTGGGGCCGACGATGCCGTCGAAATTGATTTCCTGAAGCAAGGTCAGCCTACCTTTGTTCGGCCCATACTTGTCGAAGGGCGGTTGTGTGCCAATTCCGGGCGTGGAGTGAAAGCCCGTCCTTCGAAAGCGCAGCCGTCACGCAGCAATACCGGCCAGGGACTAACAGTGCGGGGCGGGTCGGCCAGCCCCCTATCGCTCAACGTGCCACACTTCGTCCCCCACGCCCACGCCCAGCGTGTCCGCGGCGGCGGCATCGATGGCAAGGCCGCCGTCCTGTTCGATCGCCACGCCGAAACAGCAGCGGAAATCTGTGAGCCGTCCGGCCGCGATCAGCGCCTTGTTCCCACGCTCCGCCTGGGTCGAGACAACCTTTGCCGCACGCGAAAGCGCGATGGATCGCACCCGGTCGGTCCGCGCGGTCATCGTCGGGCCGCCATCGAATATGTCGACATAGCCTTCGTAATGGAAATTCTCGCCCTCCAGCATCCGCATCGCCGCGCGGCCAGACGGGTGCGGCAGGCCGATTGCACTGCGCGCGGTTTCGGGCAGCATGGCGATATAGACCGGGTGCTTGGGCATCAGGTCGGCAATGAACTGGTTGCCGTTGATCGCGTTGAAATAGTCCGCTTCCTGGAAGCTCATGCCAAAGAAGCGCCCGGCCACCCCGTCCCAGAACGGGGAGCCGCCGCGTTCGTCGATAATGCCGCGCAGTTCGGCCAGGATGCGGTCCGAAAAGCGCGCGCGGTGCATGGCGATGAAAAGATAGCGGCTGCGCGCCAGCAACAGGCCCAGCCCGCCCGCGCGTTCGGACGGGTGCAGGAACAGGCCGCCCACTTCGCTCGATCCTTCAAGGTCGGTGGTCAGTTGCAGCATCTCGGCACGGAAGGTGCGGTCAAGTTCCTTGGAATGCTGCGTTAGCGTGGTCAGCCGATAGGAATAGAACGGCCACTTGCTGCCAACGCCGGTAAACAGCTGGCACGTGCCGCGCACTTCGCCGGTCGCCACGTTTTCCAGCACCAGAACGAACAGTTCGCCCAGCTTGTATTCGCCCGCCCGCCCGAAGGCTTCGGCCGAACGGTCGAGCTTTGCGCCCAGGTTGCGCCGGTCGGGCGGAAGGTTGGTGAAACCGCCGCCGGTCAGCTTCGCCATCTCGTAAAGCGGTTGCAGGTCTTGTGTGCGCGCGGCGCGGATACGGAACGTCATGGGCTTACTCTCCACCCGAAAGCCGGTGCAGCACAAGCGCGGAAAGCGCCGCACGTTCCGCAAGAGAGGGCACGATCAGGAATTCGTCCGCCGAATGGATCGCGCCGCCGCGCACGCCCATCGTATCGACCACCGGAACGCCCAGCGCCGCGATGTTGTTGCCGTCGCACACGCCGCCGGTCGATTGCCAGCGGATGTCCTGCCCCAGCGCGGCGCCGCAGTCGCGCACCAGACCGAACAGCCTTTGCGCGCCTTCGCCCAGCGGCTTGGGCGGGCGGGTGATGCCGCCGTGCAAGTGGACGGAAACCTCGTGCGCCTGCTCGATCTCGTGCGAGATCCCTTCGATCGCGCGCGAAAAGCGCTCCGCGTCGCCTTCTTCGCGCGGACGGATGTTGAAGCGCAGGATCGCGTGGTCGGGCACCACGTTGTTGGCGCTGCCGCCTTCGATCTTCGCCGGATTGATCGAAAGCGTGCCCGTTTCCATGTGCTTCAGCCGCAAGGCAAGGTCGGCCGCGGCGACAACCGCGTTGCGGCCGTCGCGCGGGTTCCGGCCCGCGTGGGCGGAGCGCCCGGTGACGACGGCGGAAAAGTTGCCGCTTCCCCCGCGCGCGCCGGCCAGCGTGCCGTCGGGCAGGGCGGACGGTTCATAGGTGAGCGCGGCGGCCTTGCCCTTCGCCAGTTCGGCGATCAGCGCGGCGGACGAAAGGCTGCCCGTCTCCTCGTCCGAATTGATCATCACGTCATAGCCCACTTGTCCGGCCCGCGGGCTTGCATGCTCGAACGCGCAGAGCGCGGCCAGGATCACCGCGATGCCGCCCTTCATGTCGGCAACGCCGGGGCCGTTCAGCGTATCGTCGTCAATCCAGTGCTGGGTCTGGAACGGATGGTCCACGGGAAACACGGTGTCCATGTGCCCGGTCAGCAGGAAGCGGCGCGGCGCATCGGGCCGCACACTCAGCACCAGGTGCTGCCCGTGCTGCCTGTGCGTTACGGACCCGTCCGCGCCCACCACTTCCACCGGGGCGGGATCGCGCAGGCGCACATCGCCGGGCAGCGCGGAAAAGCCGTCTGCCAGCGCGGCGGCCTGCTGTTCCAGGCCGCGCAGGTTGGCGGTGCCGGTGTTGATTGCGCTCCACGCCTGCACTTCGGCCAGCATGGCGACGGCATCGGGCCGTTCGGCAAGCGCGCGTTCGTCTGGAGAAAGCTGTTTCATTTGCAACCTTGTTAACCGCGCCGGATGCAATTGGCCAGCCGGGTCATTGCCAAGCGGCGCGCGATGGGCGATAGGGCGTGCCGATTCCTCCCCGGGACTTGCAGTTTTTCACGGCCGCGCACAGGCTTGGCCCGGTGTGCGGTGCAACACGGCGAGGAATGATGAGCGATAGAGTGAACCGCGGGGGTCTCCAGGCCGACAAGGCGCTGGCGGACTTCATCGAAACCAGTGTGCTGGCCCCCATCGGGCAGGACGCGGCCACCTTCTGGAACGGTTTCGCAGCCCTGTGCGCACGTTTCGCGCCGGTCAACCGCGCGCTGCTTGCCAAACGTGACGACCTTCAGGCGAAGATCGACGCGTGGCACGTCGCGCGGGCGGGCAAGCCGGTGGACATTGCCGGGTATCGCGATTTCCTGACCGGTCTTGGCTATCTGGTGCCCGAACCCGCGCCCTTCACGATCGGCACGCGCAATGTCGATGCGGAAATCGCGACGATGGCCGGGCCGCAGCTTGTGGTGCCGGTGCTGAATGACCGCTTCGTGCTGAATGCCGCCAATGCCCGCTGGGGCAGCCTTTACGATGCGTTCTACGGCACAGACGCGCTCGATGCGGCGCCGGCGAAGCCCGGCGGGTATGACAAGGCGCGCGGCGCGGCGGTGATCGCGGCGGCGAAGGCGTTCCTCGATGATGCGCTTCCGCTGGCATCGGGAAGCTGGGCAGACCTGGCGGACCCGGAGGCGAACGGCATCGCCTTGCGCGATCCCGCGCAATACGTGGGGGAACGCGACGGCGGCGCGCGCCGGCTGTTCCGCCACAACGGGCTGCACATAGAGATCGTGTTCGACCGGGATCACCCCGTGGGCAAGGACGATCCTGCCGGCATCGCGGACATCGAACTGGAAGCGGCGCTGACCACCATCGTGGACATGGAGGATTCGGTCGCGGCGGTGGACGCGGAAGACAAGCTGGCCGCCTATACCAACTGGCTCGGCCTTATGCGCGGCGACCTGGAAGCGCGCTTCGACAAGGGCGGGAAGACGATGACCCGCGCGCTTGAGCCGGATCGCGAATACACCACGCCCGATGGCGGCACGCTGGTCCTGCCGGGGCGCAGCCTGCTGTTCGTGCGCAACGTGGGCCACCTGATGACCAATCCCGCGATCCTGCTGCCAGACGGCGGCGAGATTCCCGAAGGGATCATGGATGCGGTGCTGACAAGCGCGATCGCGGTTCACGCCCTGAAGGGGCTGGGGCGTTATTCGAACAGCCGCGAAGGGTCGATCTATATCGTGAAGCCCAAGATGCACGGGCCGGAGGAAGCCGCCTTCGCAAACGACCTGTTCGATGCGGTGGAAGACCTGCTGGGCCTTGCCCGCCACACCATCAAGGTGGGCGTGATGGATGAGGAACGCCGCACCAGCGCCAACCTTGCCGCCTGCATCGCGGCGGTGAAGGACCGCATCGTGTTCATCAACACGGGCTTCCTCGATCGCACCGGCGATGAAATCCACACATCGATGCGCGCCGGGCCGATGATCCGCAAGGGCGCGATGAAGAACTCCGATTGGATCGCTGCTTACGAAAAGCGCAACGTCGCCATCGGGCTGGCGCACGGTCTTTCCGGCAAGGCGCAGATCGGCAAGGGCATGTGGGCCGCGCCCGACATGATGCACGACATGATGGAACAGAAGATCGGCCACCCGAAAACCGGCGCGAACACCGCATGGGTGCCGTCCCCCACCGCCGCGACGCTCCACGCGATCCACTATCACAAGGTCGATGTGTTCGACGTGCAGAAGGCGGTGGCGAAGGAACCGGTGCCGGGGCTGGATAAGTTGCTGACGATCCCGCTGGCGCAAGGCGTCAACTGGTCGGAAGACGAGGTTCGCGAAGAGCTGGACAACAACGCGCAGGGGCTGCTCGGCTATGTCGTTCGCTGGATCGACCAGGGCGTGGGCTGTTCGAAGGTGCCCGACATCAACGACGTGGGCCTGATGGAAGACCGCGCGACTCTGCGCATTTCCAGTCAGCACATGGCGAACTGGCTGCTGCATGGCGTGGCGAGCGAGGCGCAAGTGATGGATTCGCTGAAGCGCATGGCCGCCAAGGTCGATGCGCAGAACGCGGGTGATCCGCTTTACGAGCCGATGGCCGGAAACTGGGACACCAGCTATGCCTTCCGCGCGGCCTGCGACCTTGTGTTCAAGGGCGTGGAGCAGCCCAGCGGCTATACCGAACCGCTGCTCCATGCATGGCGGCAGCGGAAAAAGGCGGGCGCCTGAGTTCCCGTATTCGGGGGTCGTCCCTCTCCGTCCCGGCGCCCCGGATCACGTCCGGGGTGACGACCGGATGGGATGTTCACGGTTAATCGAAGCGGAAGCCCGCAATCGCGGTGCGCATCACGTCCTGTCCATAGACCCGGCGCCCCGCGTTTTCGGACGTTCCGGCGGCAACCATCATCGGGATCAGGTGTTCTTCGCGCGGATGGCTGAACCGTCCGGCAGGCGCCTGTGCCCAGTGATCCAGCGCAGCGGCGCGCGCCGGGCCGGGCTGCGTGGCCGCATCGGCCAGCCAGCGATCGAAATCGTGGGACGGCTCCGTTGCGCGCGGGTCGCCATAGGCGCGCATGTTGTGGAAGCTCATGCCCGAACCGAGGATCAACACCCCATCTTCGCGCAGGGGCGCCAGCGCCTTGCCGGCGGCGACGTGCAGCGCCGGATCGAGCGACCGGTCGAGCGACATTTCCACCACCGGGATCGTCGCTTCGGGGAAGGCCACCAGCAGCGGCACGAACACGCCGTGATCCAGCCCGCGTTCCGCATCGACATCCGCCGCCAGACCCGCATCGCGCAACAGCGATGCCGCCCGGCCGGCCAGCGCGGGGGAGCCGGGCACGTCATAGCGCAGTTCGTATGTGTGCGGCGGGAACCCGTAATAATCGAACACCAGCGGCGGCCGCTCAGCCGCCGTGAAACGAAACCCGTCCGTTTCCCAATGCGCCGATACGACAAGGATCGCGCGGGGCGCTTCGGGAAGCGTATCGGACAGGCCGCGAAGGAACGCTTCCATCCCGGTCCACATACCCTGTGGGTCGTCCATGAAGAAGCACGGGCCGCCGCCGTGCGGGATATAGAAACCGGGCTGCGTGGTCATGGTCTAGTCTGTCCTGGAATGGATTCGGGCCTTGAATGGGTTCAGGTCTCCGCTTCAAGATAGGCGCGATTGCAAACGGGAAACCTGCAAAAATGGCTGGCAATTTATTTGAAATTTCCGAAAAGAAGCGCAAGCGTCAGCCGCCGACGATCACCGCCCGGCGATACAATGTCCAATTGCCAATCCGCCTTTCGATGTGATAATTTTTCCAGAGTCGGTGAAAGGCGGGGTGCCGGTTAAGCCATTTCAGCCCGTCGAAATTCCGGGACTTCAGGCCGGGAAAACTGCTCCAGTCCCCGTTTACAATCACTAGGTCCGGATTTTTCCTGAGGTCTGTCAGCGCATTGTAAAGCGCCAGATCCTTCACTTTCGGGTCTATTGAAGGATCCTGGCCGGTTTCCAGCGCCGCAACGCTGGGAATCGCACCAGTGAATGCCTGCGATCCCAGATAAGGTGTTCGGGTATAGATCGCGGTGGGAAAGGCCGGATAGGGATAATCGGAAATCACCAGAAAACTGTCGGCGCGGTCGATCTCGCGCAAGAGAACGGGAATATCCCGTTCACGCCGCTCGATGTCGTTTTGCCACGGCAATGCGATCAGGATGCCAAGATAGACGGCAACAAGTGCAATGGTGGCGCCAGCCATCGCCCTGATCATGCCGGTGCGCCGAACTGCCGTCACCACAAGGCTGGCCAGCGCAAACCCCCAGGCGGCAAGAAAGTGATACGGAAAGAGCTTGGCCTGCAGCGCCGCCGCGCCTGCAAAGCCCAACGCCGCCAAGCCCAGGCTTACCGCCTTGGCGTCGCTCGCGATGACCGCGAGCGCTAATGCCAGCATCACGAACCATGTCGCCATGCCCAGCCGCTGGAAACCGACGTCTGCCGGCTGGACACCGGAATAGCTTGCAACAGCGCTTGGCAGCATCACTTCGAGATAGGGCCTGAAGCACATTATCAGCAGCACCGCATAGGCAAAACCGGTCAACGCCAAGGCCCATTCGGCAGCGTTAATCCTTCTGCGCTGTGCGAGCAGCAACACGGGCACAAGCAGGAAATGCGGTTTGATGCAGGCTGCGATGCCGGCCATGATTCCACTTACAACGTTCCAGCCGCGCCTTTCGGCCGGTCCGATGACATAGGGTGCGGTGAGGAACATCGCGATCTCTTCCCTCTGGCCGAATTCCCGTGGGTATCCCATCACCAGGAAAGCACCGAACGCGATCAGCAGTGGCAGGCGCAGGTCTTCCGGCGCCGTTCTCTCCAGCACGGTCAGTGAGAACAGTGCAATCCCAGCGATCCAGACCTTGATGGCCAGATCGTAAGTGAACCACTGAGCCAGCCATGCCGCAGGCCAGTATAAGATGAAGCTGAGCGGCGGGTTGATCTCCCGGATGTCGATGCCGAAAATCGCGCCGTGCATCACCTTGTCCGCAACCCATGTCAGGTAGGCGACATCGTGATTGACGTGGCGCGACCATTGCAGCGCCAAGGCTGCGATCACTGCCAGAACTGAGACAAGCGCATGGAAAAAGGTGGAGCGGTGACGCATAGGTTCGAGGTTGCTCGTCATATTACGCGAAGCGCCCTGAAGGCAGGCTCGCTACCATAGTGCTTGCGAATCAACCTGATTTCCGTGACTGCGCGAGGCTGGCAAGATAAAAAGGGTGAATGCACCGGAAACTCAGCGCTCTCGCACGGCCCGGCGATACAGGTGCCACGTTGCGTGGCCAAGAACCGGCAGTGCGACCAGCAGGCCCAGGAACGCGGGGATCATCGCGGCGAACAGCACCGTGCCGATTATCGCCGCCCACACCAGCATGACCACCGGGTTCGACCGCACCGTGGCAAGGCTTACGATGATCGCGGTCAGGAAATCGACTTCGCGGTCGACCAGCATCGGCAGGCTCATCACCGTAACCGAATAGAACACCAGCGCCATCATCGCGCCTACCGCGCCGCCTACCGCCAGCATCATCATCCCCGCACCCGTGGAGAGGAACGCGATCGATTCCGATCCCATGCCGGATTCGGACAGGAAGATCGCAAAGATACCGTGGGCAAGGATGATCCAGAAGGTAAAGCCCACGAACACGAAGCCGCCCATCATCAGCAACTGGTCGTCTCCGCGCCCGCGCAGCGCGCCCAGTACGCCGCGCCAGCTACGCGGCAAGCCCGCTTCGCGCCGGCGGCTGACTTCGTAAAGGCCGACAGCGACGAACGGTGCCAGCAAGGGGAATCCTGCGGCGGCCGGTATCAGCCAGGCAACCTGCCCGCGCACGACGAGCGCAAAGTAGAGGAACAGGCCCGAAACCACATAGATCGAGGCGAAGAACAGCCCGTAGGCGGGGCAGGCAAGAAAATCGCCCCAGCCAGCCGCCAGTGCCGCACGAAGATCGGCCATGCGCAAATCTCGCGCCACGGTTGCCGATGCCACCGATACCTGTTCGGCCATGCCCGCCAGACCTTTCCCCCGCCAGATGTCGACGGCAAGGTGCTACAACTGCGGGAGGCTGGCAAGCCTGCGTCAGCGCGTAAGCGCGCGCGCGATGGCCACGAATTCGCCCACGTCCAGCGTCTCTGCCCGGCGCTGCGGGTCGATGGCCAGCGCTTCCAGCGCATCCAGCGCGCCGGGCAGGCCCTTCAGGCTCTGGCGCAGCATCTTGCGGCGCTGTCCGAAGGCGGCTTCTGTGACCCGTTCCAGCATCCGCGCGGAAACGCCCTCGGGCATGGCGGCCGGGGTCACGTGGACAATCGCGCTCATCACCTTGGGCGGCGGGGTGAAGGCGCTGCGATGCACTTTCATCGCCAGCCTTGCCGTGCTGCGCCACTGGGCAAGGACGGCAAGGCGGCCATAGGCGCCGGTGCCGGGCGCGGCGACGATACGCTGCGCCACCTCTTGCTGGAACATCAGGGTAAGGCTGGACCATTGCGGCGGCCATTCCTCTCCCGAAAGCCAGCCGGTGAACAGCGCGGTGCCCACGTTGTAGGGCAGGTTGGCGACGACGTGGAACGGGCCGGCGAAACCCGGGTCCACCTTCATCGCGTCGCCTTCGATCACGCGCAGCCTGCCGGGAAAGGTTTCACCCAGTTCGGCAAGCGCGGGCAGGCAGCGACGGTCCATCTCTATCGCCGTTACGTTCGCCCCCGCGCGCAGCAGGGCGCGGGTCAGGCCGCCGGGGCCGGGGCCGACTTCCAGCACGTCCTGCCCTTCCAGCTTGCCGGGAACCGCGGCAATCCGGTCCAGCAGGTGTTCGTCGAACAGGAAGTTCTGGCCCAGTGCCTTCGATGCGGAAAGGCCGTGCCGGGCAACGACTTCGCGCAGCGGGGGAAGATCAGGCATCGGCCCGCCGCGCGGCGCATTCGCCCGCCATGCGCAGCGCGGCAATGGTGGCCCCCTCGCGCGCTTCCCCGGTTCCCGCAATGGCAAAGGCGGTGCCGTGATCGGGAGAGGTGCGCACGATCGGCAGGCCCAGCGTCACGTTGACGCCGCGATCGAAATCGAGCGCCTTCAGCGGCACCAGCGCCTGATCGTGATACATGCAGATCGCCACGTCATACCGGGCGCGCGCTTCGGCGTGGAACATCGTATCGGCGGGAAGGGGGCCAACCGCGTCGATCCCCGCCGTGCGAAGTGCCTCCACCGCGGGGGCGACGATTTCCATGTCCTCGCGCCCCATTCGTCCGTCCTCGCCCGCATGGGGGTTCAGTCCGGCCACCGCAAGTCGAGGGCGGGTGATGCCGAAATCGCGCGCCAGGGCATTGGCCGCGATGGTCGCGCGCGTCCGGATCAGCTCGACCGTCAGCAGGCCGGGCACGTCGCGCAGTGCAACGTGGACCGTAACCGGCACCACGCGCAGGCTTGGACCCGCCAGCATCATCACCGCGTTGCGCGGCAGGATGCCGCAGGCTTCCGCCAGGTATTCGGTCTGGCCGGGCTGGCTGAAGCCGACGCGGGCAAGGCGCGCCTTGGCGATGGGCGCCGTCATCACGGCGCAGGCCGCGCCGTTGCGCGCAAGGCCAGTCGCCATTTCCAGCGAGCGCATGGCCATCTGCGCGCCCGCGTCCGACGGGTCGCCCGGCGTATAGTCCAGCGTGCCGATATCGAGCACGGGCAGCGCGCTGTCGAAACAGGCGGCGGCGTCGGCGGGGACGTCAATCGTGCGCACCGGCACGTCCAGCCCGCGCTGCCGCGCGGCGGCTTCCAGCAAGGCACGGCTGCCCACGACGAAGAATGGAGCCAGGTGTTCCGCACGCCTTGCCGCCCACGCCGCGCACAGCAGTTCGGGGCCGATACCGGCCGGATCGCCCAGCGAGGCAACAATGGGTGCGGCGCAAGTCATGGTCCGGCCCCGAAGTTATAGGCCCGCACCGGGCCGCGGCAAATGACGGCCCGTAAACGCGTCAGTCGTATTCGATCACGGCATCGCGGCGAAGGTCGCGCAGATAGGTCTGCGCGCGCTTGTTGATGCGGTCGTCTTCCATCTTGCTCATCATCTGGTCGAAACTGGGACCGTCGTCGACCTTGGGATCGTCACGGCCGCACAGCATCAGCACGCGCACACCTTCCTTCAGCGAACCGAACGGAGGGGTCGCCTGTCCGACATTGAGGCTGAGCACGGCTTCCTGCAGCGGGCCGGGCAGGTCGCGCGCCTTCACCTGATCGTTTTCCACCACGGTCGCGCCGATGGACTGCGCGGCGGCATCGGCTTCGCCGCAACCCTTGATGGATTGCACGGTCTTGGTGAAAAGCTGCACCTTCTTCGCCGCGTCCTGCTGGTCCGTATCCGCGGGGAAATCGAGAGAGATCTGCTTCAGGCTCAGCACCGCGTCGCGCGGGTCGGCGGTCAGCACCTGACGCTTGTCGATCATGTAAAGGATATCGTATCCGCCGCGTACCGGCACCGGGCCGACCAGCTGGCCGGCCTGCATGCCCTTGGCGATATTGGCGAGTTCGGGCGGAAGCTGCGCAAGGCGGATCCAGCCCAGGTCGCCGCCAACCGCCGCGGTGGACGCCTGCGAATACTGGCGGGCATAGGCAACGAAGCTGCCGCCCTTCTTGATCTGGTCGACGATCTGCTGCGCGTTGGCCTGGACCTGCTGCTGGTTCACGTCGTTGGCGGACAGGAAGATTTCGCCGATGCGATATTCCTCGGTGCCCTTCGCGGCCTTCAGCCGGTCCATCACCTCGCGCACTTCTTCTTCGGACACGTTGATGAAGGGCGCCACGTTGCGCCGCAGCAGGCGCTGCCACGACATTTCGCCCTTGATCTGCCGCTTCAGCGACGCGGGCGACGATCCGATGGTGGCAAGGTAATCGGCCAGTTCCTTGGGCGTCTTGCCGAAGTTCTGCTGCGCCACGCGGTTATAGGTATCGTCGACTTCCGCGTTGCTGACTTCGACGTCGGACGCCTTGGCTTCCTGGATTTCCAGCGTCTCGTCGATCAGGTTGCGCAGCACCTGCAGGCGCAGGCGCTGCAGTTCGTCGGGCGAGATCTTGCCCTTGTTGGCCGCGACGATCAGCGCCAGCCGCTGGTCGACGTCGGTCCCGGTAATCACTTCGCCGTTGACCTTGGCCGTGGCCTTGCGGTGGTTGGGGTCGTTATGTCCCAGAATCTGCGGATTGGCGGGCAGGTTCAGGCCGGCGGTCGACGATTCATCCGGTGCCGCCGGTTCCTCGCCTGCAATCTGCGCGATGGCCGAAACCGGCAGGGCGAACACCGCCGCCGCCGCGATCGCGCCACGAAGTGTCGGGGAATTGAAGCGTTTGGCAAGCATCATGGCAGTAGGAAAGTCCTGTCACATCTGGCGCATGGCAAGCGCCCGGAATCCGGCAGCGCCATCGCAGGGGACGGCTTAACCCAAGCTGAGTGGCGCGGTCGATAGCGGGTTTGGGGCGCTGTGGAAAGATGCTCGTCCAATGCGCGCGTGCCGCCTAGCGCACGCCAAGATTGCGCAGCGCCAGCGTCACCTGGAACACGTTGCCGCGCGATGCGTCGCCCGTCGTCACATAGTCGCGGCGCCAGGTGAAGCCGATGTCCAGGCAATCGTCGGTATAGGCGATGCCAAGGCGGTGGCGCAGCATCTGGAATCCGTCGCCGTTGAGCGTGGGATTGGTCGGGTCGTTCGTAAGGTTGATGACCGCGGAGCCGAACACCGACCAGTATTTGGCGAACTGCACGCGCCCGGCGGCGCGCAGTTCCTGCCGGTCCTGCAAGTCCTCGAACGCGGGGTCGATATTGCGGTTGAGGTCGAGATAGCCGATTTCCGCATAAGTGCGGTGGTTGCCGATGGTCGCGTCCACCTCGTTCCGGCGCAGCGCAAGGTTGCCCTTGTCCAGCCGGTAGCGCCACGTGAACTTGACGATATCCCTGAAGCGCAGTTCCGTCCGCCCCACGATATCGGACTGGCGCGTGGAAAGGCCGGTGCCGTCGGGAATAAGCGCGTTCTGGCTGGACAGGCGATAGCTTTGCCCGATGGTCGACATCACGCGCCATCCCGGCCGGTCAAGCTGCCAGTCGAACCCGTAGGTGAAACGCACCCCGTCCTCTATCCGGTCGTATCCGGGAAAGCGGTTGAGCGAGAAGAGGTTGGTGTCCTCAAGATCAACCGCGCGCGAATCCTCGTTGGGAATGGTCAGGTTGCGGACGTGCGGGCTGGCCACGATCTGCACGTGCGGTGTCAGCACTTGCGTGCCGCCCAGCAGCTTGCCCACCAGCGGCCATTGCACGTCCAGCGCGGCCAGCGCGAAACCGCGCCCCTGCCAGCCCGTTTCGCCGCGATAGAGCGCATTGGTGGTCAGCGCGTTCTGGTCGGAATGATAGGCGTCGCCCCGCACCAGCGCGGTCAGCGTCACAAGCTGGCCGCCGGATGTTATGGTGCGCAAGTCCCACTGCGCCTTGGCGAAAGCGCGCTGCGTGTCCTGCCCGCCGGTGCGCGTGATCGCCAGCGTGTTAAGCTGCAGCTCAAGCTTTCCGCCCACGCCGGGAATGTTGGTGAAGCGCCGACGCCAGTCCATCACCGGCAGCGCGATCGGCACAAGCCCCTGCGCATCGCCCACGCGCAGCGTCTGCGTGGCCCAGCCGGCCAGACTGAAATAGCTGTCCTTGCCGATCCGTTCCAGGTTGAAGGTGGAACGCAGCCGGTCGTCGCGATTGATGTCATACCGGCGCAGGAATGTGCGGTCGGTGCTGATCCGGCCAGAGAAGGTGAGGCTCCAGTGCCGGTCGAACTGAAAGCGGCCGTTCGTTTCCAGATAGCCGCGCAGGTCCAGCTGCGAATTGGCGAGCGTGCCGGACGTGCTGAGCGGTATGCGTCGGCTTTGCGTAAGATAGCCGCCGATCTGGAAGGCGCCGTTCCCCGTCAGCTGGCGGTATTGCCCGGAAACCATCGGCAGCGCATCGGAAAACACGTAACCCGTCAGCGACAGGTCGCGGTTGTCGGCAAAGCGGAAATAATAGGTATCGCTCAGTTCGATGCCGTTCGACGCGGAAAGGCGGAAGTCGGGCAGCAGCAACCCGCTTTCGCCGCGATTGTCTGTCGTCAGGCTGATGCCCGGCAGCGGCAGGACCGGCACGCCGAAAAGGTGGAACACCCCACCCTTGAAATGAACCCGTTTGTCCCTGGGATCGATCATGACCCTTGCCGCCGTGATGCGCCAGCTGGGCCGGTGCGGGCAGCCGTTGTTTTCCTGCACAGAACAGGCGGTGTAGGCCGCGTTGTTGAGAACGATCATCCCGTCGTCCTCGCGCTCGCCACCGCTTGCCGCCAGCCTGCCGCCTTCGCGCAGGACCAGCAGCATGTTTTCGATCATCCCGGCCTTCAGCTCGTCGGTCAGTTCGACCCGGTCGGAATAGGCGACATTCCCGTTCTCATCGACCAGGCGGATGTGCCCGGTGGCGACGATCTTGCCCGTCTTGCGGTCGTAAACCGCGGAATCGGCGCGCACCGACTGGTCGCCACGGTGGAGCACCACCGCGCCGGTGGCGGTAATCGTGTCATTCTTGCTGTCGTATTCGACCTGGTCCGCCTCGAACTGGACCTGCTGCTTTTCCCCGGCGGCCTGTCCATCCGGCCCGGGCGCGGCATCACTTGGCGCGTTCTGGGCCGGCGCATTCCCTGCGTCCTGTGCGTGCACGGCGGCCTGCGGCAGGGCGACAAGCGCAAGCAAAGTCGTCCCCGCGAGCAGCCGGCGGGAACGCAAGCATCGACAAAAGGCTTGCGGCATCAGCCGCCTTGCGGGTTGCATGCGCTTGCCTATCGCACCGGCGCGCCTTAACTGCAAACCCACAATTTTCGCACCGGCGTATCGACCGCCAGAGCGTTGCACCTTTCCGACAGGAGCTTTTCATGAACGTGATTTTCCGCGCTGCCGACGCGTCCCGCCCCCGCCTTGTCGCCCGCGTCGTCGCGCAGGGCGCGCTGCCCGAAGCCACGCCAGCTGCTGTGGCAGAAGCCGCGAAAGCCGCGCGTTTCAGCGGCAAGACCGGCCAGGTGTTCGAAACCTTTTCGGGTGAGGGAGACGCCTTTGTGCGCACCGCCTATGCCGGGTTCGGTGAAGGCAAGAGCGATGGCCGCGGCGCGGCGCTGGAAAAGGCCGGCGCGGCGCTTACCGCGAAATACCTGACGTCCGGCGAAACGGCGATGGCCATCGATTTCACCGGATCGGGCCTTTCCGCGCAAGACGTTGCCGCCGTGCTGCTGGGCGCCACGCTGCGCGGCTGGAGGCACGACGTCTATCGCACGAAGCTGAAGGACGAGCAGAAGCCCTCCCTTGCCGAAATCGTCGCGGTCGGCGTGCCCGAAGGCACCGAAGCGGCGTGGACCGATGCCTCGGCCGTGGCGGCGGGCGTGGCGCTGACGCGTGAACTCGTTACCGAACCGGCCAACGTGATCTATCCCGAAAGCTTCGTCGCGCGTTGCAAGGAGCGAATGGAAGGCACGGGGATCGAGTTCGTGGTGCTGGACAGGGCGGCGATGGCCGACCTTGGCATGGGCGCGCTGCTGGGCGTTTCGCAGGGTTCGGTGCGCGAACCGCGCCTGCTTGCCATGCGCTGGAACGGGGCGAACGTATCGAAGCCCACCGCCTTTGTCGGCAAGGGGGTGACGTTCGACACCGGCGGCATCAGCCTGAAGCCGCCGGCGGGCATGGAAGACATGAAGTGGGACATGGGCGGCGCGGGCGCCGTTGCGGGCGCGATGCTTGCTCTTGCAAAGCGCAAGGCCAGGGCAGACGTGATCGGCGTTTGCGGCCTGGTAGAGAACATGCCGGACGGCAATGCCCAGCGTCCCGGTGACGTTGTTACCTCCATGTCCGGACAGACGATCGAGGTGATCAACACCGACGCCGAAGGCCGGCTGGTGCTGTGCGATGCGCTCTGCTGGGTGCAGAAGGAATACAAGCCCGCGCAGATCGTGGACCTTGCCACGCTGACCGGCGCGATGATTGTCGCGCTGGGGCATGAGCACGCAGGGCTGATGTCGAACAACGACGATCTGGCCGAAAAGCTGCTATCCGCCGGCAAGGCGAGCGGGGACAAGCTGTGGCGCTTCCCGCTTTCGCCGGCTTACGACAAGCTGCTCGACAGCCCGATTGCCGACATGAAGAACGTTGGCCCGCGCTTTGCAGGGTCAATCACGGCGGGCCAGTTCCTGCAGCGCTTTATCGAGAACGACACCCCGTGGGCGCACCTCGATATCGCGGGCATGGCGTGGAGCGACAAGCCCGGCGCCACCTGGGACAAGGGCGCGACCGGCTTTGGCGTGCGCGTGCTCGACCAGTTCGTGCGCGACAACCTGGAAGGCTGATCCGGGGGCGATGCGCGTCGATTTCTACCAGCTGACCCGTGACCCGGCAGAGGCCGTGCTGCCGCTGATCGCGCGCAACACGCTGTCCGCCGGGGCGCGGCTGCTGGTGGTATCGGACGACGAGGCGCAACTGGCCCGCATAAGCGAGGCGCTGTGGACGCGTCTGCCGGACAGCTTCCTTGCCAACGGCCGCGCGGGAGAACCGCACGCGGATCGCCAGCCGGTGCTGCTCTCGCAGGGCGTGGAACCGGAAAACGGCGCGAAATATGTCGCCTATGCCGACGGGCTGTGGCGCGAAGAGGCGGACGGAACCGAGCGCGTGTTCCTGCTGTTCGGGGAAGACCGGGTGCAGGCCGCGCGCGAAACCTGGCGGATGGTAAAGGCGCGCGACGACGCCGAACCGCACTTCTGGCGGCAGGACGGGGGCAAGTGGGTGAAGGCGGGGTAGGGCTCTGCGCTGCGCACCCCCACCTTGCCGCGCCGCGAAAAGCCCGCTAGGGGCGCGCGCAAAATAGTTACATACCCTCGCAAGGAACATACGTCATGGCGGTTACCCGCACCTTTTCGATCATCAAGCCCGATGCCACCCGCCGCAACCTGACCGGCGCGGTTACCAAGATGCTGGAAGACGCCGGCCTGCGCGTCGTCGCTTCCAAGCGCATCCACATGACCCGCGACCAGGCGGAAGGCTTCTACGCGGTCCACAAGGAACGCCCCTTCTTCGGCGAACTGGTGGAATTCATGATTTCCGGTCCGGTCGTCGTGCAGGTTCTCGAAGGTGAGGACGCCGTGAAGGCAAACCGCGACGTGATGGGCGCTACCAACCCGGCCGATGCCGCCGAAGGCACTATCCGCAAGACTTATGCCGAATCGATCGAGGCCAACTCGGTCCACGGTTCGGACAGCGACGAGAACGCGAAGATCGAGATCGACTTCTTCTTCAAGCCCGAAGAAATCGTCGGCTGATCCGCGCCACATCGCCGGAACACGAAAAGGGCCGTCCCGTGAGGGGCGGCCTTTTTGTTTCGCGCGAACAAGCGCTTGCCCGATTCGACCAAACAGGTCCGAAATGGTATGTTTTCTGCCGGTCAGGGGGCTGCCTTCGGCAATATCCGGCACGGCCGCCCCGCCGCACGGGGAGATTGCAGATGAGCCGCGTTCTCGGAATGTTGACGGCTGTGCTGTGCTATTTCGCCTTCTTTGCCGCCTTCGCCTATTTCGTGGGGTTCCTTGCCGGGATTCCCGAACTGCCCACCAATATTGACAAGGGACTGGTCGCCCCGGCGCCGGTCGCCGCGGTTATCGACGTTGCGCTTATTGCCTTTTTCGGCATCCAGCATTCGGTGATGGCGCGCAGCGGCTTCAAGGCCGCGTGGACGCGGATCGTCCCCGTGCAGCTTGAACGCAGCGTCTATTGCCTGGGTGCGGCGGTGGCGCTGGCCATCCTGTTCGCCTTCTGGCACCCGATCGACCGGATGGTGTGGAACGTAACCAGCCCGGCCGGGCAAATCGTGCTGTGGGCGCTGTTCCTGGGTGGAATCGGCGTCGTTTTCATCAGCACGTGGCTGATCAACCATTTCGAGCTGTTCGGGCTGGCGCAGGCATGGTCGCACGTGCGCAATGCCCCGATGCCCGATCCGCGCTTCGTGACGCCACTGTTTTACCGCGCGGTGCGCCACCCGATCTATACGGGCTTTTTCATCGCGCTGTGGGCGACGCCGCACATGACCGCGGGCCATGTCCTCTTCGCCGCCGGGATGACGGTCTATCTGCTGATCGGCATCCGATATGAAGAACGCGATCTGGTGAAGCGTTTCGGTTCGACATACGTCGAATATCGCGCAAGCGTGGGCATGATCATCCCGGGCGTGGGGCGCAGAACGCCTTAGAACTCGTCCGCTGCGTCGAGCAGGCGCGTCAGCTTCTTCGGCGCGACGGCGCGCCATGATCGGGTGAGCCAGCCTTCTATCTCGGCCCAGTCGACGCCGCCGAGGTCAAGCCGCATGGCGATCCAGCCGTCGCCGAAATAGGCGGGGCGGGAAAAGCGGTCCGCATCGCGCTCAATCAGCATGGCCTGTTCGTCCGCGCCGCTGATCTTGCACAGCAGCGCCACGCGCCCGTCGCCATGGTGGTTGGACGAGAAATAGGCGAACTTCTTGCCGCCCGCGATGCCGAAGCAGGCCATGCCGTGGCTTACCGTCTCTTCCGCCTCGGGCTGGGCCATGGCCAGCGGGCGCAGCTGGCCCAGCAGCCATTCCGGATCGGTTTCGCGCGCGACATAGGCGGCCAGCGTGCGCGAATAGAGCTGGTGTTCGGCGATCAGCACGCGCGCGGCCAGCGTCTCCTCGGTGTCGCCGGGCACGATGGCGACCGGCGTCTGGCCCAGCAGCGGCCCGTCGTCCAGTTCGGCGGTGACAAGGTGGACGCTGCACCCGCCGTGGCTGTCCCCTGCCTCTATCGCGCGCTGGTGCGTGTGCAGCCCCTTGTACCTGGGCAGCAGAGAGGGGTGGATGTTCAGCATCCGGCCTTCCCAGCGCGAAACGAAGCCCGGCGTCAGAATGCGCATGTACCCGGCCAGCGCCACGTATTGGGCGCCCGCTTCGCGAATCGCAGCGTCCATCGCCATGTCGTGCGCTTTGCGGTCCATCCCCTTGTGCGGCAGCGCAAAGGTCGCCACGCCTTCGGCTTCGGCCAGCTTCAACCCGCCCGCCTGCGGGTCGTTCGACGCGACCAGCACGATTTCATAGGGGCAATCGGCCGCGCGGCTGGCATAAAGGAGGGCAGCCATGTTCGTACCCGAACCGGAAATCAGCACCGCCACCGGTGCGCGCGCGCTCACCCCCAGTCCCCTTGCGGGAACGGCCTGCCGCCTGCGGGCATTGTCTCTGGATATGATGGGAACGGGTTCATCACGGCTCTGCGGCTCTCTCTATGCGCACGCGGGCCTTGCGGCAACATGGCGATGAAGCCCGTTTTCCGCCCGCACGAGGATGACCGGCCCTTTCTGCGGCGGCTGGCGTGGACGATTGCCATCGCCATCGTGCTGCTTGTGGTGTGGCGCGCGGCGCACCTGTTGATGCTGGCCTTCGGTTCGGTGCTGCTGGCGGTGGTGTTCGGTAGCGCGGGCCGGCTGTTCCAGCGGCTCGGCGTGAAGAATCACCGCATCGCGCTGGGGTTGGGGGTGACGCTGGTCCTGGCGGTGCTGGGCGCCATCGGCTTCCTGCTGACCGTCCAGTTCGGCAGCGAGATCGGGCGGATGCTGGGCAACCTGCCGGGCACGATCAAATCCATCGAGGATGGCCTTTCCGGCTCGCCCGTGGGCCGCGCCGTGGTTCAGGCGGTGGAAGCGGCGACCGGCGGCGGCACCATCGCCAACCGGCTGGGAGACCTGTTGTCCGGCGCGGGCATGGTGCTGGTCAACATGGTGATCGTGATCGTGGGCGCGCTGTTCCTTACCGGCAATCCCAAGCCCTATGCGCGCGGGCTGATCCTGCTTACCCCGCCCGCCGCGCGTCCGACGATGGAGCGCGCGCTTAAGGAAATGTCGCGCGCATTGCGCTTGTGGCTGACCGCGAAGCTGCTTTCGATGGCGGCGATGACGGTGTTCATCGGCGGCGCGCTGTGGATGGCGGGGCTGAAATCCTGGGCGGCGCTGGGCCTGCTTGGCGGGCTGAGCGAATTCGTGCCCTATGTCGGGCCGGCAGTCGCCATGGTCCCGTCGATCGGCCTTGCGGCGGAAGCGGGCGGATCGGTGCTGGTGCGCACTTTGATCGCCTATGTCGTGGTGCGGCTGGCAGAGGCGTGGTTGCTGACGCCGGTAATCAACCGCCGCGTGATCAACATCCCCCCGGCGGTAACGCTGTTCACCATCCTGGCGGTGGGCGCGGTCTTCGGTGTCTATGGCGTGTTCTTCGCGGGCGCGCTGCTGGTGGTCACGTTCGTCGGCGTGCGCGAGTTCTACTTGCGCGACACGCTGGGCGAATCGGATGTTGAGCCGGTGCCCGACGAGGCGTGAACCGTCACGCGGTGTGCGTGGCGTCCCACGCCGCGCGCGCGGACCAGCTGCCCGGCGCCCCCGCCACAGTGCAACCGCGCGGTCCCTTTTCGATGGCGCCGATTTCGTAAACCGTCTCGCCCGCGGCTTGCAGGTCGCGGGTTACGCCGGCCACTTCGTCGGGCGATACGGCCAGCACCATGCCGATGCCGCAGTTGAACGTGCGCGCCATTTCCTGCGGTTCGATATTGCCCTGCGCCTGCAGGAACGCCATCAGCCGCGATTGCGGCCAGGCATCGGCGGAAATCCACGCATGCAGCCCTTCGGGAAGCACGCGCGGCACGTTTTCCAGCAGCCCGCCGCCGGTGATATGGGCCAGCGCGTTGATCCGGCCCGCGCGCACCAGCGGCAGCAGCGTCTTCACATAGATGCGCGTCGGTTCGATCAGGTAGTCGATCAGCAGCCTGTCCTGGTCGAACAGGGCGGGGCGGTCCATCTTCCAGCCCTTGTCGGCGGCAAGGCGGCGCACCAGCGAATAGCCGTTCGAATGGACGCCCGAACTGGCAAGGCCCAGCAGCACGTTGCCTTCGGCCACGCGGTCGCCGGTCAATTGCTCGCCCCGCTCCACCGCGCCGACGCAGAAGCCGGCCAGGTCATAGTCGCCCGCCGCGTACATGCCCGGCATTTCCGCCGTCTCGCCGCCGATCAGCGCGCAGCCCGCCAGTTTGCAACCGTCGGCGATTCCGGCAACGACTCGCTCCGCCACCCCGTTGTCGAGCTTGCCGGTCGCGAAATAGTCCAGGAAGAACAGCGGTTCGGCGCCCTGGACGATCAGGTCGTTCACGCACATAGCGACAAGGTCTATGCCGATCGCATCGTGCCGGTCGTGGTCGATCGCAAGCTTCACCTTGGTGCCCACGCCATCGTTCCCGGCAACCAGCAGCGGGTCTTTGTATCCGGCGGCGCGCGGGTCGAAAAACCCGCCGAATCCGCCAAGATCCGCGTCCGCGCCGGGGCGTGCGGTGGACTTGGCGAGCGGGCCGATCGCCCGCACGAGCGCATTGCCCGCGGCGATGTCCACGCCGGCATTGGCGTAGCTGTAGGATTCGGGGTTTCCGGTGTCGTCTGATGCCATGGTGCGCGCCGCCTAACGCTTTACGGCTTGGATTTCTACTTGCCTTTGGGCAAAAGCGCCCGCGAAGGGCCGCACAAACTTTTCCGAACGCGGCCGGATGAGGGTTTTCTTGGCCGCCAGCCACATGACGTTCCTGCCGAAGTCGCGCCGTTCCGCTGCGCTTGCGATCGTTGTCGCGGCGCTTGGCGCGCTTGCGCTGTTCCTGATCGGCCCCGCGCTTATCGCCCAGATCGAAGGGGATCGCGGCATCGCGCCCGTTGCCAGCAGCGGCGATTTCGAAGTCGACGGGATCGATGTCGATGTGACCGCAAAGGATTCCTACGATGCGCGCCAGAAAGGCTGGCAAGAGGCGCAGCGCAAGGGCTGGGCCAAGCTGTGGGCACAGCACGGGTCTGGCGGCAAGGTTCCGGCGATATCCGATTCGCAGCTCGAATCGATGGTGTCCGCCGTCGTCGTGCAGAAGGAAGAGATCGGACCGCGCCGCTATGTCGCGACGCTGGGCGTGATTTTCGACCGTGCGCGTACCGGCGCGCTGCTCGGCCTGAAGAGCGACCGCGCCCATTCCGCGCCGATGCTCGTCGTCCCGGTGCTTTACGAAGGCGGCGCGGCATCGGTTTACGAAACGCGCACCCCGTGGCAGCGCGCCTGGGCCGAATTCCGCACCGGGCAAAGCGTGATCGACTATGTGCGGCCGAACGGCGCGGGTGCCGATTCGCTGCTGCTCAACGCCGGGCAGATCGATCGCCGCAGCCGGACCTGGTGGCGCCTGATTCTCGACGAGTTCGGCGCGTCCGACGTGATAATGCCGATTGCGCGGCTTGAGCGGCAATGGCCGGGCGGCCCGATTCGCGGCACCTTCACCGCGCGCTTCGGGCCGGACAACCGCTATCTGGGCAGTTTCACGCTGACCGCGAACGGAGACGACGACCTGCCCAAGATGCTGGAGCAGGCGATCCAGCGGCTCGACGGCATTTACGCCACCGCCCTTGCGCAGGGCCAGCTTGCGCCCGATGCGTCGCTCAACATGCAGCAGAAGGTGGACCCCGCGCTGATCGACGAGATCCTCGATTCGCAGGGTCTTGGCGCGCAGAGCCAGCCGGCCGCGCTGGGCGATACCCAGTCGGGCACCGCATCCGCGCCCGGCCCGGTTGCCGTTTCGGGCGTCTATACCGTCCAGATCGCAACGCCAGAGGCCGCTTCGGTGGACGCGGGAATGTCTGCGGTGCGCGGTGTGCCGGGTGTGAAGACGGTGGCCACCACCTCTATCGCGATCGGCGGCACGTCGGTGCTGCGGGTGACGTTCGCGGGCAGCCTGGACGATCTGGCATCCGCGCTGAAGACGCGCGGCTGGCAGGTCACGCAAGGCTCCGGCGCGCTCAGCATTCGCAAGTAAGGCGGGCAGGATCGCCCGCCGTGCGCCAGATTCCCCTTCCGCTGTCCGCCACGCAAGGCGCCGAATCCATCGTGCTTTCGGCAGGCATCCAGCACGTGCTCGACCGGCTGGCCAAGCCGGGGGACTGGCCGTTCCGCACCGCGATCCTTGCCGGGCCGCCGCGTTCGGGCAAAAGCCTGATCGCGCGCTGGTTTGCCGCATCGGGGCTGGGCGAAGCGGTCGACGATGCCGACAGGCTGCCCGAAGACGAGCTGTTCCATCGCTGGAACCGCGCGCAGGCGAACGGCACGCCGCTGCTTCTGGTCAGCAGTGCGCTGCCCGGTGAATGGAAGATCGCGCTGCCCGATCTCGCTTCGCGGCTGGGGGCGGCGCTGCTGGTGGAAATCGGCCCGCCGGAAGACGAGTTGCTGGCCGGATTGATAGAACAGCACGCGGCGCGCCGCGGGCTTGCGCTGTGCGACGGTGCGGCGGCCTATCTCCTCCCGCGCATGGTCCGCGCGCATGCCGCCGCGGAGGCGCTGGTTGAAACAATCGACCGGTTGAGCCTTGAGCGGAAGGCACCCGTTACCATATCCCTGCTTCGCGAAGCGCTCGGCGAACAGGGCGGACAATGGCAGCCGCGCTTGCTTTAGAGCCAGGCGACATTACATTGATGCATCGTGACGGAGCCGGTTTTGGCCGGTCAGGAGGCGTGAGGAGGGAGCCATGCCAATGCATAGTGACCGACGAGCAACGCTGTGACCGGCCAAAACCGGCCCGCCGCGTAGCGGTTGCCCTGGGAAGCCCCGTGGCTTCGTCGCGGCGCTTGCACAGGCAACCAAGCCTGCGCCGCGCGCCGCTCCTGCCCACGGAGCTTCCCAGGGCAATCACGACGCATTAATGTAGTGCCGCCTGGCTTAAGGGCTGCAAAAAGTGAAAGGTTCGTGGGATGTTCCGTGCCCTCGGAGAGTACCTGGACTCGATCCACTCGCGTGATCCCGCGCCGCGTTCGCGGTGGGAGATCCTGCTTTATCCCGGCGTATGGGCGGTGGGTTTCCATCGCGTCGCCCACTGGCTGTTCGAAGGCAAGCTGTTCTTCCTTGCGCGGCTGGTGAACCACATGTCGCGCTTTTTCACCGCGATCGACATCCATCCCGGCGCGACGATCGGCAAGCACCTGTTTATCGACCACGGCTTTACCGTGATCGGAGAAACGGCCGAGATCGGCGACAATGTCACGATCTACCAGTGCGTGACGCTGGGTGGCACGAACCCGGCCAACGGCATAGCGGGCAAGCGGCACCCGACGCTGCTCGACAACGTGATCGTCGGCTCGGGTGCGCAAATTCTCGGCCCCATCACCGTGGGCCAGCGCGCGCGCGTGGGCGCGAACGCGGTGGTTACGGACGACGTACCCGAAGGCGCGACGATGATCGGCCTGAAGGCGCGTTCCACGCTTGTCCCGGTCGAGGAATGGGCGAAGGAATTCATCCCCTATGGCACGCCCTGCAAGGAACCGTGCGAACCGGCGGGCAGCGGTGCGCGCGTCGACCAGCTTGAGGCCGAACTCGCCCAGTTGAAGGCGCAGGTCGCGGCGATGGCCGAAACGGCGAAGGACGACAACGATCCCAGGCCGGCGCCGACCGCGATCGGCGGCAGCGGCGGGTCGCGGGGCTAAGCCCGGATGCGCGCTGGCGATCCCGACGGCCACGCTTCCAATATCGTTGCCTTCCCGCTGTCGCGCGGGGCTGCGCAAGTCGCGTTCGACCGCATCGAACTGATGCGCATCCTCGATCTCTACGGCCGGATGGTCGCCGCCGGGCAGTGGCGCGACTATGCGATGGACTTTTCGAAGGATGCCGCCAGCTTTTCCGCCTTCCGCCGCACCGCCGAACGCCCGACCGCGCGCGTGGAAAAACGCCCGTCGCTGCGGCACAAGCAGGGCATGTGGACGCTTTATGGCGAAGCGGGCCAGGTGCTGAAGCGCGGGCATGAACTGGCCGGCGTGCTGTTCCCCATCGAACGCAGGTTGCTGAAGGTGGTGGAAGGCTAGGCGGCACGACACCCCGGCTCAGCGTCTGTTATCCGTTGATTTTGCCGGAAAGCCGCCGTTCCGGATACGACGCAGTTGCCGACGTTTCCCCTCCCGCACCCGTCATCCCAGCGGAAGCTGGGATCGCTGTCGGCTCCGTGCTGGCCAGTTGCTGTGGGCGGCTGGGTCTATATCATGGCCAACAAGCGCGATGCCGTTCTGTATATCGGGGTTACTTCTGATTTGCCCGCTCGTGTCATGCAACATCGCACGGGTAACGGCTCCGCGTTCTGCCGCCGCTACGGCCTTGACCGATTGGTCTATGCCGAACCGCATCCCGACATTCAGGGTGCCATTGCCAGAGAGAAAGCGCTGAAAGCGTGGAAACGGGCATGGAAGATCGAACTGATCGAAAATGCCAATCCGGAGTGGAGCGACCTCTTCGAACATCTCGCCTTGCCGTGAGCGATCCCAGCTTTCGCTGGGATGACGGGCGAAGCGGCTCCCCACCCCCAACCCCTCCCGCAAGCGGGAGGGGAGCGAGACTTGCGCCGCTGCAGGCGGTGCTGGTCGCAGCGGTGTGGGCAAGTGTGCGGCGGCGGCTACCTCCCGACATTCCCGCCATTCGCGCGGCCTTGCCGGCTTTTGCGGAAGCTGCCGGTTCTTCAGGCTGGCATTTGTCCATGCCCCGCCCAGAAACCGATCGCTGCATAAAAAAACCGCGCGGAAGGCGTTCCCTCCGCGCGGATTTTTGTTTGCGCGATACGGCCGGAACCGGCCGCAAGTCCGCTCGATCGATCAGCCGATGCCGCCGATCTTGGCCAGCGCGGCCATCACCACCTGGCTCTGCTCCGCGCCCGACTGGGGCACGATCTCGCCGGTGCGGTCGATAATCTGGTCCCAGTGCGCGGCGATGCCCTCGGGCGTGCGCTCGTCTGCCGGCAGGGCGACGCCCGGCGTCAGCGTGACATAGGCCGCGTGGAACGCACCCGCGCCCGCGCCGCAGATCATGTTGGTGGGCGCATCCTCGCTGACGAGGTAGAGTGCCATCGGCGCGACGTTCTCGGGCGCCAGCGCCTTGAAGAAGGCTTCGGGCATGCCAAGGTCTTCGGTCATGCGCGTTCCGGCGACCGGCGCCAACGTGTTGACGCGCACGTTGTACTTCGCGCCTTCCAGCGCCAGCGTCTTGGTCAGGCCCGCGATGCCCAGCTTGGCCGCGCCATAGTTGGCCTGGCCGAAGTTGCCGTAAAGCCCGGTGGAGCTGGCGGTGTTGAGGATGCGGCCATAGGCCTGCTCGCGCATCAGTTCCCACACCGCCTTGGTGCAGTTGGCCGTGCCGTTCAGGTGGACGTCGACCACGATCTTCCAGTCGTCCATGCCCATCTTGGCGAAGCTCTTGTCGCGCAGGATGCCGGCATTGTTGATCAGGATGTGCACGCCGCCCCAGGTTTCCTTCGCCTTGGCGACCATTTCCACCATCTGTTCGTATTCGGTGACGGAACCGCCGTTCGACATCGCTTCGCCGCCCGCGGCCTTGATCTCTTCCACCACTTTCAGCGCGGCGTCCGAATGGCCGGTGCCGTCGCGCGAGGCGCCAAGGTCGTTCACCACGACTTTCGCGCCGCGCTTGGCAAGCTCAAGCGCGTATTCGCGGCCAAGCCCGCCGCCCGCGCCGGTGACGATGGCAACCTTGTTCTCGTAGGAAATGGACATCCTCTGCGGCTCCTGTCTGGTGGCCCTAACCGGGCAATTAACGTGGGGCGCCGATGCCACGACTGGCGATGACGCGCAACCTTGAAGCGGCGCGCGTCAGAGCGCGCAAAGCGTGGGGATCAGGTGGTCGAAGTGATCGATCACCGCATCCGCGCCCAGCATCGCGGGCGGATGGTCGTTGAAGCCGAACGATACCGCAACCACCGGCATACCCGCCGCCTTCGCCGCGCCGACATCGTAACTGGTATCGCCCACGAACGCGGCGCGCCCGCCGCCGCACCGCGCCACCATCTCATTCAGCATGTCCGGCCGGGGTTTCGACCGTCCGGGGCCGAGCGTATCGCCGCCGATCACGCATTCGAACCGGCCCAGCAGGCCCAGTTCGCCAAACAGGCGCACGGCATAATCCTCTCGCTTGTTGGTGGCGATGGCCACCCTGGTGCCTTGCGCGGCCAGCGCGTCGAGCATCGCGATGCCGCCGGGAAACAGCCGCGTATGCCGGGCGATGTTGGCGCCATAGTAATCCAGCAGCACGCCTTGCAGCCGCTCGAACTCCGCCTCGCTCGTCTGGTCGCCCAGCACGTTGCGCAGCAATTGCCCCGATCCGCCGCCGATCAGGCGGGGCACGTCCGCTTGCGGAACCGGCGGTCGGCCGTCCTGTGCAAGCGCGTGGTTGAGCGCGGCGCCGATGTCTCCACTGGTGTCGAGAAGCGTGCCGTCGAGGTCGAAACCGACGATGTCGAAAGGAAACCGTTCCATTGCGGTGCCCATCTGGCCGGCGATTGTGGAAACGGCAAGCATTTGCTGGCATGAGCGCGCGCATGACTCATACGCCGATTCCGCTTGCTGTCGTGATCCTTGCCGCTGGCAAGGGCACCCGGATGAAAAGTGACCTGCACAAGGTGCTTCATCCCATCGCCGGAAAGGCGATGCTGCTTCACCTGATGGACGCGGTGGGAGAGCTTGGCCCGCAGCGGCAGGTGCTGGTCGCAGGGCACGGGCGCGAACAACTGGAAGCGGCGGTCGGCGACCGGGCCGCAATCGCCGTGCAGGAACAGCAGCTTGGCACTGGCCACGCGGTGCAGCAGGCCGAAAGCGCGCTGGCCGGTTTCGAAGGCGACCTGCTGGTTCTTTACGGCGACGTGCCGTTCGTCAGCGCGGACACGATGCGCGCGATGATCGAGCGGCTGCACGGCGCGGACGAACCGGCGGTCGTGGTGCTGGGCTTCGAACCTGCGGACACCCTGCAATACGGCCGCGTGATCGCCGATGGCGACCGCATCGTGAAGATGGTTGAGCACAAGGACGCGACCGGGCAGGAGCGCGCGTGCCGCCTGTGCAATTCGGGCCTGATGGCGGCGCGGGCAGCGGACATGTTCGCGCTGCTTTCGCGCGTGGGCAACGATAACGCGGCGGGCGAATACTACCTGGTTGACGTGGTGAACGTCGCCAACGCGGACGGGCGCACTTGCGCGGTGGTCACCACCGGCAACCCCGGCGAAGTCGCCGGAATCAACAGCCGCGCCGAACTGGCGGCGGCGGAGCGCCAGTGGCAGGATTTCCGGCGCGAAGAGGCAATGGCCGACGGCGCATCGCTGCGCGCGCCCGAAACGGTGTTCTTCAGTTACGACACCAGACTGGGGCGCGATGTCACGATAGAACCCAACGTGGTTTTCGGGCCGGGCGTGACCGTGGCGGACGGGGTGACGATCCGCGCGTTCTCCCACATAGAGGGCGCAAGCATCGCGTCGGGCTGCGAAGTTGGCCCCTATGCCCGTCTGCGCCCCGGCGCCGTGCTGGAAGAAAAGGTCAAGGTCGGCAACTTCGTGGAAGTGAAAAAGGCCGTGTTGCGCACCGGCGCCAAGGCCAATCACCTTACCTACCTTGGCGATGCGGATGTGGGCGCGGGCGCGAACATCGGCGCGGGCACGATCACCTGCAATTACGACGGCTATTTCAAGCACAGGACGGTCATCGGCGATCGCGCCTTCATCGGCAGCAATTCGTCCCTGATCGCCCCGGTAAGGATCGGCGCGGACGCGATCGTCGCGGCGGGCAGCGCGGTCAGCCGCGACGTGGCGGACGGCGAATTGCGGCTGGTGCGCGCGGAACAGTTGACCAAGCCCGGCTGGGCCGACCGGTTCCATGATGCGATGAAGAAGAAAAAGGCCGAAGCGAAGAAGTAACCGCCGGTTATTCCCCGGACCAAGGAGACGTTCGATGGCAGGCAGCCCCTGGAGCAATACCCGCAACCCGCAACTTGCGGATGACGTCGATTTCGAGGTCAGGGGTCAGGAACTGCAATTCGTAGAGATCGAACTGGATCCGGGCGAAAGCGCGGTGGCCGAAGCCGGGGCGATGGTCTGGAAAGACGCCTCTATCGAAATGACCACGGTGTTCGGCGACGGCTCTCACGCGGGCGCGCAGGGCGGATTCATGGGAAAGCTGCTGGGCGCGGGAAAGCGGCTGGTAACGGGTGAAAGCCTGTTCACCACGGTCTTCACGCATCACGGCCAGGGCAAGGCGCGGGTTGCCTTCGCCGCGCCCGTGCCGGGCACGATCCTGCCGATCCGCCTTGCCGACGTGGGCGGCACGCTGATCTGCCAGAAGGATGCGTTTCTGGCCGCGGCGCGCGGCGTTTCGATGGGTATCTTCTTCCAGCAGAAGGTGATGACCGGGCTGTTCGGTGGCGAAGGCTTCATCATGCAGCGCCTGGACGGCGACGGCTGGGTGTTCGTGCAGATGGGCGGCATGGTGATAGAGCGCGAATTGCGGCCCGGTGAGGAATTGCACGTCGACACCGGCTGCGTTGCGGCGATGACCGCGGGAGTCGATTTCGACCTGGTGCGCGCGGGATCGATCAAATCCATGATCTTCGGCGGTGAGGGCGTGTTCTTCGCGCGCCTGCGCGGTCCGGGCAAGGTGTGGATACAGTCGATGCCGTTCTCGCGGCTGGCGGGTCGGATGCTGGCCGCTGCCGGACCGGTAGGGCAGAAGCGCGGCGAAGGATCGATCCTCGGCCCGCTGGGCGACATGATCGACGGGGATTGAACATTTCAGCAAATTCATTTGATTTGATATCACGATATGATATCACGATATCGTAATGACCCGGATACTCGCCGACTTGCCCGATGACGACATCAAATGGCTCGATGCCCGCGCCGCCGAGCAGGGCAAGTCGCGCGCCTCGTTGCTGCGCGAGGCGGTCCGTGCGTTCAAGGCGCAAGCACCGGCATCCGGCAACAAGAGCTGGATCGAGCGTGGAGCCGGCTACTGGAAGAACCGTGACGATATCGGCGATGCGCTGGAATATCAGCGGGCCATGCGCGAAGACCGCACACCATACGACGAATTGTGATACGTGTCCGACCCCTTCTTCGATACGAACATCCTGATCGACTGGCTAAAGGATCGTCCGCAAGCGATTGCGGAACTGTCGCGCTACAAGCGTCACAGGATCAGCCGCATCGTCTGGACGGAGATACTGGCGGGCGAGCCGCTGGAACACCGCGACACCGTGCGCGAACTGATCGCGCCGTTCGAAGCAGTCGAGATCGATGCTCGCATCGCCGTCGCGGCGGCCGATATTCGGCATCGCTCCAGAATGAAGCTTATGGACGCATATATCCTTGCCACGGCGCAGGTTAACGGTGCGATCCTGATTACACGAAATACCAAGGACTTCCCGGCTCAGATGCCAGGCATCCGCGTCCCTTACACTCTCTAGCCAAGGCTCAGGTTCATGTGTGGAATTATCGGTATCGTCGGCAAGGAACAGGTCGCGGATCGTCTGGTGGACGGTCTGCGGCGCATGGAATACCGCGGATATGACAGTGCGGGCGTGTGCACCGTGCACGATGCGCGGCTGATCCGCCGCCGCGCCGAAGGCAAGCTCAACAACCTGGTGGTGGAACTGGCGCGCAACCCGGCCCCCGGCACCACCGGTATCGCGCATACCCGCTGGGCGACGCACGGCGCGCCCACCACCAACAACGCGCACCCGCACGCGACGGACGAGGTTGCGCTGGTCCACAACGGCATCATCGAGAATTTCCGCCCGCTTCGCGAAGCGCTGGAAAAACGCGGGCGCACGTTCGAAAGCCAGACCGATACCGAAGTGGTTGCGCATCTTGTATCGGAACAGGTCGAGCAGGGCGCTTCGCCCGAAGACGCGGTCAAGACGGTGTTGCCGCAATTGCGCGGGGCATTCGCGCTGGCCATCGCCTTTCGCCAACATCCCGACATGCTGGTTGGCGCGCGGCTCGGCTCTCCGCTGGTCGTGGGCTATGGCGAAAACGAGACCTATCTCGGGTCCGACGCGCTGGCGCTTGCACCGCTGACGCAGCGGATCGCATATCTGGAAGAGGGCGACTGGGTTGTTATCACGCGTGACGGCGCGCGGATTTTCGATGCCAACAACAATCCCGTAACGCGCGAAGTCACGACGTCGGGCGTTTCGGCCGCGGCGATCGAGAAGGGCAATTATCGCCACTTCATGCAGAAGGAGATCTTCGAGCAGCCGATCGTCGTCGCGCAGACGCTGCGCAGTTATATCCGCCAGCTTGAGCAGTCGGTTACGCTGCCGCAGATGGACTTCGACCTGTCCGACGTGCGCCGCGTGACCATCGTCGCCTGCGGCACGAGCTATTATGCTGGAATGGTTGCGAAATACTGGTTCGAACAGTTTGCGCGCGTGCCGGTGGATATCGATGTGGCAAGCGAATTCCGCTATCGCCAGCCGGTGCTGGAACCGGGCGGGCTGGCGCTGTTCATTTCGCAAAGCGGGGAGACGGCCGATACCCTGGCCGCCCTGCGCCATGCACGGGCCGAAGGGCAGAAGATCGCCGTCGTCGTAAACGTGCCGACCAGTTCCATGGCGCGCGAGGCGGACCTCCTTTTGCCGACGCACGCCGGACCGGAGATCGGCGTCGCTTCGACAAAGGCCTTTTCTTGCCAGCTTGCGGTGCTTGCCGCGCTTGCCGCGCACCTTGCGGTGAAGAAGGGGCGGATGGACCGGGCAGAGGAAACCTCCGTCGTCAGGCACCTGCTCGAAGCGCCCGCCGCGTTGAACCACGCGCTGGATCACGATGACGAAATCGCCGCGATGGCGCACCTGATCGCGCCCGCACGCGACGTGCTCTATCTGGGACGCGGACCGGACTATCCGCTGGCGCTGGAAGGGGCGCTGAAGCTGAAGGAAATCAGCTATATACATGCTGAAGGTTACGCGAGCGGCGAGATGAAGCACGGGCCGATCGCGCTGATCGACGAGTCGGTTCCGGTCATCGTGCTCGCCCCGTCCGGCCCGCTGTTCGAAAAGACCGTATCGAACATGCAGGAAGTGCGCGCGCGCGGCGGAAAGATCGTGCTGATTTCGGATGCCGAAGGTCTGGCGGAGGCGGGCGAGGGCTGCCTTGCCACGATAGAGATGCCGAAGGTCCACCCGCTGATCGCGCCGCTGGTCTATGCGGTGCCGGTCCAGCTTCTGGCCTATCACGTTGCCGTGGCGAAAGGCACGGACGTTGACCAGCCACGCAACCTGGCAAAATCCGTAACGGTTGAATAAACCGGAAACAGACAGGCTGCCGGTGGCAAGAAACCCGCAATAATTCTTCGATTTGCGCGGTCTGCGATTACCCTTCGGAAAGGTTTGAAACGTAGACCGGCAGGCGTGACGATGCCGGTGTCTGCCAATACGCTGCCCAAGCGACTTCCGACCCTTGCGATCCTGGGTGTTTCGGACCCGCAGGATGGCGATTGGGGGCGGTTGCGCGGCTTGCAGTATTCAAGCCTTGCCCGCGTGACCAAGGCGCGCTTGCTGGCGCACGGCCTTGCCGCGCTTCTGGTGTTCCAGATATTCGCCCGTTCGGTGCCACCCGCGCTTATCGGCGGGTGGGCCTGCCTGTTGCTAGTTACCCTGGTGGTGGGCGCGCGGTTCGACCACAGCCTTCAGGACGCGGACCGCCGCCGGATGTCGCGGCGCGAGGTTCACCAGCAGACCGTCACGACGGTGGTGACCGCGCTTGTCTGGGCGGTTCCCATCGTGATCTTCGCGCGGCTGGGCGCGGCGGCGGACAAGCTTTCGCTATGGACCGTTACCGCGATGCTGATGACCGGCATGGCGATCGGCTTCGCGGCCGTGCCGCTGGGCACGCTGCTGTTCAGCGCGATCGTGGGCGGGGTTACGATTTCGACTTTCGTGCTCGACGGGAATTTCACGGCCGCCGCCGTTGTCGCGGTGTTCGTGGTTATCGTCTGCGTCGCGGCGATCGAGGCGGCGCGCACGTTCCTTGGCGCCAAGGTGGCCGAAGCCGGGATGAACGAGAAGAGCGAGGTTGTTTCGCTGTTGCTGCGCGAGTTCGAGGAGGGTGAGGCCGACTGGCTGTGGCAGATCGACAGTTCGCGCCGGGTGCGCAGCATCTCTCCCCGTTTCGCCTTCGCGCTGGGACTGGACCCCGAAGACGTCGACGGGCAACCCTTCATCCAGCTTATCGCCGGTGAGGCCTGGGAAAGCGGGCATTTCCATTCCTCGCTCCACGGGCTGGCCGAAAAGCTGAAACGGCGCGAAAGTTTTTCCAATCTGCTGGTGCGGGTGACGCTGGGCGGCGCAAACCGCTGGTGGGAGCTGTCCGCATCGCCGAAATATGACGACAACGGGAATTTCAGCGGCTTTCGCGGTGTCGGTTCCGACGTCACCGAACAGCGCGAAAACAGCGAAAAGATCGCCTATCTTGCCCGTTACGATACGCTGACCGGGCTGCCCAACCGCTTGCAGCTTACCGATGCGCTGGGCGACGCGATGGCCTATGCCGAAAAGTGGCGCACGCGCTGCGCGTTCCTGATGATCGACCTCGATCGGTTCAAGGCGGTCAACGATACGCTGGGGCACCAGATCGGCGACCAGTTGCTGGCGCGCGTTTCGAAACGGCTTAACGGACTGATGACCCAGAACGAGCTGTGCGGACGGCTGGGCGGAGACGAATTCGCGATCGTCATCCGCGATGCGTCCGATTTCAGCCGCGTCGAACGCGTCGCCTATTCGGTGATCGAAACGCTTTCCGCGCCTTACGAGGTTGAACACCATACGCTTTACGTGGGGGCAAGCGTCGGCTCCGCCATCGGGCCGCGCGACGGTGCGACGGTGGAAACGCTGATGCGCAATGCCGACCTTGCGCTCTATCGCGCCAAGGATGACGGCGGCGGGCACCATTGCAATTACGAGCCTGAGCTTCACGCCCACGCGGAAGAACGGCGCAAGCTTGAAATGTCGTTGCGCCGCGCGCTCGACCGCCGAGAATTCACGCTGGATTTCCAGCCGGTGGTGGATGCGGTGGGCGAATATGTCGTCAGCTTCGAGGCGCTGCTGCGCTGGAACAGCGCGGAACACGGCACGGTCAGCCCGGCAAAGTTCATCCCGCTGGCAGAAGATACGCGCCTGATCGTTCCCATCGGCGAATGGGTGCTGCGCACGGCCTGCATGGAAGCGATGAAGTGGCCGGAAAACGTGAAGGTTGCAGTCAACGTTTCGGGCGAACAACTGCTCGATCCCGGCTTTGGCGCGACGGTCGTCTCGGCGTTGTCGCAAAGCGGGCTGGCTGCGCATCGCCTGGAAATCGAAGTGACCGAAAGCATCTTCGTGCGCGACGGCACGACCGCGCAGGCGACGCTTGAACAGATCATGGCGCTGGGGTGCGGCGTGGCGCTGGACGATTTCGGCACCGGCTATTCCTCGCTCGGCTACCTCCGCAAGATGCGCTTTTCGACGATCAAGGTCGATCGCAGCTTCGTGCAGGGCGCCGCGCGGCAGAACCCGGAAAGCCTTGCCATCATCCGCGCGGTGGTGGCGATGGCGGACAGCCTGGAAATGTCGACGACGGCGGAAGGCGTGGAAACGATCGACGAACTCAACACCGTTCGCGACCTTGGCTGCCGGAAGATTCAGGGATACTATTTCGGCCGACCGATGTGCGCGCAGGACGCGCGGCTGCTGTTTACCCAGGCGGTACTCAAGCAACGCGCCTAGGGACCGCGCGGATTCAGCCCCCCGAACGATTTCAGATCATTCTGTAAACGCGCCCGGACGTCAGGCGTCGACAAGGCCCTTCAGCACGCTTTCGAACAGCGCGCGACCGTCCGTGCCGCCCTGCGCGGGTTCGATCATCCGTTCGGGGTGGGGCATCATGCCCAGCACGTTGCCCCGATTGTTGAGCACGCCCGCGATGTCGCGCGCAGACCCGTTGACCGGATCGGCATAGCGGAATGCGACGCGACCTTCGCCTTCCAGCCGGTCGAGCGTGGCATCGTCAGCAAAATAGTTGCCGTCGTGGTGGGCCACGGGAATGACAATCCGCTGGCCCTTTTCGTATCCGGACGTGAACAGCGACTGGCTGTTCTCCACCGTCAGCGGCACGTCGCGGCATACGAAACGGATGCCGGCGTTGCGCATCAGCGCGCCGGGCAGCAGTCCCGCTTCGGTCAGCACCTGGAAACCGTTGCAAACGCCCAGTACGGCCACGCCGCGTTCCGCCGCCTCTACCACCGCGCGCATGATCGGCGAACGCGCAGCCATCGCGCCGGAGCGCAGATAGTCACCATAGGAAAAGCCGCCGGGCAGCGCGATGAAATCCAGCCCCGCGGGCAATTCGGCATCGCCATGCCACACACGGTGCGGCGCGATGCCCGAAACCGCTTCGATCGCCACCGCCATGTCGCGGTCGCAATTGGAACCGGGAAAAGTGACGACAGCGGCGTTGAGCGTCATGATCAGCCGACCTTCTCTATGCGGTAGTTCTCTATCACCATGTTGGCGAGCAGCTTGCGGCACATATCGTCAAGCGCCTCGTCCGTAACGCTGTCGTCCACGTCGAGTTCGATCAGGCGGCCGGCGCGCACGTCATTCACGCCTGAAAAGCCCAGACCTTCCAGCGCGTGGTGGATGGCGCGGCCCTGCGGGTCGAGCACACCGTTCTTGAGGCTCACGTGGACGCGGACTTTCATCGTGGTGCCTTTCGCTGGCTTCATGCGGATTCGCGTGCGCCTATGGACCGGCGCGGCGCGGCGGGCAAGCGCGCTGCGCCACTGTTTGCCTCCCGACAGGCAGGCTTGTTAATAACTGACGCGTCAGTTATTAAAGCGCGATGCCGCGAGTCACCCCTCCCGACAGGCGCGAAGCCATTCTTTCCGCCGCGCGCGAAGAGTTTGCCGCGCGCGGGTTCGCGGCGGCCCGCCTGGGGGATATCGCCCGGCGCGTGGGGATCAGCCGCCCCGCGCTTTACCTGCAGTTCGATTCGAAAGAGGCGATTTTCGCCGCATTGGTCGGCGGGCTGATTGCGGACGTGATTCCGCAAAACGTGACCGACCTTGCCGATGTGCCATCGGCCGAAGGTTACCTTCGCGCCTTCATCGCCGGGGCCTTCACGCGCTTCACCCGGTCCGATTTCGCCTTCGTGCCGCGCATTATCGCGGGAGAGGGGCAGAACTTCCCCGAACTGGCGCGCTTCTATTACGATCAGGGGATCATGCGCATGCTTGACCGCGTGGAGGCCGCGCTGCGGCTGGGCGTGCAGCGCGGAGAGTTTGCATGCGACGATCCGCACCACGCGGCGCGCGGCGTGGTCGGCGGCATCATCCTGTCGGCAATGTGGCGCGCGGTGTTCGAACCCGTGGGTGCGGAGCCGCTGGATATCGATGCCATGGCCCGCGCCCACACCGATCTGGTATTCAACGGCCTGCTTTCCCGAAAGGAACCGGCGCCATGAAGCGTCCTCCAATCCCCTTGCTGATCCTGGCCCTTCTTGCCGTTGTCGCGCTGGCGGCATGGTTCCTGTGGCCGCGCGATACACAGGAACGCTGGCTCGGTTACGTAGAAGGCGAACCCTTGCAGATCGCCGCGCCCGTTTCAGGCACGCTTGCAAGCCGAGCGGTGGACCGGGGCGCAAGCGTGAAGCCGGGCGACGCGCTGTTTTCGATAGACCCGGTCGTGACCGAGGCAGGCACCGCGCAGGCCGCCGCGCAAGTCGCCGCCGCACAGGCGCAAGCGGCCGACCTTGCCGTGCAGCGTCAGCGCCAGCCGGAGCTGGACGTGTCGCGCGCGGCGGAGGCGGCAGCCTCCGCGCAACTGGCGAAGACGCAGAAGGACTTTGACCGCTATGCCGCATTGGCCGCCAAGGGCTTTGCCAGCCGCGCGCAGCTCGATGCGGCACGGCAGGCGCGCGACGTTGCCGCCGCCAGCCTTGCCCAGGCGCGCGCGCAACTTCGGTCGGGCGAACTGTCGGTGGGGCGCGCCAGCCAGCAGCGTGCCGCCAGCGCCGATGTCGCCAACGCGCAGGCCGCGCTGGCCGCGCAGAAGCACAGGCAGAAAGAGATCGCGCCGGTTTCGCCCGCCAGCGGGGTGATAGAGCAGACCTATTACAACCCCGGCGAATGGGTGCCTGCCAATGCGCCGGTGCTTTCCGTGCTTCCGAACGACAAGCGCAAGCTGCGCTTCTTCGTGCCGGAGGGGAGGATCGCCGCGATCAGGCCGGGCCAAACGATCCACTTCACCTGCGACGATTGCGGCGGCGACCGGACGGCGAAAGTCAGCTATGTCGCCCCGCGCGCGGAATATACCCCGCCGGTGATCTATTCGGAGCGCGCGCGGTCCAAGCTGGTGTTCCTGGTCGAAGCGTGGCTGCCGGCGGACAAGCCCCTGCCGCTGGGCCTGCCGGTTTCGGTGCGGGCGCAGTAACGTGGCGGAGGAACCGGCTTCTCCCGATCCCGTGATCGACGTGCGCGGGCTTACCAAGCGGTTCGGCGGGCGCACGGTGGTCGACCATTTCGATCTTGCGCTCAATCGCGGCACCATCTGCGGCTTCCTCGGCCCCAACGGATCGGGCAAGACGACCACGCTGCGCATCATCTGCGGCCTGCTGATCCCCGAAGAGGGGGAGGGGACGGTGCTGGGTCTGGATCTTGCCACCCAGCGGGCGGAGATAAAGCAGCAGGTCGGCTACATGACGCAGAAGTTCGGCCTGTTTTCCGACCTTTCGATTGCCGAAAACCTTGAATTCATGGCGCGCGTCCACGGGCTGGACCGGCGCAAGGAGCGGGTGGAAGAAGCGCTGGAGAAGCTGGGGCTGGAAACGCGGGCAAGCCAGCTTGCGGGAAAACTTTCGGGTGGATGGAAGCAGCGCCTCGCGCTTGCCGCCGCGGTGCTGCACCGTCCGAAGATACTGCTGCTGGACGAACCGACCGCCGGCGTCGACCCGCTGGCCCGTCGCGATTTCTGGGACCAGATCCACGCCTTCGCGCGTGACGGGATGACCGTACTCGTCTCCACCCATTACATGGACGAGGCCGAACGCTGCCACGAGATCGCCTATATTGCCTATGGCGTGATGCTGGCGCGCGGCACGGTGAACGAGGTGATCGCGCAATCCGGCCTCTATGCGCTGACCGGCGACGGGCCGGGCGCGGACCGGCTGGCGGGCGAGATCGAAGCCCGGCCCGGTGTCGCCATGGCCGCGCCCTTCGGCACCACGATCCACGTTTGCGGCACCGATCCCGACGCCCTGCGCAAGGCGGTGGCTCCGTGGAAGGACCGGTTCCACTGGAAAGAGGCCGATCCCACGCTTGAGGACGTGTTCATCAACCTGATGCGCACCGCAAAGGACAACTCCGTCGTGGTGGAGCACGCCTGATGTGGCAGCGGATCGGCGCGATGGTGTTCAAGGAAGTGCGCCAGATGGCCCGCGATCCGGGCACGCTGGCGATGATGTTCTTCTTCCCGATCATGCAACTCGTCATCTTCGGGTTCGCGATCAACAACGATCCGCGCCACCTGCCGCTGGCGGTGGAGGTGAGCGACCATTCGCAATATTCGCGCTCCATCGTCGCGGCGCTGCGCAACACCACCTATTTCGAAGTGACGCAGGTACCCGGCGGCTATGGCGACGGCGACCGGCTGATTGCCGAAGGCAAGGCGCAGTTCCTGCTGACGATCCCGCCCCACTTCGCGCGCGATCTTGTGCGCGGGGACCGGCCGCAACTGCTGCTTACCGCCGACGCGACCGATCCGGCCGCCACCGGCCCCGCGGTCGCCGCCGTGGGAGAGGCGGTAACGCACGCGCTGGGACATGACCTTGCCGGCCCGCTTGCCCGCCTGATGCCCGCGCAGGCCCCGGTCGATGTGGTGCTGCACAAGAGCTATAACCCCGAAGGGATCACCAGCCACAACACCGTGCCCGGCCTTCTGGCGATCATCCTGTCGATGACGATGGTCGTGCTGACGGCCATGTCGGTAACGCGCGAGGTGGAGCAGGGCACGATGGAAAACCTGCTGGCAACGCCGCTGCGCCCGATCGAGGTGATGATCGGCAAGATCATCCCCTACATCGTGATGGGCCTTGTGCAGACGATAGTGGTGCTGATCTTCGCCGCCACGGTGTTCCAGGTGCCGTTCGAAGGATCGCTGGCGCTGCTGTTCGCGGTGACGCTGCTTTATATCGTGGTCAGCCTGGCGCTGGGCTTCACGATCTCTACCGTGGCGAAAAGCCAGGTGCAGGCGATGCAGATATCGATCTTCTACGTCATGCCGTCGGTCCTGCTTTCGGGCTTTGCCTTCCCGTTCCGCGGGATGCCCGTCATCGTCCAGTACCTGGCGGAGATATTGCCGCCCACGCATTATATCGTGCTGGTGCGCGGGATCATGCTGAAAGGCTGGAACCTGACGCTTGCGCTGCCGCAGATCGGCGTTCTGGCGCTGATGCTGGCGGTGCTGACGTTCATCGCGGTCCGCCGTTACCAGGATACCATCGCCTGATCCGGCACCCAATCCGGCGCCCGATCCCCCGCGTGTGAAATTCGGCTTGCGTTCAAGCGCATGGGCCGTCCATCAAGCGGGCCATAACGACAGGTCGCGCCACAAGGACTCAACGGGGGAGAACCACGATGGGCGAGCGCCTGCCGTTCGATCACATACAGATGCGCTTCATGCGCAAGATGGCCGAAGCCTTGTTCGACGGCTATCGCGAAATGGCCATCACCCACGAACAGGTGGTGGAGAACGTCCAGCACATCTTCGCGATGATCGGCGGCACCAAGGCGCGCGAGATCAGCTGGTCGCTGCGCTTGTGCCAGCTGGCGATGGCGCCCTTCTTCAACGAGCTTTCCATCGAGGCGCGGCGCGAACGGATAGAGCACCGGATGCGCGACACCGGGTTCGACGCCTTCCAGGACATGGCCCGCATCCGTGGCATCCTCTATTTCGCCTATTACGGCCACTGGGAACCGGGCGGCGAGGACGAAAACCGCAACAATCCCGTGCTGCGGCAGATCGGCTTTACCCTGCCGAAATTCCGCAACCGAAACGCGCCGGGCGAATTGCCGATCGCCATGGTCGAGGACCGCGACCTGACGCACGAACACTTCACCACGGTGGAGGACCTGCCGGACGACATCGATATCGTCGTTGTCGGTTCGGGATCGGGCGGGGCGGTTTCGGCATGGAACCTTGCGCGCAAGGGCTATCGCGTCGTGATCGTCGAGGCGGGGCCGCACTACCCCTCTGCGCGGATCAGCCACGAAGAGGCGCGCATGGCATCGCACCTGTTCAAGCACGGCGCGCTGCAGACCACGCGCGATAACGATTTCGTGGTGTTCCAGGGGCGCAACGTCGGCGGCAGCCCCACGATCAACAACGGCATCTGCCTGCGCATGAAGGGCGACCGGCTGAGCCATCCCGATGCGCACGATCCGTTCCAGGCATGGCGCGCGCTTGGCGCACCGATAGACGAGGCGCGTTTCCAGCAAAGCTATGACGCGGTCGAACAATACCTGGGGATCGGCGAGATTGAACACCGGTCAAGCCGTACCAATGGCCCGCACCTGATGCGCGGCTGGGCGGCGCTTGCCGCGCAGTCCGCCGATCCGATGGAACAGCGCGCGAAGGCGGGCTGGTTCGCCAAGAACTATGGCCCGCCGCATACCGACAAGGCCTGCGTCTATTGCGGATATTGCAACACCGGCTGCCCCTATGCGCGCAAGAACGGCATGGCGCAAAGCTACCTGCCCGATGCCTGCCGCCATAACGGCGTGAAGATCATCGCTGAAACCAAGGTTGAGCGTATTCGCTGGGCGCGCGGCACCGGCGGGCGGGACCGGGCAATCGGCGTGGAAGTGATCGACGAATACGGCGCGGAACATTTCATCCCCGCGAAAACCGGCGTGGTGGTGGCCGCGGGCACGATAGCCAGTTCGCTGCTGCTGGACCGCAGCGGCATCGAAGGGACGGGGCGCGGAATTTCGATGAACGTCGCCTCTCCGGTGATCGCGCTGATGCCCGAAGGGCAAAGCCCGGCGTGGGACGAAGACCAGATGGCGACCGTCGTCGATTGCGGGGAATTCCTGCTGGAAAGCCACTTCCAGCCGCCGATGTCGATGGCCGCGATGATGCCCGGCTGGTTCGAGGAAATGGACCGGCGGATGCGCAGCTATAACCGCATCTGTTCGTCGGGCATCCTGTTCCCTGCGGATCGCTGTGGGCGGATCAGGGGCGGCAAGCTGGATTTCAAGATCGGCGCGGGCGAGATCGACCTTGTCCGCAAGGCGATGGCGACGCTTACCAGGCTGCACTTCGCGGGCGGCGCGCTGGAAGTCTGGCCCGCGTTGCTGAAGGGCCAGACGCTGACCCCGGACATGAACATCGAGGAATTCTTCAGGCACGCAATACGCGAGGCGGACGATGTTACCCTGTCCAGCTCTCACCCGCATGGCGGCAATCCGATGTGCGTCGATCCCGAAATCGGCGTGGTCGATACCGATTGCCGCGTTCACGGGACGCAGAACGTGCTGGTCACCGATGCCAGCGTGTTTCCCAGCTGCATCCGCGTGAACGCCCAGTTCACCACGATGGCCATGGCCCATTACGCAACCGGGTTCGGCGATCCTTTCGCTGGCGGCTGAGGTGGTCTAGACAGCGCACGATGTCGCGCCTGTTCCGTTTCCTTGTCGCCTTTCTTTTCGTGGTCGTGCCGGTCTGCGCGCAGGCGGCGCCGCGGGCGCCCGTGGTGCTGGCCGCCGCCAGCCTGCAGGAAGCGATGAACGACGCGGCAACCGCCTTTGCCCGCACCGGCCATCCGCGCCCCGTCGTCTCGTTCGCGGGCAGTTCCGCGCTTGCCCGCCAGATCGAAGCGGGCGCCCCGGCGGACCTGTTCGTTTCGGCGGACGAGGACTGGATGGACGAACTGGCCGCCAAAGGGCTGATCCGGAAGGCCACGCGGTCCGATCTGCTTTATAACACGCTGGTGCTGATCGAACCTGCGGGGCGCCATTCGCGTCTTTCGATCGGCAAGGGCTTTCCGCTGGCAAAGGCGCTGGGCGGCGGCCGGCTGGCGCTGGCCGATCCCGATGCGGTGCCGGCGGGCAAGTATGCCAAGGCCGCGCTGCGCTATCTGGATGTATGGAATGCGGTGAAGGCGCACATCGCCATTGCGGAAAACGTGCGCGCCGCGCTGGCGCTGGTGGAGCGGGGGCAGGCGCCGATGGGAATCGTCTATGCAACCGATGCGCTGGCTTCGGGGAAGGTGCGCGTGATCGGCCGCTTTCCGTGGCAAAGCCATCCGCTGATCGCCTATCCGGTTGCGCAGATGGCGCGCTCTTCCAATCCGGAAGCGGCAGCATTCCTTGCTTTCCTGAAGTCCCCGCGCGGGAAGGCCGCGTTCCGCCGCCACGGCTTTGGCACGCACTGAGGAGGGGCGGGGGTGCTGCGGGCCGAGGATTGGGGCGTCGTCCTTCTATCGCTGAAAGTCAGCCTTCTGGCGGTTGCCTGCGTGCTGCCGTTCGCCTTCCTGTGCGCGTGGCTGCTGGCGCGCGGGCGCTTTCCGGGGCGGTTCCTGCTGGATGCGCTGGTCCATCTGCCGCTGGTGCTGCCGCCGGTGGTGGTCGGCTGGGTGCTATTGCTGCTGTTCGGCACGAACGGACCGATCGGCGCGTTTCTCGAACGCGCCTTCGGCATGACGGTGATGTTCCGCTGGACCGGCGCGGCCATCGCGGCGGCGGTTATGGCCCTGCCCTTGATGGTCCGCGCGATCCGCCTTTCGCTGGAAGCGATAGACCCGCGATACGAACAGGCCGCGCGCTCGCTTGGCGCCAACGGGGTGCGGCGGTTCCTTACCATCGCTCTTCCGCTCAGCCTGCCTGGCGTGCTGACCGGCGCGATCCTTGGCTTCGCACGCTCTCTGGGAGAGTTCGGCGCGACAATCACGTTCGTTTCCAACATTCCCGGCGAAACGCAGACCCTGCCCATTGCGATCTATTCCGCCTTGCAGGTGCCGGGGCAGGAAGGGCGCGTGTGGACGCTGGCCGCGGTTTCCGTCGCGCTGTCGCTGGCCGCGCTGCTGGTGTCGGAATGGCTGGCGCGGCGCGGATCGAAGGACGGCCCGAGGGTGTTCCGCCATGTCCTTTGACGTTGATGTGCGGGTGCAGCTGGGCGGCCAGCTGCTCGGCGCCCGTTTCGCCACGGACGAGGGGCTGACGCTGCTGTTCGGACCTTCGGGCGCGGGCAAGACGACGATCCTCAATATGGTTGCGGGCCTTGTTCCCCCCGATGCCGGCCATGTGCGCGTGGGCTCGGATACGCTGTTCGACAGCGCGGCGGGCGTGAACGTTCCCGCGCACCGGCGGCGGCTGGGCTTCGTGTTCCAGGACGCCCGGCTTTTCCCGCACATGAAGGTGCGCGCGAACCTGCTCTATGGCTGGAAGCTGGCGCGCGCCGAAGACCGCTGGATCGCGCTGGAAGACGTGACGGCGTTCCTGGGCATCGGCGCGCTTCTCGACCGGCAGCCGCGCACGCTTTCGGGCGGAGAGGCGCAACGCGTGGCGATCGGTCGTGCGCTGCTATCGGGCGCGCGCGCGCTGCTGATGGACGAGCCGCTTGCCTCGCTGGACCCCGATCGCAGCGCGGAAATCATGCGCGTGATAGAGCGCGTGCGCGACGAGCTGAAGCTGCCGATCCTCTATGTCACGCACGACCGCGAGGAAGCGGCGCGGCTGGCGACGCACCGGATAGAGGTTCACCCGCTCCAGCCGTGAAGGCCGGAGCGGCGTTATACCAAGGCGCGATGAGTCAAGCTCATCGCGCTTAGGTATTACTTCTTGCCGCGCAGCTTGCGATGCGTGGAAAGGTCCAGCACTTCGCTTGGCCCGGCGTCGTCCTGCAACAGGCCAAGGCGGCGGGCGACTTCCTGATAGGCTTCTTCCTCACCGCCCAGGTCGCGGCGGAAGCGATCCTTGTCCAGCTTTTCGCCCGTCGTCATGTCCCACAGGCGGCAGCCGTCGGGGCTGATCTCGTCCGCCAGGATCACGCGCGAATAGTCGCCGTCCCAGATGCGCCCGAACTCCAGCTTGAAGTCGACCAGGCGGATATTGATCGCGGCGAACATGCCGCACATGAAATCGTTCACGCGGATCGCCATGGAAGAGATGTCCTGCATCTCTTCGTTGCTGGCCCAGCCGAAGCAGGCGATGTGTTCTTCCGCGATCAGCGGATCGCCCAGCGCATCGTCCTTGTAGTAATATTCGATCAGCGTGTGGGGCAGCGGCTCGCCTTCCTCGATCCCCAGGCGCTTGGAAATCGAACCGGCGGCAACGTTGCGCACCACGACTTCGATCGGAACGATCTCTACCTGCCGGACCAGCTGTTCGCGCATGTTCAGGCGGCGGATGAAGTGGGTGGGGATGCCGATGTGCGAAAGGCGCGTGAACACATATTCGCTGATGCGGTTGTTGATCACGCCCTTGCCGCTGATCGTGCCGCGCTTTTGCGCGTTGAACGCGGTGGCATCGTCCTTGAAATACTGGATAAGGGTGCCCGGCTCCGGACCTTCATAGAGGATCTTGGCCTTGCCTTCGTAAATCTGGCGGCGGCGGGACATCGGCATCTATCCTTAGCAACATGCGTCTGGCGCGAAAACGGTAAGCCCCGGCATTTGCGAGCCGGTAAGGACTGCGCTGCCGGGGCGGACCCGCGCCCTTTATGCGAAAAGCGTGTCTTGCGCAATCACGCGCGAATTCCCCCGTGCCTGACGGACCTGCTTGCGCGCCTGACCGTGCCAAGCGGCAACTGTTCAACAAATTCGAACAAACGCTTTGAGATTATCGGGCTGACCGGAAAAGGACGGATGGGCCATATGCTCCCATGAAACCGGCGGCGCCATTCCCACGCGGGAAAGTCCGCCCGCAACAAAGGGAAATTCGCGATGAGCAAGGTTCTGGTCCTCTATTATTCCACGTACGGCCACATCGAAGCGATGGCCGAGGCGATTGCCGCCGGTGCGCGCGGCGCGGGCGCCCAGGTGGACGTGAAGCGCGTGCCCGAAACCGCGCCGGAAGACGTGGCGAAGGCGGCACACTTCAAGCTGGACCAGGCGGCCCCCGTTGCGACCATCGCCGATCTGGAAAACTACGATGCGATCGTTGTCGGAACCGGCACGCGCTTTGGCCGCATCAGTTCGCAGATGGCGGCGTTCCTTGACCAGGCCGGCGGGCTGTGGGCGCGCGGCGCGCTTAACGGCAAGGTGGGCGCGGCGTTCACTTCCAGCGCCACGCAGCACGGCGGGCAGGAAACCACGCTGTTTTCGATCATCACCAACCTGCTGCACTTCGGCATGACGGTTGTCGGGCTGGATTACGGCCACGCCGGGCAGATGGGGCATGAAACGGTGGTCGGCGGCGCCCCCTATGGCGCGACCACGATTGCCGGCGGCGACGGTTCGCGCCAGCCGAGCGAGACCGAACTGGAAGGCGCGCGCTATCTTGGCGCCCGCGTTGCCAACACCGCCAACAAGCTTTTCGGCTGACGCCCGCCCCCCGCGTCAGCCCGATTGAGCGCGCCCCGGCAATGCACCGGGGCGCGCTCGAAAGCTCCTCGATCAACTAGGCGCGCGCCGCCGCAAGGCCGCTGCGCGCGGTCTTGCGATCCGGATTGATCGGAAAACGCCCTATTCGCCCGAAGCCGCGGACGGGTCCGGATCGGTGCGGTTTGCCGCCCTTTTCGCGCGCTCGATAAACGGGTTCAGCGTCGCGCGCTGGACCAGCACCGAGAACAGCACCACTGCGAACGTTGCGGCGAGCAGCAGGTTGCGGACCGGTCCTTCGGGCAACGACAGCGCCAGCGCGATAGAGATGCCGCCGCGCAACCCGCCCCAGACCAGCACGGGCCGCGAATCGTGGCAGGCCACTTCCGCGCGCGGCACCACGATCAGCGAAGCACGGACCGCGATCCAGCGCGCGCCAAGCGCGATCGGCACCGCGGCGGCCGCGATCAACAGGTGGTTGCGGTGCGGCACGATGGCCAGCACTTCCAGCCCGATCAGCAGGAACAGGATGGAATTCAGCGTTTCGTCGATAAGCTCCCAGAACTTGATCACGTAATCGCGTGTCATGTCGCTCATCGCGTAAGTCACGCCGTAATTGCCGATCAGCAGCCCGGCGACGGCCATGGCGATCGGGCCGGAGACGTGCAGCGGCTCTGCAATCGCATAGCCGCCCATCACCACCGCGATGGTGATCAGCACCTCCAGCGCATATTCGTCCATGCTGCGCAGGCCCTTGAAGCCCAGCCAGCCGATCACGATGCCCAGCAGAACGCCGCCGCCCGCTTCCTCGGCGAACAGCCTGGCCCCTTCGGCGATGGAAAATTCGGTGCCCGTCACCGCCGCGCCCAGCAGGATCAGGAAAACCACGATCCCCACCCCGTCGTTGAACAGGCTTTCACCGGCGACCACCGCCTGCAACGACGGCGGCACCGCCTTTTCCTTCAGGATGCCCAGCACCGAAACCGGGTCTGTCGGGCTGATCAGCGCGCCGAACACGAAGCACCATATCGCCGGCAGCGGCAGGTGTGCGGCCAATGCCACGCCGTAAAGCGCGCCGCCAACCAACACGGTGGAAATCAGCACGCCGACCGTGGACAGCAGGACGACGGGCAGCCAGTCCTTCTTCAACCGGTCCAGATCGACGTGAAGCGCGCCCGCGAACAGCAGGAAGCTCAACATTCCCTGAAGCAGCGTCTGCGAGAAATCCAGTTGCGACAGGATGTTCGCCACCCAGTCGTCAAGCGAGACGCCGGGGATGAACGCGTTGACGACAAGCAACCCGATGGCGACGAGCGCGCCCATCACGGTCAATCCGATGACGTGCGGCAAGCGCAGGATGTGATGGTTGAGATAGCCGAGCAGCGCGGCCGTGACCACAAGCAGCGCGGCGACATCGAACGAAGACAGGTGCACCATGCCCGCCTTCCTAGCCGTATTTTCGGACCGGGCGAAGCGGAACCGGCGCAGGTTTGCTCCGCTATGGCGTTGCCCGCGCCGCGCGGCTCTCGTAAGACGCACGGATGATCGCAATTGAAACCGGATCGCGCTGATGGACGCTGCCGAGCAGGTCCACGCCAAGTTTCTCGCCGCGCTGGGTGGCGGAACGCTGCGCCGCCGGTCTAACCTGGGTCTTTCGGATGTCGGCCTTGCGTCCGAACGCGCCGCCGCCCTGTTCCAGAGTCAGGTGATGAGCCGCCAGCTCGATCGCCTGTCGCGCAAGCTGCAGGCGCGCGGGGAGGGGTTCTATACCATCGGCAGTTCGGGCCACGAAGGCAACGCGGTGCTGGCCGAAGCGCTGCGCGTAAACGACATCGCGTTCCTCCATTACCGCGACGCCGCTTTCCAGATTCACCGCGCGGGCCGCGTTCCCGGCGAAAACCCGGCGTGGGATATGCTGCTGTCCTTCGCGGCTTCCAGCGAAGACCCGATTTCGGGCGGGCGGCACAAGGTGCTTGGGTCCAAACGGCTGTTCATCCCGCCGCAGACCAGCACGATCGCCAGCCATCTGCCAAAGGCGGTGGGCGCGGCGTTTTCCATCGGCATCGCCCGGCGGATGAAGCTGGACGGCACGCCGCTGGCTCACGACGGGGTCGTGCTTGCGAGCTTTGGCGATGCCAGCGCCAACCACTCGACCGCGCAAGGCGCGTTCAACACCGCAGGCTGGGCGGCATTTCAGGGCACGCCCATGCCGATGATCTTCCTGTGCGAAGACAACGGCATCGGCATTTCCACGCAGACGCCGAAAGGCTGGATCGAAGCGCAGTTCGAACAGCGCGCTGGCCTGCACTACATCGCCTGCGACGGGTGCGACATGGTGGACGCCTATCGCGCCGCGCGCGAGGCGGAACAGATCGCCCGGCATGATCGCAAGCCGGTGTTCCTGCACATGAAGACCGTGCGGCTTTACGGCCATGCCGGAAACGATGTGCAGGGCACCTATCTCAGCAAGGAACGCATCGCCGAAGACGAAGCGCGCGACCCGCTACTGGCCAGCGCCGCTCTGCTGGTCGGGGAAGGGGTGATGAGCGCGGCGGACGTGCGCGATTTCTATGAGGATACGGGCGAGACTTTGGCGCGGCAGGCGGAACTGGCAATCGCGCGGCCCAAGCTGAGAGACGCGGCCGAAGTGATGGCAAGCATCGTTCCGCCAAAGTCCGATGCGCTGCCACGCCCGCTTGCCCCCGCCAGCGCGCGGCAGGCACTGTTCGCGGATGATGCCACGCAGATGGACAAGCCGCAGCACATGGCAAAGCTGATCTCGTGGGCGCTGGCCGACCTGCTGCTGCAATACCCCAACGCGATTGTGTGCGGAGAGGACGTGGGGCCGAAAGGCGGGGTCTATGCCGCGACCGCGAAGCTGCACCAGCGTTTCGGATCGTCGCGCGTGGTCAACACGCTGCTGGACGAACAGGCGATTCTGGGCCTTGGCATCGGCGCGGCGCACAACGGGCTGCTGCCGATTCCGGAAATCCAGTTCCTTGCCTATGTCCACAATGCCGAAGACCAGATTCGCGGCGAGGCGGCGACGCTCAGCTTCTTTTCGGGTGGGCAATATACCAACCCGATGGTCGTGCGCATCGCGGGGCTGCCCTATCAGCGCGGTTTCGGCGGGCATTTCCACAATGACAACTCGCTCGCTGTTTTCCGTGATGTGCCGGGCGTGGTGCTGGCTGTCCCTTCCAGCGGCGCGGACGCGGTGGCGATGCTGCGCGAATGCGTGCGGCTGGCGCATGAGGAACAGCGCGTGGTGGTGTTCGTGGAGCCGATCGCGCTCTACATGATGCGCGATCTTCATGCCGAAGGCGACGGCCTGATGACCAGCCTTTACCAGCCGCCGGGCGAGGGCGACATCCGGCTGGGCGAACCCGGCGTGCATGGTGACGGCACCGATCTCGCCATCGTTACATACGGCAACGGCTGCTTCCTTTCGCGGCAAGCGCAAAAGCTGCTGGAGGAGGAAGGCGTCGACGTGCGCGTGATCGACTTGCGCTGGCTGGCCCCACTGGCCGAAGACGCTTTGCTGGAAGCGGTGGCGCCGTGCGGCAAGGTGCTGATCGTCGACGAATGCCGCGGAACCGGATCGCAAAGCGAGGCGCTGATGACGCTGTTCGCGGAGCGCGCGCCCGGCAAGCCAATTGCCCGCATCGCCGCGACCGACAGCTTCATCCCCCTGGCGCGCGCCGCCACCTACACGCTGCCCAGCCGCGACATGATCGTGGCCAAAGTGCGGGAGATGATGCGTGGCTAGGCGGCAGGAAACATCCCCCTCCCGCATGCGGGAGGGGTTAGGGGTGGGCACGCGATCCGCAAGGATCGCGCAAAGCGGATCGGTCGCGCAGGTCCACTCCGTTCCCTCCCGCAAGCGAGAGGGGCGATTTGATGGCTAAGGAATCCGTCCTTGTCGTCTGCCCCGGACGCGGCACCTACAACGCGCCGGACCTCGGCTATCTGGCGCGCCACCACGCCGCGCGGCCCGAACTGGCGCGGTTCGATGCGATGCGCGTCGGAAAAGGGGCTGAAACGCTGACCGCGCTGGACGGTGCGGCACGGTTTTCGCCCGCGCTCCACACGCGCGGGGACGTGGCCGCGCCGCTGATCTATGCGGCCAGCTATCTTGATTTCCTCAGCCTCGACCGTGACCGGTTCGATGTGGTGGCGGTCACCGGAAACTCGATGGGCTGGTACTCCGCGCTTGCTTGCGCGGGTGCGGTTTCAGGTGAGCACGGCTTTGCCATTGCCGATGCGATGGGCGTCAATTCGCAGCGTCACGAAGCGGGCGGGCAGGCCGTTCTGGTGCTGGCGGACGAAGAATGGCGCGTCGATCCCGCGCTGGCCCGCGCGGTCGAGGCGGCTTGCGCGAAGCATGGCGCGCTGCCTTCCATCCGGCTGGGCGGGATGCTGGTTGTCGCGGGTGCGCCGCCCGCGCTCGACGCGTTGGAAAAGGACTTGCCGCACCTCCCGCGCGATCCGATGCGCCTGCCCGGCAACGGCCCATTCCACACGCCGCTGATGGCGGGCAGCGCCAAAGCTGCGCGGGCCATGTTGCCACACGAATGGTTCAGCCAGCCGCACATTCCTCTGATCGACGGGCGCGGTGCGATCTGGCGCAGGTTCTCCACCGATACGCGAGCGTTGTGGGACTATACCTTCGGCGCGCAGATCCTCGACACCTATGATTTCACGCTGGCAATGACCGTCGCGATCCGCGAATTCGCGCCAGACCGGATCGTGCTGCTCGGCCCCGGCGAGACGCTGGGCGGCGCGATCGGGCAGGTGCTGGTCGCATTGCAATGGCAGGGAATCACCGGCAAACCGGCCTTCATGGAAAGACAGGCGGACGATGCACTTCTGCATGCGCTGGGCCGGCCCGGCCAGCGGGAGATCGTTTGCGTATGACCCGTCCATCCGTCCTGTTCGTGTGCCTTGGCAACATCTGTCGCTCTCCGATGGCGGAAGGAGCGCTGCGCAAGGCCTCGCACGATGCGGGGATTGCGATTGACGTGGACAGCGCCGGGACGGGGGACTGGCATATCGGCCGCCCGCCCGATCCGCGGGCGCAGCTGGTGGCGCGCGAACACGGCATAGACATCGCCGGCTATCGCGCCCGGCAGGTGACGCCGCACGATTTCCTGCGGTTCGACCATATCCTTGCGCTCGACCTGCAGAACCTGCGCGATCTGAAGGTCATTGCTCCCGCGCGCGAACAATCGCGGCTGGAACTGCTGATGGACCTGGTGCCCGGCCGCGAAGGCACGGCTGTTGCCGATCCCTATTTCGGCGACGAGGACGACTTTCGCACCGCATGGAACGATGTCGTGCGGGCGTCGGCGTTCCTGATCGAGCGGCTGGCGCGTTAGGTCAGCAGCGCGAAAATCCGTTCTTCCTCTGCGCGCCAGTCTATGCCGCGCGCTTCCAGCCATTCGTCGTTGTAATAGCTTGCCGCATAGCGTTCGCCCGCATCGCACAGGATCGTGACGACTGAGCCGGAATGCCCGGCGGCCGCCATTTCTTCCACCAGCGCCATGCAGCCGACGATGTTGGTTCCGGTAGAGCCGCCCACGCGCCGCCCGATCTTGCGCGAAAGCGCGCGCATCGCGCCCACGCTGGCCGCGTCGGGCACCGCCATCATCCGGTCGATCACTTCGGGCACGAACGAGGGTTCCACGCGCGGGCGGCCGATCCCCTCGATGCACGATTTGCACCCGCCGTCCAGCGTGCGCACCGCGCGGTCCGCGAAATGGCGATGGAACACGGACCCTTCCGGATCGGCCACGCACAGCCGGGTATCGTGCCGGGCATAGCGGATATAGCGCCCGATGGTGGCGGACGTGCCGCCCGTTCCCGCGCCGCACACGATCCACGTCGGCACGGGATGTTCCTCACGCCGCATCTGGCTGAACAGGCTGTCCGCGATGTTGTTGTTGCCGCGCCAGTCGGTCGCGCGTTCGGCGAACGTGAACTGGTCGAGGTAATAGCCGCCGGTCTCGCGCGCCAGCCGTTCCGCCTCTGCATAAACGGTGCCCGGATCGTCCACCAGGTGCACGTTGCCGCCATAGAACCGGATCGCCTCTATCTTCGATGGCGAGACCGTTTTCGGCGCGACGGCGATGAAGGGAAGGCCGATCAGCTTTGCGAAATAGGCTTCGGAAACCGCGGTCGATCCGCTGGTCGCCTCTATCAGCGTGGAATCCGGCCCGACCTTCTGGTTGCACAGGGCATACAGGATCAACGACCGGGCAAGGCGATGCTTCAGGCTGCCCGTGGGATGGCTCGATTCGTCCTTCAGATACAGCGTGATGTCGGGAAACCGGGGCATTTCCACGCGAACCAGATGCGTTTCGGCAGAACGTGTGAAATCCGCATCGATCTTGCGGATCGCCTCGTTCGTCCATTCCCTGAGATTGTTCATCGCACTCCCCGCAAAGGAGTGGTGCCCGGGGGCGGAATCGAACCACCGACACCATGATTTTCAGTCATGTGCTCTACCAACTGAGCTACCCGGGCATCGCTGCGGCGACGGTCCCTCGCACGATTGTACGCAGACCGGCGAGCGGTTGGAAGCGCGCCTATGGCGAGACGCGCCCGATCTGTCCACCCCCTTTTTGCGTGTTCCGCCAAGTCAGCCGCGCCCTTCCTCTTCATCGATGGCCGGCGGGCCGGGAAGGGCATATCCATCGTCCAGCCAGCGAACCAGGTCGCGGTCGCGGCAGCGGGCGGAGCAGAACGGGGTGTGTTCCGCGCTGCGCGGCTTGCCGCAGATCGGGCACTTGCGGGTCTTTTCGGTCTTCGCGGTCATGGCGCGATGGCCTGCGCGAATGCGGCGGTGAGTGCAAGGCCCGGATCGTCCCGCCACACGATTCCGCGCCCGGTCCGGTTGGCAAGCATGGCTTCCCATTCGGGCTTCACCATGTGGCGCACGGCGGGATGCGCGACAAGCAGCAAGGCCCCCGGTTCGCGCACGCGTTCCGCCCGGCGCATCAGGATGCGCGCGGCGGCGGAAGGCTTGCGCGAATAGAGCTGGACGATACTGGGCCGTTCGAACCGCGAGACGAGCTGGACGAAGCCGAACCCGTTCATCGCCGTGCGTTCCCCGCGCCATCCGGAAAGCGCATCGGCCAGTGCCGCATCCACCGCCTGCCGGTCCTTCTTTTCCGCGAGCGAGGGAAAATCGATCCCGACCGAACCGCCCAGGTCCAGCCGCGCAAGCGTGGCTGCGATGGCGGGCACCGCCGCAAGCGCAAGCTGGCGCGGCGCATCGTCCCCGTCGATGTCGATCAGGGTCATCGCCGGCGTCGGGCTGACCAGCAGCGCGCCGCCGGGAAAGGCAATCTCTCCCCACAGCGCCTCTTCCACGATCTCGTCCCACCCCGCCCGGTCGAACCGGCTGTCGCCGGGAGCGGCCCTGACGACCGGCGTGCCATCGGCGGCAAGCGCATCGGCAAGCGGGGGCGCCGCGCGCGGCTGTTCACCCGGCGCGGGCCGCACGTGGGCAAGCTTCGAGCGCCCCCGTTCGGTTATCGGGCTGCGGGTGACGCGCACGGTCAGCGTCGTGCCTTCGGTCGCTTCGGGGCCGAGTGCGTCGGCCAGCGCCTCTGTCCCGTCGGGCAGCCGCACGGTGCCGCGCTTAGATCCGGCGCGGCGCGAAACCAGTTGAGCTTCGGCCACAAGCCCCGCGCGCAGCCGCGTGTCCCATTCTACGCGGGCCGCGCGGATCGCGCCGTCTTCCACAAGGATCGCGCGGGTTTCGCCGATTCCTTCTTCCACCAGCCACACGGGACGTGCCGATTCAGGCAAGTTTCACTCCCGCCGCCAGCAGCAGGCGGCGCGTTTCGTAAAGCGGCAGGCCGACAACGCCCGAATGGCTGCCGGCAAGCCATGCGCAGAACCCTTCGGCGCTGCCCTGTATGGCATAGCCGCCCGCCTTGCCGTGCCATTCGCCCCCGGCGATATATCCGTCGATTTCGTCAGGCGTCAGCCGCTTGAAGCGCACGACCGTTTCCGACAGCGCTTCGCGCAGGGTTCCGTCGGGCGTGATAACGGCGATGGCGGAATATACGCGGTGGCGGCGGCCCGAAAGCAGCGCCAGGCAATCGCGCGCGGTCGCCTCGTCCTCGGCCTTCGGCAGGATTCGCCGCCCCGCGCCGACCACGGTATCGCCTGCCAGCACGATCGCACCCGGCGCCTGTGTTGCCGCCGCGCGCGCTTTTTCCGCCGCCAGTCGCACCGCGTGGCCGCGCGGAAGTTCGCCTTTCAGCGGGCTTTCGTCGATATCGGTGGCCAGCACACGGTCCGGCGTGACGCCAAGACGCGCCAGCAGCTCGCGGCGGCGCGGACTGGCAGACGCAAGCACCAGTGCGGGGCGTTCGGGAGCGGGCGCGCTTTCGCCCATCGTCGCGTCGGCGCGGCTCAGAAGCCGCCGGGACCGCCGCGGCCGGGCATGAAGCGATAGGTGATCCGGCCCTTCGTCAGGTCATACGGCGTCAGTTCGACCAGCACTTCGTCACCCACAAGAACGCGGATGCGGTTCTTGCGCATCTTGCCGGCGGTGTGGCCCAGGATTTCGTGATCGTTTTCCAGGCGGACGCGGAACATCGCGTTGGGCAGCAGTTCGACCACTGTGCCGCGCATTTCCAGGAGTTCTTCTTTCGCCATCGGCGCCGTGCTTTGTCCCTTGCAAGAACGCGCGGTTGTTGCGCGCAATAATCCGGCCGCACAACCGCCGGTTGCACGCGATGCGCGCCATAGCGGGCGGCAGCACAAAAGAAAAGCCTGCTCTGGTTGCTATGGGATTTCGGCCCGTGCTGCCTTTGAACGGCGCGGGGGCGAATGGCGCGCGACGAAAATGCGGAGGCGCAAGTGGGTAACAGGGCACGACTGCGCGCGACAAATTGATACGCATTGCGGATTGCCCCGGCCATGGCCGCCGCGCCATCTCCTGCGTGGCGAAAGCCGCCATGCGCCCACGGGCGCACGCCGGCCTCGCTTCGTGCCGTGCCGAACAGGAAGACAATGTCCTTCAAGTCCCACCCTTCTGCCAGCCTCGTGGTGCTGGCCCTGGTCAGCCCTGCAACACCGGCATTCGCGCAGGCTGCAAGCGCGGCGGGGCAAGGCGCGCAACCGTCGCCCATTCTGGTCGATCGGGACGATGGGGATGCCACAATCATTCAGCAGGAAGCCGGGCAGATCGTGGTCATCGCCGGGCGGATAAAGGGGCAGGTCCAGGCACCGCAGGCGCCCGTCCTGGAACTGAACGAGGAAGACATCGCCGCCTATGGCGCGACCTCTATCGCCGACCTGCTTTCCCAGCTTTCGCCGCAAACGGCGTCTGGCCGGGGCCGGGGTGATGGCGCACCGGTCATCCTGCTGAACGGCCAGCGCATCTCCAGCTTCCGCGAGTTGCGCGATTTTCCGCCCGAGGCGATTCGCCGGGTGGAAGTGCTGCCCGAGGAAGTTGCGCTAAGATACGGTTATGCGCCGAACCAGCGCGTGGTGAACTTCATCCTGAAGGATCACTTCGCCAGTCAGGATGCGGGGGTCGAATACGGGGTTCCCACGCAGGGCGGGTTCCATGACCTGGAACTGGAAACCCGCATCGCGCGAATCGACAACGGCGCCCGGCTGAACATCAAGGCCAAGCTGAACGATACGTCGCCGCTGACAGAGGCGGAACGCGGCATCGCGGTTCCGGCGGCCAGCGCGCCCACGGTGAATGGCGATCCCGATCCGGCAGCGTACAACACGCTGATTTCGGACAGCAAATCCTATTCGCTCAACGCCAACTGGGCGAAAGGGCTGGGCAAGGATGGCATCGGTGGATCGATCAGCTTCAACGGCGCGCTGACCCGCAGCGACGCGCGCAGCCTGAACGGCCTCAACACCGCGGTGCTGACCGATCCGGCCGGAAACAGCGAGACACGCACCACGCTTTCGCCCCGTCCGCTCACCAACTTTACCCGCACCACCACGGCGCAGGCGGGCGCTTCGCTGAACCTTCCGCTAGGCAAGTGGCAACTTTCGGCAACGGCGGACTATACCCACACCGATACGCGCAGCACGACAGACCGGCAGGCCGATCTCTCCGCGCTTGCCGCGACGGCGGCAGCCGGCACTCTGCCGATTGATGGCGCCTTGCCGGCAAGCGGTATCGCGACGTTCGCGCCCGACACCGCGAAAAGCAATTCGGACAGCGCGACCAGCCTTGTCACGCTGACCGGCAAGCCGCTGTTGCTGCCCGGCGGTGAAACGACGCTGACGCTGAAGACCGGCTATGCCTATTCGGACATCACCAGCAGCGATTCGCGCACGGCAGCCGGACAGTTGCACCTGCTGCGCGGGGACGTGCAGGCAGGCGGCAACATCGCCATCCCGATCACCAGCCGCCGCAACGATTTCGGCGCGGCGCTGGGCGATGTCTCGCTCAACTTCAACGGAAGCGTTCACAGCCTGTCGGACTTCGGCACGCTATACAGTTACGGAGCGGGGCTGACCTGGGGCATGACCCCGCGCCTGTCGTTCCAGGCAAGTTACATCGCAGAAGACAAGGCACCGGGCCTTTCGGATCTGGGCGGGCCGGTAACGGTGACGCCGGGCGTTGCGGTTTACGATTTTTCGACCGGGCAGACGGTGCTGGCCACGGTGACGACCGGCGGAAATCCGCAATTGCTGAAGGAGAAACAGCGCGACTGGAAGTTCGGCCTTACGTGGGACTTGCCGGTGCTCGACAGGTCGAACCTCATCGTCGAATACTTTCGCAACCACTCGTCGAACACCACCAACGCCTTCCCGTTGTTGACGCCCGATGTCGAAGCGGCCTTTCCGGGGCGCGTGGTGCGCGATGCGGGCGGGCAGATCGTGTCGATAGACGAACGGCCGGTAACTTTCGCGCAAGAGCGCGGATCGCGCCTGCGTTACGGTTTCAACATCGGCGGGCGGTTCGGCAAGGCCGATCCGGCGGCGAAGCGCGGCGGCAAGGGCGGCGGGCGGCGCGGGCGCAGGGGCGACGGCAAGGGGCGCTGGAACCTGTCCGCCTATCAGACGGTCCGCTTCACCCAGACCGCGCAACTTGCGGCGGGCGGGCCGGTGCTGGACCTGCTGGGCGGCGATGCGATCAGCGGCAGCGTCGCGCGCAGTTCGGTCACGATGGAAGGCGGCGCGTTCTATCGCGGTTTCGGTTTCCGCCTTTCCGGCAACTACACCGGCGCCAGCCACATCGACGCAAGCGGGCTGCCCGGATCGACCCGGCTGGACTTCGCGCCGATCGCCACGTTCAACGCGCGCCTGTTTGTCGATCTCGACCGGCAGGCCGGTGTGATCAAGGCGGTGCCGTTCCTCAGGAACAGCCGCTTGCTGTTCAAGATCGAAAACGTGTTCGACGGACAACAGAAGGTAACGGACGGCACCGGTGCGGTGCCACTGCGCTATCAGCCCGGATACGAAAATCCGCGCGGGCGCGTGATCACAATCGATTTCCGCAAACGCTTCTGACGCGCCCCGCGCAGTCAGCGCCAGAATGGCTCTATTGCCAGCAGCGCATGGCGGGCCTTGCCCGCTTTTCCGATCAAATGGCGCTTGTGCATAGCGGAAAGCCACGCCTGCGCTTCGGGTAAATCCAGCAACCCCTGCGCCCGCAGCCATTCGGTCGCCACGCGCACGTCGTTAAGCGCGCCCAGATCATCCTGAAGCACCTTCAGTGCCTTGAAGAACGCCTTGTGTGCCTTTCTGTGCTGTTTGCCCGTGAGCATCGGACCGAACGCTTCGGCATTGTAGCGCAGCTTCTTGGCGTCCTTGCGCAGGCGGTGACGCGCTTCGTCATCGGCCGTTTTCAGATGCTTGCCGTGCCGTCGCACCTTGCGCAGCAGGCGGTCCAGCGAATGCGCCGCGAACGGTTCCAGCGGCGCCTCGCGCGCGGTCAGCGTCGCCGGATGGCTGCGCCACGCGCCGCATTCCAGCCACTCGGCAAGATCCAGCAACAGCGCGCGCGTGTGCTTTGCCCCCAGCCTGCGGCGCAAATGCGCCCAGGCCGCCACACGCGCCGCCTTCATCCGCTTGCGCAACGGACCGCGCGGCACTTGTGCGACCATCACGTCAAGGTCGCGCACCTTGCCCAGCGCGACGGCAAGGCTGCGCAGCCGCCGGTCCAGCCTGGCCGCGTCCGGACCGGGCAGGATCGGGCGGAACGCGCGCAGCGCCGCGCGCAAACGGCGCAGCGCGATGCGCGCCTGATGGACGGCTTCGGGCGAATGCCGGTCGAGCAGGATATCCTCGTTGGCGCGGTATTGCGCGATGCAGGCGCTTGCGATCGCGGTAAAGGCATCGCGCACCGGCATCGCGGGGTCGAGCGTCGGCGGGTCCGTCCGCACCGCATTCGCCATCGGGCCGAGCAGGCGCCAGCCGCGCCCGGCCTTGGTGGTGACGCCAAGCCGCGCGGGCACCACACGGTCAACCTGCCGGGCGAGGGCGAACAGCCCCGCGGGATCGCCCTTGCGAAGCTCCAGCTCGATCTCGGCGAAGTGATCCTCGCGTTCGTCCGCTTCGGCAACCCCGGTATCGAGCGCGACTTCCACGCTGCCCCCGTCGGTCAGCGGCAGATTGCGCAGTTCGCGCCTGACGGTTACGGTAAACTGCGGCAGCAGATCTTCGCCTGAGCGTTCTAACAGGTCGGGAACACCGGTGCGCGCGTCGATAACGGGCGTGGGCGCGTCCAGCGGTATATCCCATTCGCCGCGCTTCATCAGCCCGGCGCCGGCGCCGTTCGCACGCTTCACCGTTTGCACCAGCGCATGATCCTCGCGCCGCACGCGCAGGCTGAATCCGGCGGTACGCAGCGACTGCGAAGGCGTATCGTAATAGGTCGCGGCAAGGTGGCGCGTGCGCTGCGGCTTGCCAAGGAAAGACGCGCGCGAAAGCCGCGCCGCCGCGTCCGGCGCAATGGCAAGCTTGAGTTCGATCTCGACGGCCATGGCCCAGAAGCCCCCCAATGGCGTCCGCCCGCAAAAGCTTACTGTAACGCATGGGCATGGCAAGGCGACAGACTGCGGTGGATTGAGGGGCTCCCAAAACGGGACGTCTGCGACTATCTGGCAAGCATGGCCCGCACTCCCGCCGGAACTCCAGACCATCCGAAAGGCGCCGAACGGTTCAACGAGGACCGCGCGAGCCTGACCCTGCGCGGATCGGACCAGCCCGATATCGAAGCTGGCATCGCGGCAATCCGCGATACGTTGAAGACGCTGAAGCCGCGCCCCGGCGTTTATCGGATGTGCGACGCGCGCGGTGATGTACTTTATGTCGGCAAGGCGCGTGCGCTGAAGAACCGCGTGGCGAATTATGTGCAGGTGGACCGGCTTTCCAACCGGCTGAAGCGCATGGTGAGCCAGACGCGCTCGATGACGATCGTCACCACCAACAGCGAGGCCGAGGCGCTGCTTCTGGAAGCGCAGCTGATCAAGCGCTTCCGCCCGCCCTACAATGTGCTTCTGCGCGACGACAAGAGCTTCCCCTTTATCCTGCTGCGCGCGGATCACGCTTTCCCGCGCATCATGAAGCATCGCGGCGCGCGCAAGGCGAAGGGCAGCTATTACGGCCCCTTCGCCAGCGCCGGGTCGGTCAACACGACGATCAACGCGTTGCAGAAACTGTTCCTGCTGCGCAGTTGCACCGACAGCTTCTTTTCGCGGCGCGACCGGCCCTGCCTGCTTTACCAGATAAAGCGTTGCTCGGCCCCCTGCGTCGGACGGATCGACGAAACGGGCTATGCCGAACTGGTGCGCCAGGCGAAGGATTTCCTGGGCGGAAAGTCGTCAAACGTGCAGCGCGAGTTGGAAGCGCAGATGGGCAAGGCCGCCGAAGACCTGGACTTCGAGCGCGCGGCGATGCTGCGTGACCGGTTGCGGGCGGCGACCTTCATCCAGGGAAGCCAGGCGATCAACGCGGGCGCGTTGCAGAATGCGGATGTGTTCGCCATCGCCGCCAAGGGCGGGCAATACGGCATCCAGGCATTCTTCATTCGCGGCGGCCAGAACTGGGGGCACCGCGCGTTCTTTCCCACGCATACCGACGGGCTGGACGAGGCCGCCGTGCTGACCAGCTTCCTTGCCCAGTTCTATGAAGAAGTGCCGCCCGCGCGCACCGTGCTGGTCGACCGGGAACTGCCCGAAGGCGACCTTCTGGCCGAAGCGCTGGGAGAACTGGCCGGCGGCAAGGTGGAAATCGCGCAGGGGCAGCGCGGCGACCGGCGGCGGCTGGTGGAGCAGGCATCGCGAAACGCGGTGGAGGCGCTTGACCGGCGGCTGGTGGAAAGTGGCACGAAGGCGAAGATCAACCGCGATCTGGCGGAGTTCCTTGAACTGGCCGAGCCGCCCGAACGGATCGAGGTTTACGACAACAGCCACATCCAGGGCGCGCAGGCACTGGGCGCGATGATCGTCGCGGGGCCGGAGGGCTTCGTGAAGGGCCAGTACCGCAAATGGAACATCAAGCGCGCGCAGACCAACGACGATTTCGGCATGATGCGCGAGGTGTTCCAGCGCCGCTTCGCCCGCGCGGCAGAGGAAGATCCCGACCGGGACAGCGGCATGTGGCCCGACCTTGTCCTGATCGATGGCGGCAAGGGGCAGATGACGGCCGCGCGCGAGACGCTGGAGGAAATGGGAATCGAGGACGTGCCGCTGATCGCCATCGCAAAGGGGCCGCATCACGGGCGCGAGGGACGCGAGGTATTCCATTTTCCCGACGGGCGCGAAAAGACGCTGCCGGTAAATTCCCCGCTATTGTTCCATTTGCAGAACCTGCGCGACGAGGTGCACCGCTATGCGATCGGCGCGCACCGCGCAAAGCGCAGCCGCGCGATCACGGCCAGCCCGCTGGACGAGATTCCGGGCATCGGCCCGGCGCGCAAGCGCGCGCTGCTGCTGCATTTCGGCACGGCTGGCAAGGTGAGGGCGGCGGCACTGGACGACCTGAAACGCGCACCGGGCGTGAGCGCGGCGGTGGCGCAAACAGTGTATGATTTCTATCATCCGGGCGGGTGAAGCGGCTGCCGGGTTGGGCGACCGTTAGCGGGCAGGCTGCAACGGGCAGATCAATCTAAATGTCCATTCCAGCGGCAAATCATGGACTTTTGCAATAATTATGCAACAAGGCTTGCGAGGGGCGGACCCCATCCGAAGACCGGATGGCGGGGCTGGTCCCGGATGCAAGGGCTGGCATGGCGACACTTCACGGCGATAACGCAAGGCAGATAAACCGAATTCAGGAAAACCTCCTTGCGGCGCAGGAACGACGCTTGCTCAACTGGTTATGCGCGCGAATGCCCCGATGGGTGACGCCAGACATGCTTACCGCGATCGGCATGGTCGGCGCGCTGGCGGTGTTCGCCGGTTATGTCACCAGCAACCTTGGCGCCGAATGGCTGTGGCTCTCCGTCGCCGGATATTTCGTGCAATGGTTTGGCGATTCGATGGACGGCAGCCTTGCGCGCTTCCGCAAGATCGAGCGGCCGCGCTATGGCTATTTCCTCGATCATAGTTGCGATGGTCTGGCGACCACCCTGGTTGTCGCGGGGATCGGGTTCAGCCCATACGTGCAGCTTTCCGTCGCGCTGGTCGCGCTGACCGGATACCTGCTGTTGTCGATCCACGCGTTCCTGTCGGTCCGCGTGCTGGGCGAGATGAAGCTGTCCTATGCCTATGCCGGGCCGACCGAACTGCGCTTCGTCCTGCTGGCGCTCACCTTCTCCATGATGGCGGTGGGACCGGAACAGGGCGTGATCGCGGGGCTTTCATGGTTCGATCTTTTCGTCGGCGGTGTGGGGCTGCTGCTGATCGTGTTCTTCATCGTGCAGACCGCCCGCATCGCGAGCCGTCTGGCGGTGGAAGAGCCGCCCCGCAACAACCGCAAGGACTGATCGCGGCGCGTTCAGTCCTTCGCCTTCGCGCGCCGGATCATCCCTTCCTGCGCCACGCTGGCTACAAGGCGTCCGTCGCGCGTGAACACGCGCCCCCGGTTGAACCCGCGCCCATTCCCGCTCCACGGCGAATCGGTGGCATAAAGCAGCCATTCGTCGGCGCGGAACGGTTCGTGGAACCACAAGGCGTGATCCAGGCTGGCGCTGATGATCTCGCCGCGCGCCCATGAAAGGCCGTGGGGCAGGGCGCATGTTCCCAGCAGGCTCATGTCGCTGGCATAGGCCAGGACCGCACGATGAATGCGCGGATCGTCGGGCAGGGGCGCGACAGTGCGGAACCACGAATGCGAGACGGGCGCGGCCGGGCCTTCGTTCAGCCAGTGCCGTCCCTCGACCGCGCGCATTTCGATGGGACGCGGGCTGAGGAAATGGTGCCGTGCTTCGGGCCGGGCCTGCTCGGCAAAGCGCCGGCGCACTTCGGCCTCCGGTTCAAGATCGTCGGGCGGGGGCACGTCCGGCATCGGTGCGTCGGCATGGTGCAGCCCGTCCTCGTGCCGCTGGAAGCTGGCGGTAAGGTTCAGGATCGGGCGGCCCTGCTGGCTTGCCACGACGCGGCGGTTGGAAAAGCTGCCGCCGTCGAAATCGCGTTCCACGCGGTAATCGATGTCGATTCCTTCGCTGCCCCCGCGCAGGAAATAGGCGTGGAGAGAGTGTGCGGGGCGGGCCGGGTCGACCGTTGTTTCGGCAGAGGCGAGCGCCTGGGCGATCACCTGGCCGCCGAACACGCGGCCCACGCCATCGGGCTTCTTGCGGCCAAGAAACGTGTCCTCGCCCGTCACCTGCACTTCAAGCAGGTGGATCAGGTCGTCTACAAGTTGGCGCGGCGTCTGGTCGGGGCGCGTGGGGTCTTCGCTCATGGCAAGGCCCATGCATCTCCTTTACGTAAACGTCAACTCCGCCTAGACGAGGCCCAGCCGCGCAAGCTCGCTTGCCAGTCCGCCGGGCAACACGTCGTCTCCCTGCGCGCCGTCGGCAAGGTCGGTCGGGGCATCCTTGTCTTCCAGGTAGCGCCAGCCCTGGTGCGCGCGCTTGGGTTTGGGCCGGACGTCGATCAGCTTCGTGGAGATCACGATGTGCGTGCGGCCGCCTTCGGCTTCCTCGAAGCCAAGGATTTCGCTTCGGGCGACAAGCTGGTGCTTCAAGATCCAGAACAGCGATCCGCCGACCATCTCTTCATGCCGCTTGGGCAGATAGCGCGTTGTGAGTCGCGCCGTGTCGCCACGCGCCTTGAACCAGCCGTGGACTTCCTCCAGCGATTGCGCCCCGTAGGCGACCTTGGTCATGTGCAGCGGCATGTGCCCTAGATAGGGCGGCGCGGCAGCGGTGCAATCATGCCAGTCCCGTCAGTACGGCAAGGCCAAGGAAAGAGAAGAACCCCATCACGTCTGTCGCGGTGGTCACGAAGACCGCCGACGATACCGCCGGATCTATCTTCAACCGGTCCAGCGTGACTGGAACGGCGATACCCGCAAGCCCCGCGGTCAGGTTGTTGATGACCATCGCGCTTCCGATCACCGCGCCCAGCAGCGGGTTATGGAACAGCAGCGCGGTCGCCCCGCCGATCAGCACGCCCAGCGTGGCGCCGTTGGCGATGGCGATGCGCAGTTCGCGGGCGATCATTCGCAGTGTGTTGGAACTGGTCAGCTGGTTGGTGGCGAGCGCGCGCACGACGACGGCCAGCGTCTGCGTCCCCGCGTTGCCCCCCATGCCGGAAACGATTGGCATCAGCACCGCGAGCAGCGCGAATTTCGCGATCGCGCCCTGGAACAGCCCGACCACCGACGAGGCGATGACCGCCGTGCCAAGGTTCACCACCAGCCAGGTCAGCCGGGTGCGCACGGTCAGCATGATCGGTTCGTTGATGTCGCCGTCGCCCGCACCTGACAGGCGCAGGATATCCTCGCTCGCCTCTTCCTGGATGATGTGGACCACGTCGTCGACCGTGATCTGGCCGACCAGCCGCCCGCTTTCGTCCACCACGGCGGCAGAGATCAGCGCGTATTTCTGGAAGCGCAGGGCGACTTCCTCCTGGTCCATCTCTACCGGGATCAGCGTCTGGTCGCGCTTCATCACGTCCGCCAGCGCGATGTGTCGCGGTGTGCGCAGAACCCACGAAAGCTGGCAGGTGCCGACCGGGCGATGCGCGGGATCGACGATGAAGACTTCCCAGAACTCCGTCGTCAGGTCCGCGTTTTCGCGCAGGTAATCGATCAGGTCGCCGACAGTCAGGTGTTCTGGCACCGCGATCAGGTCGCGCTGCATCAGGCGGCCGGCGGTTTCCTCCGGATAGGATAGCGCGGTTTCGATCGCCGCGCGGTCTTCCGGCTCCATCTCGGCCAGGACGGCCTGCTGGTCTTCCTCGTCGAGGTCTTCCAGCATGGCGACCGCGTCGTCGGTCTCCAGCTGCTCGGCGATGTCGGCGACCATGCCGGCGGGCAGCGATTCGACCAGCAGTTCGCGCACGTGGTCGTTGAGCTCGGCGATCACCTCGCTGCTCATCAGGTCGGTGATCGCGCGGGCAAGTGCCGGACGTTCGTCCGCCTCTACCAGTTCGAACAGGTCCGCGATGTCGGCGGGGTGGAGCGGCTCCACAAGGTCGTAGACCGCGCCGGTGTCACCTTCTTCGAGCGCTTCGACTACCTTGCGCACGAACGAGGCCTTGAGCGTGTTTTCCTCGTCAAGGCTTTCGGAGTTGCGCTGCTGGTCGTCCGCCGGCGGCATCTCGCCCCCGTCGGCCAGCACGCCGACCCCTTCTTCCTCGCGTTCGCTCATCGCAGGCGGGGATAGGCGGCTGACAAGCAAAAGCAACCGGGTTCGGGCATCAGGCGGTGACTTTGTTGCGCAAGACCCTATATCGGCGGCGTGATCCGGGTGCTGCCCCGGCCCCCGCCGGCCCTTGCCGGCATTTACAGGATGGCCGGCCTGTGCCGGCACCATGAGGAGAATTTTGATGGCCGACGAATTCCTGACCCTCACGCTCGATGCCGGCAATGGCCAGGGCGGCGACGTGAAGATCAAACTGCGCCCCGATCTCGCGCCGGGCCATGTCGAGCGGATCAAGGAACTGACCAACGAAGGCTTTTACGACGGTATCAAGTTCCACCGCGTGATCCCCGGCTTCATGGCGCAGGGCGGCTGCCCCAACGGCACGGGCATGGGCGGTTCGTCCAAGCCCGACCTCAAGGCCGAGTTCAATGAAGAGCCGCATGTGCGCGGCGTATGCTCGATGGCGCGCACCAGCGCACCGCACTCGGCCAACAGCCAGTTCTTCATCGTGTTCGACGATGCGACCTTCCTCGATCGCCAGTACACCGTCTGGGGCCAGGTCGTCGAAGGCATGGAAAACGTGGACGCGCTGCCCAAGGGCGAGCCGCCGGCAAACCCCGGCAAGATCGTGAAGGCGACGATCAGCGAAGGCTGATCCGCTTCACCATTGCAGGATAAGGGGAGGGGTCGCGCTTCGCGGCCCCTTTTCCTTTTGGGCTGCCCGTTACGCCCGTCTGGCTTCGACCAGCGCGATGGCGGCGGCGATCGCCTGATCGCGATCCATGTCCGACGTATCGAGCGTGACGGCATCGTCTGCGGCACGCAGCGGCGCATTCTTGCGGCCCGAATCGCGCGCGTCGCGAATCCGCAGGTCTTCTTCGATGGCATCCAGCGCCACGTCGCGGCCCTGCGATTGCATTTCCAGCCAGCGCCGCTTCGCGCGCGCTTCCACGCTGGCGATAACGAAGAGCTTGGCGTCAGCCTCCGGCGCGATCACCGTGCCGATATCGCGCCCGTCGAGGACCGCACCGCCGGGTTGCATGGCGAACGCACGCTGGCGGTCATAAAGCGCCTTCCGCACCGCCGGGTGGACCGACGACCGGCTGGCAAGGCTGCCGCTTGCTTCGCTGCGCAGTTCGGGATCGTCCAGCAGACTGTCGGGGAAGGAACAGGCGGCAAGCGCATCGTCCGGGTCGTCCGGGTTGCCGCCGTTCAGGAACACCTGACGCCCCACGGCCCGGTAGAGAAGGCCCGTGTCCAGATGCGGCAGGCCGAAATGCGCGGCCAGCGCCTTGGCAATCGTGCCCTTGCCCGATGCGGTGGGACCGTCGACCGCGATGATCACGACGCGCCTTTCCGCGCCCGGACGGCCTTGGCCAGTCCCCAGATCGCGATAGTGGCCCAGAAGAATTCCAACGTCAGCGATGCGGGGTTGAGGTTCACCAGCAGGGAGAGGGTAAGCAGCATCGCGCCTGCAAGGTTCACGCCGTGCTGGATGAACGGATTGGGCCGATCCTGCTTCGTCACATAGGCATAGGCGAAGATGATGCAGGCCATCCCCGTGAACCCGGCGGCGTTGGCGGCAATCTGGATCATGATGCCGTGACCGCCTGGTCGATCAGGCTTTCGAACGTGGGGAAGCTGGTGGCGATGGGGCGCGTATCGTCAACCTCAACGCCGTTCGCACTGGCAAGCCCTGCCACGGCCATGCTCATCGCGATGCGGTGATCGAGGTGCGTCGGCACAGGCCGATTGCTGCCGCCGTGCAGCGGATCGCCACCTGTTCCATCGATAATCAACCCGTCCTCGGTCTCGGTAACGCGCGCACCGGCAAGGTCAAGCGCCGCGCGCATGACCGCGATCCGGTCCGATTCCTTGACGCGCAGTTCCTCCAGCCCGCGCGTTACCGTGCGGCCCTGCGCGAGCGACGCGGCGACGAACAGAACGGGGAATTCGTCCACCATGCTGGGCACCACCGCCGGATCGACCTCTATCCCCGTCAGCACCGAATGGCGCACGTGCAGGTCCGCCACCGGTTCGCCGCCCACGTCGCGCCGGTCGATCTCTTCGATGTTGCCGCCCATCGCACGCAGCACATCGAACAACGCGGCGCGCGTGGGGTTGAGGCCGACATTCTCTATGGTCAGGTCGCTGCCCGGCACCAGCAGCGCGGCAACGGCGAAGAAGGCGGCGGACGAAGGATCGCCCGGCACCACGATGTCCTGCGCACGCAGCTCGGCCTCGCCGGTCAGCCGAATCACGCGGGCACCGTCCGCATCGCGCTCTACTTCAAGGTGTGCGCCGAAGCCGCGCAGCATCCGTTCGGAATGGTCGCGCGTGGGCACAGGCTCGATCACCGTGGTGATGCCCGGCGTGTTGAGCCCTGCCAGAAGAACCGCGCTTTTCACCTGGGCGCTGGCGACCGGCAGGCGGTATTCGATCGGCACCGCGGGCGAAAGGCCGCGCAGCGTCAGCGGCAGCCGGCCACCGGGGGCGCCTGTGAAATCCGCGCCCATGCGGCTGAGCGGCTCTGTCACCCGCCCCATGGGGCGCTTCGACAGGCTGGCATCGCCAATGAAGGTCGCGGTCAACGGGTGGCTGGCAAGAAGGCCCATCAACAGGCGCGTCGACGTGCCCGAATTGCCCATGTCGAGAGCGCCGGCGGGCTGCATCAATCCGCCAACGCCAACGCCGTGGATGCGCCATTCCCCATCGCCGCGCCGTTCGATCTGCGCGCCCATCGCGCGCATGGCGGCAGCGGTCGCCAGCACGTCCTCACCCTCAAGCAGGCCGGCCACGCGCGTCTCGCCCACCGCCAGCGCGCCCAGCATAAGCGACCGGTGGCTGATCGACTTGTCGCCCGGCACGCGGATGCGTCCGGTCAGCGGCCCTGATGCGGCAAAGCGGCGCGGGCGTGGCTGCGGGGAATCGGTCGTGCTCAAAGGTCTGGGCTTCCGTTACGCGCGGGGGTGAAATGCGCGCGGCTTTTGACAGCGCGGGCCTCCTATGGCAAGGCGCGCGCCGCGCACGATACCGGCGCCCGGACCAAGGCTTGCGATCAGGTCTTGCCAAGCCGGCCCGGCATCACCATCAACGCGAAAGTTTTTTCCGCCCGCCGCCTTCCCGGTTCGCGGGCGCAGACGAGGAAATTTCATGGTCAAGCCAGAGTGGGGCGCCAAGCACACCTGTCCGAAGTGCGGCACCCGTTTCTACGACCTGGGCAAGGATGACCCGGTCACATGCGTCGAGTGCGGCCATGCCTGGCATCCCGAGCCGGTGCTGAAGTCCAAGCAGCCGATTCCCTATGAGGAAGTCCAGAAGGACAAGAAGAAGGAATCGGACGAAGATCTGGCCGATGACGATCTGGACATCGACGAGGACGGCGATTCGCCCGATAACGATGTCGACCTTGGCGGTGACGACGATCTGGGCGTTTCGGCCGGCGACGACGACGACAAGGACGATACCTGACCGGACACACGCGGGGCCCGCGCATCGCGGGCGCCGCGTGGCCGGTTGGAAGGCAAATAATCGGCAGGTGATGCGAAAAAGCCGCTTGCCAGTATCGCGGCCCTTCGACTAAAGGGCCGCTTCCCGACGCGGTGACGAAGTCGCCATTCGCCGGGCCGGCATGCCTCCCAGGGCATGCGAGATGGAATATGGGGCCGTAGCTCAGCTGGGAGAGCGCTACAATGGCATTGTAGAGGTCAGGGGTTCGATCCCCCTCGGCTCCACCATCCACCGAATATCCATTCAAAAGATTGTTCACCCGTTGGTGCGGGTGGCCTCGAAGACAAGCTTTTGCCGATCGGCCGCCTTGCTGCGCGCGCCGGGAGCTTTTGTCCCGGATTCGGAGATGCGCGTTGACGTGACGGCGCGCCGGACCAGGAGGTTGCAGGCAAGGCCGTCGCGCAATTCCTCGAAATCCGCGGTCAGCACGCTGGGGAACTGGGCCAGAAGCGGCCCCGCATCGCGGCATCGTCCCGCGGCCTGTCGGCCCGCTTCCGTCCAGCGCACCGCCAGATCGCCGCGCGCGCGGATCGTCCAGCCGACGTGGACCGAGCCGTCAAGCAACGCGAGCGCGCCGCGCTGGGCCGATTCGGCCGCGAGCCGGTGGATCGCGGAATTGAGCGCAACCGCACTGCGCAGGTCCAACGTGCAATCCGGCCCGTCCAGCGCGATTCGTCCGTCGCGGTTGAGCGGGGCCAGGTTGTTGCGCAATCCGTCCGGCAGCCGGCACAATTGCGCATCGTCGGCATTGAGCATCTCGCACGCGGAGGCCATCGCTTCTATGCGCAACAGGATCTCGCGCCGGACGGTGTCCTGCGGCAGATCCTGCGGCACCGAGGCTACGACCGAGCGGATCATGCCCAGGCTGTCGCGCGCACGTTCGCGCAGTTCGTCGTTCAGCCGGTCCTGCTGTGCGGTAAGAACGTCCAGCCGCCGCAACACCGCGCGAAGCGAGTGTCCGGCGACCACGATGATCGCCAGCGATGCAAAGAAGATCCCGGCCACGAACACATGTTCGGCATCCACCCGCGTGAACCATCGCTCCCCGACCAGCAGCCACTGGGCCAGCGCGACCGCGCCGATGGCGACCAGCACGGTGAAGATCCGGTCAAGCAGCAGCGAAGCAAGCAGGATGGCCGGAAAGACCGAAACGAATTGCACGCCCAGCCTTCCATGATCGATGAAGAACCGCAGGAATGTGGAACCGCAGACCAGCAACACCGCGATTGTGATTTGTTTGGCAAGACCGCGTTCGCGCACGACCAGTGCGTGCGCCATCCCCGACTGCATCATTGTATTCCGCCCCCTGCGACCCGGCTCTTTTTTCCGGGGGGTGTGTGTTGACTGGCGAGTCTAGGGAACTCGGCAGTTCTGTCCATACCGGTTGTTTCTCAAAGAGATTGATAAGTCGTGGACGCGCGGGGCGCGACTCCACCCGCCGCGCATCCTGTGCCCGGCGCAGTCGTCATCCATCCACGGCGGGCACGGTGCCGCTATTCGCCCCAGATGATTTCCGATGCAACCATTAACTTCGGCTTAGGGGTTAGGGCTTAGCCCGATCCACGTCCCGCCGGGGTTCCCTGGCGGGCGGGGGACAAAACAGGAGACCGACCATGAAGTTTTTCCGTGACCTGCTTAAGGACAATGAAGGCGCCACCGCGATCGAATACGGCCTGATCGCCGCCCTGATCGCCGTTGCCGCGACCGTCGCGATGGGTTCGCTCGGCAACTCGGTGAAGAACACCTTCCAGACCGTTTCGGGCAAGATGGACAACGCCCAGGACGGCACGCTCTAAGCAGCGTCTGATCTGACACGACGGGGGCCGGAAAGCGCATTGCTTTCCGGCCCCTTTCTGTTGCGGGTCGCCGTGGAACCCGGCGTCCGCCGCGGTGCGATTGACGGACACCGCCGCATTGCATAGCCTCTCTCTCCATCGGGTCGGGAACAGGAAGCAGAAGAACTGACGCTGCTTCGGGCAGGCAGACAGGCCAGCTCGTGTGAAAGAAGCCGACGCCAGCACAAACCGCTGTTTTCCAGCGAAAGGCTTGCGATGCCCGGTCAAAATCCTTCTATTCCGGCAAGGTCTGTCCTTGGGGCAGCCGTGATCGCGGCGAGCATTGTCTCCGCCGCGCCGGCCCATGCCCAGTTCGGCGGCCTTGGCCTGCCATCGATCCCTGTTCCGTCCAGCAGCTCCGGTAACGCGGCGAAGAGTTCGGACGGGTGCCCCAAAGGGGAAAGCAAAAGTGCGGGCTCATCCATCCTTGGCGGTTTCCTGGGACGCGCGGTGAACAAGGCGGCGGGGTCGGCAGGCATTTCCAGCTGGGTGCCATCCGCCGAAGTTGCCGATCAATTGACCAATGCGATCGCCTGCCGGCTTGACCCGGAAGAGCAGAAGCAGGCCGCCGATGCCACGCTTGAGGCGACGCGTGGCGAAACGGTCGGGTCAAGCGCGTCGTGGACGTCGCAATCGCGCAAGAACGTGTCGGGAAGCTCCACGGTAACGGCGCGCAACGATGACCGGGCGACGGGCATGAAATGCATCATGGTCACCGATGTCATCATCGTGAACGGGGAGGAGACGACCGCCAACAAGAAGATGTGCAAGCCGCCCGGCGGCGCGCGCTATTCGCTGATGGCGTGAGGCGGGCCATGCGGATGCTCAAGCCAATGGCGGTCATCCTCGCCGCACTGGCCTGCGGTGCGGCGGCGGCACCGGCGATGGACAAGGACAATCCTACCTGTCCGGCCGATGTCGATTGGGGGCAACCGAAAGCGATGACCCTCACGCCCGCGGACCGCGGCGGCAAGCACGTTCTTCTGGCCGACGGCATTATCGATTCCCGCCTGCCGGAACGGATGAAGGCGGCGCTGGACGCCGATCCCCGGATATCGGAGATCTGGCTGAAATCGCGCGGCGGAAATGCGAAGGCGGGCAATGCCACGGGCCTGCTGATCCGCAAGCAGTACCCGGGCATGACCACGCGCATCCCGTCCGGCTGGACATGCTTTTCCGCCTGCAACTTCGTGTTCATGGGCGGCGACCTGCGTTATGTCGATCCGGGCGGGATCTTCATGGTCCACATGTTCACCCACACGACCAGCGAACGCGACGCGATCGACCTTTCGGTGGACGAAGGCGCGACCGAAACAACCAAGTTGATCGGCCAGATCGAACAATCGAGCGCGATGCTGGCCAGCGCGGACAACGATTTCCTGATCCGGATGGGGATCAGTCGCAAGCTGTTGACCGATATCATGTATCGCCAGCAGGCCGTGGCCACCGATGCCGACCGTTCTACGCGCTATTGCCTGAGCCAGGACGAAGTGCGGAAGTACAACGTGATGCCCCGGACGATGCCCGCGGGGTGAGGCCGGTCGCCAGTGGCGCGAATTTGCGCCGTACCTATTTCTTCAGGCCGATCTCACGCAGGCGTTGTTGCAGGAACGCGTCCGCGGTGATCGAAACCGGATACCGGTCTGGATTTTCCCGCGTGATGCATTGCGGAAGGGTGTGGAACGCGAAGTCGCTGCGCAGATGCAGGAAGAACGGCATGGAATAGCGGCTGTAGCGCGCGCGTTCGGGGTTCGGGTTGCGCACGCGGTGCACGGTTGACGGCAACACGTTGTTGGTCAGCCGCTCCAGCATGTCGCCCACGTTGATAACCATTGCACCTTCGGGCGGCGAGGCGGGTATCCACTTGCCTTCGCGGGTCAGCAGTTCCAGCCCGGCTTCCTCCGCACCCAGCAGCAGCGTGATCAGGTTGATATCGCCATGCGCGCCCGCGCGGATCGCTTCGCCATCGACGTCGGTCAGCGGCGGATAGTGCAGCAGCCGCATGACGGAGTTGCCGTCTTCTATCGGGCGGTCGAACCAGTGCTCGTCCAGCCCCAGGTACAGCGCGATTGCCGAAAGTATCGTTGCGCCGGTTGCGTCGAACTGGCGGTAAAGCTCGCTGAATGTCTCCCTGAAACCCTCGGGCCGGTCGGGCCAGACGTTGGGCGGCATCGAGGCGTCGGCAAGCGGGTGGCCCTGGGGCAGGTCGCGTCCGATGTGCCAGAATTCCTTAAGGTCATGGACCCTGGCATCCTTGGCGATCTCGGTGCCGAAGGGGGTGTAACCGCGCGCACCGGCAATCGCCGGATTGAAATAGCGGCGCTTCTCTTCCTCGGGCAGCGTGAAAAACGCTTCGGAAAGCGCCCAGGCGCGGTCGATCAGCGCGCGGTCGATATCGAAGTCCTTCACCATCGCGAAACCGAAGGTCTTGAAGCTGTCACCTATCTTCCGGGCGAAGCCGGCCTTGTCGTCGGCAAGCGAGAGGACGGGGAGGGTGGAAAGAGGCATGTTTTGCGTGTCCGGTATAAATCTGTCTATGGACGCGCCCATAGACGGTTTGGACGAGCGAGGCATGAGCAAAATCAAAAACTCCCCCAAGGGCAAGGACACCGGTGAGGCACAAAGTACAGGTCTGTGGCTTATGAAGTCGGAACCCGACGTCTATGGCTGGGACGACCTGCTCGAAGAGGGCGAAGGCACGTGGGACGGTGTGCGCAACCACCTTGCCGCGAAGAACCTGCGCACGATGCAGGTGGGTGACCGTGCGTTCTTCTACCACTCGAATATCGGGCGCGAAGTTGTGGGCATCGTGGAAATTTCAGTCGCCGGCATCACCGACCCCACCGATCCGGAAAACAAGTGGGCGGCGGTCAAGGTGAAACCGGTGGAAAAGCTGCCGCACCCGGTCAGCCTGAAGCAGATCAAGGCGACGCCCGAACTGTCTGACATGGAACTGGTGCGGCTTTCGCGCCTGTCGGTATGCGCGGTGAAGCAGGACGAATGGGACCGCGTGATCGCCATGGCGCAGACAGACGGCGCCTGACCGCGGACGGGCCGGCAATCGGTTATCCGAAAAGGTTAATGTCCCGCCGCGGAACGGCTGCGTAAAAGTGCGGCCGGGGCAGTGCCCAAATGGTGAATCGAGCGTTAAGACAGCGTTATGAACAGAGCGCTTGTCCAGACCTCGGAGCATACGCGTCATCCCTATCGGCAGACGCTTCCCGCGCATGTGACGCGCGCTTTGCCTGTTTTCGAACCTGAGGTGCAGGCCGCAATTGCGCGTGCGGAAACGCGCCTGCGTTCGCCTGATGTCGATCCCCGGCGGATCACCCGGCAGGACGTGAAGGATTTCCTGCTGGCCTATTTTGCCTGCTTCATGGCGGTGATGATCTTCATCGCCTGAATGCATGGCGCGGCGGGGCCGAAGGATGAAACCCGTGATTCAATCGAACACGTGGTGTTCGATTTCCGAATGTTCCTTCTCTGCCTTGTAAAGCAGCCATCCCAGCCATGCGGAAACCAGGCACATCGCCGCGCCGAGCAACAGTTGGTCCACCACGGCCACGTCCAGCGCGGTCAGCCCCACGGCGATGACCGCGCCCACCACCATCGCCCCTGAATTGACGATGTTGTTGGCCGCAATGGTGCGGGCGGTTTCCGACTTTTCGACAATCGTGGTCAGGAAGGCATAGAGCGGCACCACGAACATGCCGCCTGCCACTGCAATGCCCAGCAGGCTGATCAGAAGGGGCACCGCCAAAGGCTGCGTGATGAAGGTGGGAACGTCCATCAACGCTTCGTTCGGCACCGAGACCCAGAGCTTGCAGACAACGTGGAAGGCAACCACGAAACACGCCATGACCAGCACCGACGCGGGGGCGAACCGTGCGGAGACGCGGCCCTTGAGCAGTGCATTGATCGACATCGAGCCGATCGCGATACCGATGGAGAATATCACCAGGAACAGGCTCGCCACTTCCTTGCTGGCATAAAGCACGTTCTTCGCAAGCGGCGGGAACTGGATGAACAGCACCGCACCGATGGTCCAGAAAAAGCTGATCGCCATGATCGCGAGGAACACGCGGCTGTGGTGCATCGAATTCGCCACCAGCCGGATCGAGGCGCGCACGATATGGAAATCGAGCGGGTCCGGTTCATGCTCGGGCGGGGCGGGGGGGACGGAAAGGCTGGTCGCGTATCCGACCAGCGCGGTTATCACCACGGCCGCTGCCGCCCATTCCACGGGAATCCAGCCGGCCAGGATCGTGCCCGCAAGGATCGCGATATACGTTCCTGCCTCTACCAGCCCGGTGCCCGCCAGCACTTCGTCCTTTTCAAGATGTTGCGGCAGGATCGCATACTTGATCGGCCCGAAGAACGTGGAGTGGACGCCCATCGCCAGCAGAGCGGCCAGCATCAGCGGGATTGCCAGCGCGTTCACCTCTATGTGCATCCAGGCGAGCACCAGCCCGCCGCCGCCGACGGCCATGATGCCGATTTCGCAGGCCTTGATGATGCGGATGATCTTCGCCTTGTCGCGCATGTCGGCAAGCTGGCCGGCAAGCGCGGAAAGCAGGAAGAAAGGCAGGATGAACAGGGCAGAAGCGATGGCGGAAAAGCGGGCTTCGGCCGCCTCCGAATTGTAGATGCTGTAAACCACGTACAGCACCATCGCGTTCTTGAAGAGATTGTCGTTGAACGCGTTCAGCAACTGGGTGACGAACAACGGCAGAAATCGGCGCGAATGGATCAGTTTTGTGGAAGTTGTCATCCCGTCCTTGCCGCACCCGTTGCGATTTATTTCGACCCTTAGCCCCATGACGGACAGGAACAAGGGACAATCGGCCTTTTCACACAGCCGTCAGGCGGCGTAAGAGGCATCGCGATGCTGACCTTGCCGAACATCCTTACGCTGTCGCGAATCGTCGCGGTTCCGGTCCTGGCCTTCTTCTTGTGGTGGTCCGACTGGACGACCGGATATGCGCTGGCCTTCGCAATGTACGTGCTGATGGGCGTGACCGATTATTTCGACGGCTACCTTGCCCGCGCGCAGGGAACGGTTTCCAAGCTGGGCGTGTTCCTCGATCCCATCGCGGACAAGATCATGGTCGCCGCGGTGATCCTTGTGCTGACCGCGCAGGGCGTCCTGACCGGCCCCTATGTGGGCGATGCGCACGTGATCGCCGGGCTGATCATCCTGATCCGCGAAATCGCCGTTTCCGGCCTGAGAGAGTTTTTGGGCGGTATCCAGGTTTCGGTGCCGGTCAGCCGCCTCGCCAAATGGAAGACGACATTCCAGATGGTTGCGCTGGGCGCGCTGATCCTTGGGGGCGCCATGCCGCAGTGGAATGTCGTGATCGGCGGTGTGGAGGCGAACGTGCCGCACACGGTGGGGCTGACCACCCTTTGGGGCGCGGCGGTGCTGACGCTGATTACAGGGTGGGATTATCTGCGCGTCGGCCTGAAGCACATGGATTGAGATACCGGGATTGATGCAAGGGCGTCTGGCGGCGGATCGGGTCGCGCCGGTCAGCCGGCGCGCAGTTCTTCGGCCAGAAGCTCGAATTCACCGGCGCGCGGGCTGTTCTTGCGCCAGACAAGCGCAATTTCGCGCGCAGCGTGTTCCGCATGGAGCGGGCGGGCGACGATGTTCGTTTCGTTGAGGATTCCCGCGTCGATCGCCATCCTGGGCAGCATCGTCAGCCCCAGCCCGTTGTCCACCATCTGGACCAGCGTGTGCAGGCTGGTGCCGACCATCGTCGCGCTGGCGCGCAATTCGGGCCGGTTGCACGCGGCGAGGGCGTGATCCTTCAGGCAATGCCCGTCTTCCAGAAGCAGGAGGCGGTTCTCGTCGATCACCATCGGATCTACCTCGCGCGGCGGATCGCGCGGATCGTCCTGGGGAAAGGCGACGTAAAGCGCGTCGTCGCAGATATGCGCGGTTTCCACCTCGCCGGTCGCGAAGGGCAGGGCCAGCAGCACGCAATCGGCGCGCCCGTGGTGCAGCGATTCGATGGCCGCCGCGCTGGGCTCTTCGCGCAGGAACAGTTTCAGCAACGGGCGTTCGCGGCGCAGGCGTGGCAGGATACGCGGCAGAAGGAACGGTGCGATTGTCGGGATCACGCTCATCCGCAGTTCTCCGGCCAGCGGCTGGCCCTGCGACTGCACCAGTTCCGACAGTTCCTCCGCCTCGCGCAGCAGGCGGTGCGCCTTGGCCACCACCTGGTTGCCTAGCGGAGTGAAGCGGACCACGCGGCGGGTGCGTTCGACAAGCGTAACGCCCAGCAGCGATTCAAGCTCGCGCAATCCGGCCGACAGCGTGGATTGGGAAACGAAGCAGGATTCGGCGGCGCGGCCGAAGTGCCCGTGCTCGTGCAATGCAACAAGGTATTGCAATTGCTTGAGCGTGGGCAGGTATGTGCTCATCGACCGGCTAGCCGTCCACGTGCGCGACCGCCTCGTCGCCCGGACTGCTGCCGATGTCGTCGATGTGCGCCATCTTCAACTTCCCTTCGACCACCGCGAAGGCCAGTTTTCCTTCGACAAGGTCCAGCGCATCGCGTCCGAACTGTTCGTAACGCCAGCCTTTCAGGATGGCGACATCCTTGCGTTGCCCGGCGGCAAGGGCTTCAAGATCGTCGCTTCGGGCAAGCAGGCGGGCGGCGATGTCGATCTCGCGCGCGCGGATCTTCAGCAGCAGCTTCAGCAGGTCGGCCACAAGCGCGCCTTCCTTGCCAAGCGGTGCGCCGCGCGAACTGCGCGCGGGAATTTCCGACGGGTCGAGCGGCTGCGCATCGGCCAGAACGCCCATCAGCCGCTTGCCGATTTCGTTATCGCGCCAGCCCGCGGAAAGACCGCGTACTTTGGCGAGTTCGGCCTGCTGCTTGGGCGGGTGGCTGGCAAGATCGGCCAGCGTTTCGTCGCGCATGATGCGTCCGCGCGGGATGTTCTTGTCCATCGCCTCGCGCTCGCGCCACGCGGCCAGCGCCTTCAGCCGGCCCAGCACGGTGGGGTTGCGGTTGGGCGCGCGCACCTTCTGCCAGGCCGCATTCGGATCGGACCGGTAGTTTTCCACGTCAGCCAGTCGCTCCATTTCGGCATTCAGCCATTCGCCGCGCCCGGTCTTGATCAGGCGTTTGAGGATGCGCGGGAATATCTTGGAAAGATGCGTAACGTCGCCGATCGCATATTCGATCTGCCGTTCGGTCAGCGGGCGGCGCGACCAGTCCGTAAAGCGTGCGCCCTTGTCGATCGTCAGCCCCAGCCACGCTTCGACAAGATTGGAATATCCGATCTGTTCGGACTGGCTGATCGCCATCATCGCGATCTGGGTGTCGAAGATCGGGTGCGGGGTCTTTCCCGTCAGGTTATAGACGATTTCCACGTCCTGCCCGCCGGCGTGGAAGATCTTCAGCACGTCTTCGTTGTCCACCAGCAGGTCCAGCAGTGGCGAAAGGTCCATGCCCGGCGCCAGCGGATCGATCGCGGCGGCCTCGTTGGTGTCGGCGATCTGCACCAGGCACAGTTCCGGCCAATAGGTGTTTTCGCGCATGAATTCGGTATCGACGGTCACGAATTCCGCCTTCGCCAGCCGCTCGCACAGCTCGGCCAGGGCCTCGGTCGTGGTGATCAGCGGGTGGATCTTCATGGAAACGGTTGCGACGTTCTTTGCGATTTGCGGTTTCGGGACTGTGCTCCACCAGTGTTCCGGCGGGTCAATCCAACGGCCATAGCTTCCAATATGGCGCAGTAACAAGCGCCAATCCACGCAAGATGTTAAGATGTGACTGGCATGTAGCGCGCATGTCCGTTCACCGGCCACCCGAACGCGGGGCGGCGTCCGCTGCCCTTGACGACACGGCGCAGGCGCAGTTCGCGCGCCTCTATCCGGCCGTGTCCGGTCGATTCAGCCATCTGCTTGCCGGACATCCGCTGCTGACGACCGACGCGCTCGCCGATGCGGCGACACGGATGAATCCGCGCCATGTCGAGGTGCGGGCGGCGAAAAACCGCAACGGAGAGGAATTTGCGTTCGCCGCGCCTGCCGGCTGCGGGCCGCACGATACGATCCGCGCGATCGGCGAAGCGGGCCGCTGGGTGATGCTGCGATTTGTCGAGCAGTTGCCCGAATACCGGGCGCTGCTGTCCGACACCCTGGCAGAGATCGCGCCGGTCATCCGGCAGAGCACGGGCGAGCCGGTTCGGTTGCAGGGGTTTATCTTCGTGTCCTCTCCCGACACGCTGACCCCGTTCCATTTCGATCCGGAATACAACATCCTGATGCAGATCTCGGGTCGCAAGTACTTCACCGTCTATTCTCCGGGGCCGCCGTATCTGACCGACGAAAAGCAGGAACGCTTCCACCGTGACGGCGACAACCTTCTGCCCTGGCACACCGGCGCGGAACTTGTGGGACAGGCGAACGTGCTTGATCCCGGCGATGCGCTTTACGTTCCGTTCAAATCGCCGCACTGGGTCCGCGTTGGGGAGGAACCCTCGGTCTCGCTGTCGCTGACATGGTGTTCGCGCCAAAGCCAGGCGCAGGACGATGCCTGGCGCTTCAACGGCTGGAGCCGCGCGAAAGGTCTGGCGTTGCGGGCACCCGCTATGCGATCGCCGGTCACGTTCGCCAAGGCAATGGGGTGGCGCGTGCTGAATCGTGCAGGCCTGGGCGGGGATGCGGCAGGGTGAATGCCGTGCTGTCGTGCGATGCCGCCGGCTATGGCGGCATGACCCCGGCAAACAGCATGGCGCTCTTGCCGCTCGCGGCGCTTGGTGCGGACGATCTTGCCGCATGGGATCGGCTGGCCACGGGCGCGGGGACAGGCAATGTGTTCTCCCGGCCCTGGTTCCTGCGCCATTCTTTGGCGTGTTTCGATCCAAAGGGCGAAGCGCGGCTGGCCGTGGCACGCGACGCATCGGGCGAATGGACGGGGGTTATCCCGCTGGTCTTCGCGCGATTATACGGGCGCGCGCCGCTGCCGCACTGGTCTGCCTGGCGCCATGCGAACCAGTTCGTGGGCACGCCGCTTGTGCGCCGTGGCTGCGAAGGTGCGTTCTGGTCGGCCCTGCTGGCGTTCCTGGACAAGGAGAATGCCGCTGCTGCCGCATTGCGCCTGTTCGATCTGCCTGCCGACGATCCGGTCAACGCGGCGCTCTCCGATTGCTGCCGGAGCGAGGGGCGCGAATTCCATGTCGATCACAGGTTCGAACGAGCGATGCTGGCTTGTGCAGGACAGGCGCCGGAGCCACGGCCGAAAGATCGTCGCCGTCTCGCCAGTCTGCGCCGCAAGCTTGAGCGAGAGGTCGGCCCGGTCGAATTTATCGGCTGGCGACAGGGTGACGACGTTCCGGCACTGGTCGGGCAATTCCTCGCGCTTGAGCATTCCGGCTGGAAGGGGCTGCAGGGTTCCTCGCTGACAAGTTCTGAGGATACCGGCGGCTTTTTCGCGTCCGTGATGGCCTCTGCCGCCAGCGAGGGCACGCTGGATGCCCTGACCTTGCGCGCCGGAGGCGTCCCGTTGGCCATGTCCACGCATTTTGTTGGCCCCATGCGCGGGTTCGGCTTCAAGATGGCCTATGACGAGGCATTCGGCTGCTATGCGCCGGGCGTCCTCCTGCTTGACGAACTGACGCGGCGCTTCGCCGAACTGGGCGTTCCGCAGGTCGACAGCTGCAGCGCACCCGGCCAGCAACCGGTCAGCCGCATGTGGCCGGGGCGGCGCACGCTGGTGGAGGGGCGGGTCGCTCTGGGCGGTCCGCTGCGCCGCGCCGCCTTCCGCGCGTTCGGTACGGTAGAGGATTTGCGCGGCAGAGTTCGGGCCGGGGCCGCCGCCAACGCTTGACAAACGCCCGCGCGCCCTGTGTTAGGGCGCCTTTCGCGCGGGGCCGAAAGGATGCCCGCGATCCTCACCAGATTCACGGACGTTCCATGCACGCCTATCGTTCTCATACCTGCGGCCAGCTTCGCGCCAGCGACGTCGGCACGATCTCCAGACTTTCGGGCTGGGTCCACCGCAAGCGCGACCACGGCGGGTTGCTGTTCGTCGACCTGCGCGACCACTACGGGTTGACCCAGGTCGTGATCGATACCGACAGCGATTGCTTCCCCTTGTTCGAGCGGTTGCGCGTGGAAAGCGTGGTGACGGTAACGGGCAAGGTCGTGGCGCGCACGCTCGACACGATCAACCAGAACCTTCCGACCGGCGAGATCGAATTGCGCGCGCAGGAAGCCACGGTGCTGTCCGCGGCAGACGAATTGCCGCTGCCAGTGGCGGGCGAGCAGGATTATCCCGAGGATATCCGCCTGCGTTATCGCTTTATCGATCTGCGGCGCGAGACGCTGCACGCCAATATCGTCAAGCGTACGAAGATCATCGCCGACATGCGCGAACGGATGAACGCGATCGGCTTCACCGAATATTCGACGCCGATCCTGACCGCGTCCTCGCCCGAGGGCGCGCGCGATTTCCTCGTCCCAAGCCGCATCCATCCCGGCGAGTTCTATGCGCTTCCGCAGGCTCCGCAGCAGTATAAACAGTTGCTGATGGTCGCGGGTTTCGACCGCTATTTCCAGATCGCGCCGTGCTTCCGCGACGAAGACCCGCGCGCCGACCGGCTGCCGGGCGAGTTCTATCAGCTCGACCTCGAGATGAGCTTCGTCACCCAGGAAGACGTGTGGAACACGATGGAGCCTGTGATGGCCGGCGTGTTCGAAGCATTCGCCGAGGGTCGCAAGGTGACGCCGGCGGGCGAATTCCCGCGCATCCCCTATGCCGAAGCGATGCTGAAATACGGCAGCGACAAGCCGGACCTGCGCATCGGGATCGAGATTTCGGACGTTACCGAGCACTTCAAGGGGTCGGGCTTCGGCCTGTTCGACAAGATCACCGGAAGTGGCGGCGTGGTTCGCGCCATTCCCGCGCCGGGCGCGGGCAAGCTTTCGCGCAAGTTCTTCGACGACATGAACGAATGGGCGCGCGGCGAAGGCTATGCGGGGCTTGGCTATATCAACATCAAGGACGGTACGCCCGCCGGTCCGATCGCCAAGAATCACGGTGAAGAACCGACGGCCAGACTGGTCGAGGCGCTTGGCCTGGGGCCGGACGACGGCGTGTTCTTCGCCGCCGGCAAGGAAGCCGATGCCGCGAAGCTCGCCGGTCATGCGCGTGTTCGCGTGGGCGAACAGCTCGACCTGGTAGAGAAGGACGCCTTCCGCCTTGCGTGGATCGTGGATTTCCCGTTCTACGAATGGGACGAGGACGAAAAGCGCGTCGATTTCGCGCACAACCCGTTCTCCATGCCACAGGGCGGGATGGAGGCGCTTTCCTCGCAAGACCCGCTTTCGCTGAAAGCCTATCAGTACGACCTCGTGTGCAACGGATTCGAGATCGCATCGGGGTCTATCCGTAACCAGAGCCCGGACCTGATGGTTGCGGCGTTCGAAAAGGTCGGCCTTTCGAAGCAGGACGTGGAAGAGCGCTTCGGCGGGCTCTATCGCGCGTTCCAGTATGGCGCGCCGCCGCACGGCGGCATGGCCGCGGGGGTCGATCGGATCGTGATGCTGCTGTGCGGCGCGCAGAACCTTCGCGAGATCACGCTGTTCCCGATGAACCAGCGCGCCGAAGACCTGTTGATGGGCGCGCCTTCGCCGGCGGCGCCCCGGCAGTTGCGCGAACTGCACGTGCGCATCGTCGAGCCGAACAAGCCCGCCGCTGGCGGCCAGGCGACGGCAAGGGTCGTGGCGCCGGACGCGGGCTGACGGCCGCGAAAATCGCGTTCGGCGGGCGGCTGGTTGCGCCGCGATCGCTGGCACGGGCCGCATCGATGTGCCCGATCCACGGGCCGGTACATCGGGCATGCCTCTTGCCAGCCGCATGCCGGTTGACTAGGGCGAATGCCGAACAGCATTTCCAACCGCTTTCCTTTGAAGGGGCAATCAATGAGCGATACTGCCGACCGCGTTAAGAAGATCGTTGTCGAGCACCTGGGGGTCGAGGCCGACAAGGTCACCGAAGATGCAAGCTTCATCGACGACCTGGGCGCCGACTCGCTCGACATCGTCGAACTCGTCATGGCGTTCGAGGAAGAATTCGGTGTCGAGATTCCCGACGATGCGGCGGAGAAGATCTCCACCGTGTCCGACGCGATCAAGTACATCGACGAAAACAAGGGCTGATCGCCCGCAACCCCGGCTGCGCCTGCCCCGTTGCGGGCGCGGGCGGGTGACGACAGGCTCAGTTCCCGCGTGGGCTGGGCCTTTCGTGATTTTGGAGAGAGTTGCATGCGCCGTGTGGTCGTAACCGGACTTGGCCTTGTCACCCCGCTGGGGGGCGACGTCGAGACGACGTGGAAGAACCTTCTGGCCGGAATGTCGGGCGCGGGGACGATCACCCGTTTCGATACCGAAGGGCAGAAGTGCACGATTGCGTGCGAGGTGAAGCCGGCCGATCACGAATACGGTTTCGATCCGTCGAAGCGTGTCGATCACAAGATCCAGCGCCAGGTCGATCCCTTCATCGTCTATGGCATCGATGCGGCCGGTCAGGCGATCGAGGATGCCGGCCTTGCCGACATGGACGATGACCTGAAGCTGCGCACCGGCTGCTCGATCGGTTCGGGAATCGGCGGGCTGCCGGGGATCGAGAGCGAGTCGATTGTGCTGCACGAAAAGGGGCCGGGCCGCGTCTCGCCCCACTTCGTGCATGGCCGCCTGATCAACCTGATCTCCGGCCAGGTTTCGATCAAGTACGGCCTGATGGGGCCGAACCACGCGGTGGTAACCGCCTGTTCCACCGGCGCACACTCGATCGGCGATGCCGCGCGGATGATCAAGGACGGCGATGCCGACGTGATGCTGGCGGGCGGCGCGGAAAGCACGATCAATCCGCTGGGCGTTGCCGGGTTCGCGCAGGCGCGCGCGCTCAACTGCAGCTATAACGACCGTCCCACCGAAGCGAGCCGCCCTTACGACAAGGACCGCGACGGTTTCGTCATGGGCGAAGGCGCGGGTGTTGTCGTGCTGGAAGAGTATGAACACGCCAAGGCGCGCGGCGCGAAGATCTATGCCGAAGTGGTGGGCTATGGCCTTTCGGGCGATGCCTATCACGTCACCGCGCCGCATCCTGAGGGCAAGGGCGCGGAACTGTCGATGCGCATGGCGATGCGCAAGGCCGGAATGGAGCCGGGCGATATCGACTATGTGAACGCGCACGGCACATCGACCATGGCCGACACGATCGAACTGGGTGCAGTAAAGCGCGTGCTGGGCAACGATCTGTCCGGCGCTTCGATGAGCAGCACGAAGTCCGCCATCGGCCACCTGCTGGGCGGCGCCGGTGCAGTGGAAGCGATTTTCTGCATTCTTGCCATTCGCGACCAGATCGTTCCGCCGACGCTCAATCTCGACAATCCGGACGAAGGGACGGAAGGCGTCGATCTTGTCCCCAAGGTCGCCAGGAAGCGGGCCGTGCGGGCCGTTCTCAACAACAGCTTCGGTTTCGGCGGCACCAACGCCAGCCTGATCCTCAAGCAGGTCTGAGGAACGCAAGGCTATGCGCGGCAGGGGCCGCATGCTGGCGGTGTTGCTGGTCCTGGCGTTTGCCGTTGCCGGCGGACGCTTCCTTTACAAGTGGTACGGCCCCGGGCCGCTGGGCAAGGAGGCTACCTTTCTTGTTCCTGACGGCTCTACGCTGACCAGCGTCGCGCAGAAGCTGGAAAAGGAAGGCGCGATCGCCTCGGCCAATTCGTTCCGCGTCCATGCGCGGGTGCTGGGCAGCCCGGCTCCGGTGAAGGCGGGCGAATTCGGCCTGCCGGCGCACGCCAGCCCGGCACAGATCCTGTCCATCCTGCAAACGGGCAAGCCGCTGCGGCGCATGGTGACAATTCCCGAAGGGATGCCTTCGGTGATGGTCTATGACCGGTTGATGGCCACGCCGCTGCTGACCGGCAAGATCGCGGTGCCGCCCGAAGGATCGGTCCTGCCCGACAGCTATGATTATGAGCGCGGCGAATCGCGCGCCGAAGTGCTGAAGCGCATGCAGGACGCGATGAAGAAGACCGTGGCCGAGCTATGGGCAAAGCGGGCAAAAGACCTGCCCGTCAAGACGCCTGAGGAGGCCGTGACGCTGGCCTCCATCGTCGAGAAGGAAACCGGAAAGCCGGGCGAACGCAAGCTGGTTGCCGGGCTTTACGAAAACCGCCTCAAGGAAGGCATGCTGCTTCAGGCCGATCCGACGATCATATACCCGATCACAAAGGGCAAACCGCTCGGCCGGCGTATCCGCCAGTCGGAAATTCAGGCGGTGAACGATTACAATACCTATACCCGTGTCGGGCTGCCTGTCGGGCCGATCACAAATCCGGGGCGAGCCTCGATCGAAGCGGTGCTGCATCCGGCCAGCACCAAGGCGCTGTACATGGTGGCGGACGGCACAGGCGGGCACGTGTTTGCAGAGACGCTTGAACAGCACAACGCCAACGTCGCCAAGTGGTTCGCCATCAGGAAGGCGCGCGGCGACCTGTAACGTCCATTCTGGCGCCGGGGCGAGGTGCCTGTGCACCTTGCCTGTCGGTCCGAATGCGGCAAGTAAGGCACGATGCCGTTCGAACCCTTCATCGTGACTGCGGAATTGCCGCGCGACGTGTTTGCATGGGCCGACGGATTGCGCCGTGCGCACTTTCCGCCCGAACGCAACCACCTGGAAGCGCACGTAACGTTGTTCCACGCGCTCGCGCCGTCGCTGTTCGAGGAACTGAAGCCGTTGTTGCAGCGGATCGTTGCCGAACATCCGCCCCAGCCGGCGCGGATCACCGGGATCATGCCGCTGGGGAAGGGCACGGCGCTGAGGATCGAAAGCCCCGGCATGACCGCGATCCGCGAAGACATTGCGGAACACTTCCACGGCGCGCTGACCGCGCAGGACAACCATCCGTTGCGCCTTCACATCACCATCCAGAACAAGGTTGGCGTCGACAAGGCAAAGGCGCTGCAGGCGGAACTTTCGGCCGCTTTCCGGTCGCGCGACTTCGCGTTCCGGGGGCTTGGCCTGCACATCTATCGCGGCGGTCCGTGGGAGGCGGTGGGACGCTGGCCGTTCCGAGGGAAGGCCTAGGCGATTTCGCGGCTTGACCGCGCCGCCGCCGCCGCCTAATAGCGCCGCCTGCCTCGCGGGTTCGCGCCCGCCGGAGCCTTTCGGGGCGGAGTAGCTCAGCTGGTTAGAGCAGCGGAATCATAATCCGCGTGTCGGGGGTTCAAGTCCCTCCTCCGCTACCATTTTTCAATGACTTAGAAGCGTCCTTGAAACTAAGTTTACACTTGCCTGTAAACTTTGTCGCTTCGTGTCACGCGCTCAGGCGTTCGACCAGGCTGATCACGACGCGGGCTTCGTCGACATATCTGGCACGGATTTTGGAGACGCGTTTGGCGGTCCAACCGACCACTCTGGCGATCTCGTCATCGGTGAGTCCCTTGGCCCGCGCTGCTTGGACTGCTAAATCCGACTATGGCGCGGCGCTGTTCCGCATCTGGTTGCGGTTGGCCCGCGCTGCTTGGACTGCTAAATCAACGGGATTGAGCCCGAGGATATCCCGGCCGTTGCGGTTGGCCCGCGCTGCTTGGACTGCTAAATCTTAAAGGGTGACCACTACCATAAAGTACTTGTTGCGGTTGGCCCGCGCTGCTTGGACTGCTAAATCGGCGGCAGGCACGGCGAACTACATCGCGCGTTGCGGTTGGCCCGCGCTGCTTGGACTGCTAAATCTGATCGTCATTGATCGGCATCAGGAAGGCCGTTGCGGTTGGCCCGCGCTGCTTGGACTGCTAAATCACGCAAAGATACACGGCGTAAAGATGGAAGGTTGCGGTTGGCCCGCGCTGCTTGGACTGCTAAATCCCTGCCAAGCGTCTTGAATAACCGCTTGGCGTTGCGGTTGGCCCGCGCTGCTTGGACTGCTAAATCAGGCGGCACGCCGGCAGTCGCGCCAACTTGTTGCGGTTGGCCCGCGCTGCTTGGACTGCTAAATCGCGATCGCCTGGAAGGCGGAGAAAACCTGAGTTGCGGTTGGCCCGCGCTGCTTGGACTGCTAAATCTTGCTGGCGAAGGCGCGTCCGTTATCGGTGTTGCGGTTGGCCCGCGCTGCTTGGACTGCTAAATCTGATAGTGGCGATGCGCAGGCAAGGGCAGCGTTGCGGTTGGCCCGCGCTGCTTGGACTGCTAAATCACAATCGAGGAGATGGGCATGGTTGCCCTAGTTGCGGTTGGCCCGCGCTGCTTGGACTGCTAAATCGCTGGCGGTGCTCGCGCTGCTGGCCCTCTCGTTGCGGTTGGCCCGCGCTGCTTGGACTGCTAAATCGTCGCTGATCGAGATGAGACGGACGTAAGCGTTGCGGTTGGCCCGCGCTGCTTGGACTGCTAAATCGACCGGGTTCTACATGGCCCGATCCCGCCAGTTGCGGTTGGCCCGCGCTGCTTGGACTGCTAAATCGATCCCCTGAAATTCGAGATCGGTGTGATCGTTGCGGTTGGCCCGCGCTGCTTGGACTGCTAAATCGCCTACCTCGAGCCGGAGAACTTCCACGTCAGTTGCGGTTGGCCCGCGCTGCTTGGACTGCTAAATCCTTTCTATAGATGGCGTGACGAGGACGCTGGTTGCGGTTGGCCCGCGCTGCTTGGACTGCTAAATCGTTGCGCTGCGTTGCCTCGCGTCATGTGCGTTGCGGTTGGCCCGCGCTGCTTGGACTGCTAAATCCGTAATAGGTGATGCCATTCACGTCGGTGAGTTGCGGTTGGCCCGCGCTGCTTGGACTGCTAAATCAACCAGCGAAGCGCATGGAGGCTGGTGATGTTGCGGTTGGCCCGCGCTGCTTGGACTGCTAAATCCAAATCAGCAACGCCGCGCTGGGCCGCCTTGTTGCGGTTGGCCCGCGCTGCTTGGACTGCTAAATCACTGGCAGCGGAGATAGGCGCTTGACGGCTGTTGCGGTTGGCCCGCGCTGCTTGGACTGCTAAATCTGAATTGCGGTAAATGGCTGGAGGGAAAAGAAAAACTTGGCTTCCTGCCACTGGAAAACGAGCCAGTTCCACCTAGAAAAGGAGGAGCTGGCTCGGTTTTTCCGGGCTTGATTCGCGCATCCGCCCGCGAAAACAGATGATATTTTCATACTGACGATCCGTGAATTGCAGAATGTCCACCTTGCCGTCGCTCGGGACTGCTGTCTCGATTCGGCGGATATAGGCAGCTGCGGCTTCCTTGCTTGGCGTACAGCGAAGATACACCGAAAACTGCGCCATTTCAAAGCCTTCATCGAGCAGGTAGTTGCGGAAGCCAGTGGCTGCCTTACGCTCTTCGGGCGTCAGGACAGGAAGATCGAACAGCACCATTATCCACATGATCCGATACCCGCTGAGGTGCGTCACGTGCTGAGTTCCAGCGGCGAGGGCTGGCCGGGCAGGTCCAGCTTTCCGGCTTCACCCATGCAGATCTTTGCCCAGGAAAGCGCCAGGCGATCGAGCCAGATCTGGATGGGGCTGACACCATCAGTCCCCGGAAGATCGAGCGTGAGCACTTCGGCGAGATGGCCTTTCATCGCGCTTGTAAGTTCCGAAACGGGTTCTTCGCGGGTCATTCGCCAAACAAGCAGGTCGAGCCAGGGCCGGAACGGTTCCATCAGATCGTCGGCTAGGCGCAGGGCATCGCCCCGGCTGGTGTGATGGATGGAAAGCGATGGGTGAAGCCCCGCGGCAAGGATTGAGCGAGCAGTGCCCGCGCGAAGTACGGTATAGCCGTAATTGAGCGCGGAATTGATGCCTTCTGCCTGCCGATCGCGCAGGAAATCCGGCCCGAACAGTGCATTCCAATAGCGCCGCGCGGCCTGTGCTTCGAGATTGTCACTATCGCCTGATTTCACTTCCCGCGCCATCCGATCGAGGCGCGCATCCTTGCCCGTGGTCGCTTCGAGAACTGCCGCCTGAGCTGCGATCTTGGCGCTGACGAGGTCGCGCCATGCACGCTTGCGCAAGGGGCGGGAGGCCTCTGCCTGCGCTTCCATGCGGCGGCCCTGTTCGTAGTGTCCGCGCACTGGCCAGAGCAGCGAGGCGGGGGACTGGTTCGAGCCGCAGATGACCAGCGGTGCGCCGGCATCAGACAGGCGCGTACACAGATTGACCGAAAGCGTGCTGCCATGCCCGCGCAGGATGACCGCGCCGATGTCGGCAAAGGGCACGCGGCCCAGTTCCTCATCCGCACGGGAAATTCGCATGAAGCCGCGGAAGGCGGACAGGTGTATCCCGTCGCTTGCGATTTCGACGATGCGCTGCTGCATCAGGTCCACTCCCAAATGAAGCGCACCGGTTGTCGCAGAATATGGTTAACAGTGTGTTAGGCGGGAGGTCCGGGATCCAGCAACTGCCCATCGGGTGTCACGCGCACGAGGCGAGCCTTGCGGGGTTTCAGCCCGCTTATGCCGGCGAGATCCCAGCGGAATTCATCGTCTGTATCCTTGTGACGATCCGCGAATTTCCCTGCTTCATAAGCAGGCGCAAGATAAAGGCGATTGCCGGACGGGTTAAGGCGCACCACCTGCATCACCTTTTCTTCGCCTTCATGTTCTAGCATCAGCAGGTCGCCATTGCGAACGCGCATGGTAAGGCGCCCATCGGGGTAGTCCTTGCGCCAGAGTGTCTTCCACGCATCATCCTTCTTGAACTTGTGCGCCTGAAATCGGGTGACGGCGACGCCGTGCCATTTGCCGTCCGGCGTTTCGATGATGTCCATACAATAGTTGTCGCCCGGAATGACAGCGCGGGTGTGGGATTTGCCCTTGCTGTCCGGCCCGTGCGCGATCCGTTCGAAACTGGCCTGCACCTTGTGGACGCGCACGCGCTTGTGGCCGGTGCGCTGGCTGTATTCGAGCAATGCCTGCTTGCGCTCCTTGTCGCCAAGTCCATCGGTCAGTGCGACAAGTTCGCGGCGAATGCGGTCATCGCCGATACTGGCTACTTCGCCGGGGGTAAGGTCGATAATGGGCTTGCGGGTGGCGAGCCGAGTCTCGCCCGCCTGTGTTTGCACAACGCCGTAATTGGTGGCTTCGTGCAGCTTGCCTTCAATGCCGTGATCGGGCTTGTGGCTGACCACGATTTTGCCGACTGCCTCCTTCACCGCAAGCAGATAGCCATCGAAGGGATCGGGCAACCCAGCCAGGAGGCGTCGATGATCGCGCCTCCCGGCGGTGAATTCCTCTTCCACTTTCTTCGCCTCATCCGCCGCGGCCTTGACCATCGCGCGGTCGGTGCAGGCGATCACGAAGGCGTCGACTGCGTGATGGCAGTGATCGTTGCGGTTTTTCTTTACCTCATCCGCTTCGCTATCCGCCGGGTTGCGGTTGTCTCCACGCCAGCCCTTATTCAGCCCCCAATGGTGGCGCAGATCGGCGGTGAGACGGCCGTTGATGACCCAGACATCGGAACCCAGGCTTTTGAGATATTGCGCGGCGAGGCGCGAGATATTCTTGTTGTCATTCAACTGCCGGTCGAGGAAATCGCGTTCCTCTTTCTCGAACCGCTCCATCGCATCGGGGCTGAAGCGCCAGGCCTTCGCAGGGGGCAGATCGCGCAGAGAGTTTTCGATCGTCTCGCGGTCGAAAATGCCGTTTTCCACCGCTTCCCATGGGCTGAGCCTGCCCTTGCGGCGATTGGCTTCGCGCAGGGCCAGCACCTTGTTGTTAAAGCCATCGTCGAGCGTGCGGGAGAAGGGGAGGATGTGTTCAACCTCGAGTTCGCCGGAACCTTTGAGACTCCTGACAAGCAGTTCTTGCGACAGGTGCTGCCCGGTGAAGGGGCATTTGCGGCCTAACGCATCCAGTTCATCCCAAAGGCGCAGAAACAGGCGGTTATTATAATTGTTTGGTGCTCCAAACTCGGCAAGCCTTTCAGAAAGCTTTTCATTGGCCTTCCGGTTCTCGTTTTGCTTGTTCTTTAACTTGCCCAAGTCGAACGCGCCCAGCGGCAGATCGCGCGACAGTTCCACCACGATTTCCGCAGGTGGGCCGAAGCGGTCGATCAGCGCGTTGACCACCCGGCGCAACTGGTTGAGCGCGACATGGACGGTGGGGTTGGCCAGCTTGCCGATCCGCTTTTCCTCGATGTCGCTCGCATCGCCGGAGCCGAAGGCAACCGACTGTTCGAGCACCACGCCGTAATAGGGCAGGTGGTCGAACACCTCGCCGGTGCCCTTCAGGCTGTGGTGGAAGTATCCGGCATCGACGACGGCGCGGTCATAGGTCCGCAAGCGAGCATCGGCGTCCGGCTCGATCAGTTGCGCCAGCACTTTGTCGCCTGCCGTGCGGCTGAGGCGGCCGTGGCCATCGGGCAGGCGCAGGCCGGCAATGCGGGCGGCATGGGAAGGCTCCAGCCCATACCGTTCGGCAAGGAAGGCGGCGATCTCATCCTCGTCCTTCGCTGCCAGCAATTCGCGTGCCCGGCTTTCGGACAGGCCGAGACCTGCGACGATGCGTGCGACCACGCGTTCGTGCGTCGCGACCACCGCCTGGTGGCTGCCCCGGCCCGGCGCGACGCGGCCCAGCAGGATTTCGGTGAGCGCGTCCTGCTCCGCCAGCGGCAACTCGGCCCAGTCCGGCCAGTTTCCAGTATTGTTCTTGCGGTTCCTGGTGATGATGTCGTGCGTCTTGTCGCCATCCAGAAAATCGCGACCGCCCGCTTCGATGCTGAAGATGGCGGCCTCGGTCAAGCCCAGCGCTCCGCGCATATCGCGCAGGCTAAATTTGACCTTTCTCAGCGCAATCCCGGCCAGCTCGTCGCGCTCCGCCGGGGAGAGGGGCAACTGCGGTTCGCCCGGCCGTGCGGAGACACGCAGATTATTGAGTTCCTGATAGATGCGCAGCTGCTGGACCGAGGGCAGGGCGCTGGGGGCGCGTTCTTCTTCATTCTCGAAAGTGCAGCGCCCGACCGGCTGCGGCTTGAGCGGGCGCTGGAACAGGAGAACGTCGCGCAGGGCGGTGCGCGCATCTTCGGTCATGACATCCGGGTGATGGCGCGCCTGGGCTTGCCAGATCGCGTCGAATTCCTGCTCGATCATCTCGCGTAGCGGATAATAGTCGTAGACCATCTTCGCGCCTTCGCTGTGCGTACGGACGCGGGCCAGCGGCATTGGACTACGCGCACCCTTGGGCAGGCTGTGGTTTTCTTCGGCGATGGTTTGGCGCGGGTTCCCCTTTAACTCACCAAGCGTTGCTGCATCGCCAGCATCCATATCGGCGCGAAGGGCCGCCGCACCGCTTTCCACTGCGCCCTTTTCATCGCTGCCCTTGTCTGTCAGGCGGTTGGACTTGAAGCCGCGCCGCTGCTGCAAATGGAACAGCGCGCGTCCGACTTCATGTCGGTCTAGCGGTTCGGTCAGGGCGCGGGCGCGCAAGATCCATGGGTCGAGCCGCTCAAGTGCTTGGCGTGCCGCCTTGTCCGCGGGCAATAGTCCGGCTTCTGTTAGCGTGCGCAGAAATTGTTCGCGCCGTTGCAGATAACGATCGCGGTTGCGGCGCGCCCCGCGCGGCCCGCGACGGGTGGCGGCATTGGATTCCCGGCTTTGCGGATCGCGTGCGTCGGAGAAAATCCGCACGCCCATGTCGAGCAGGCCATCGGGCTTGCCATTGGCACCAAGCGACAAAGCTGCCCAGCCGATCGAATTGGTTCCCAGGTCGATTCCGAGGCGCCAGCGCTTTTGGGTTGTGCCCTGCTGATCAACCATGCTCTTGGCTCCCGTCGTTCTTAATACAATTTATGTTTTCTAAAATGGAGGAGTTGATCCGTTGTGTCAACGATGCTATCCGGAATGCAATCTTGCTGCCATCGAACCTGTCGATGGCTTGGGTGAGCGTCCAAACCTTACTGCAAGAGGCTGAAGCGGAGGTGCGTGTGGTTTCCTCCATTTTAGTTGCGGTTGGCCCAGGCTGCTTGCACTGCTGAGTCTCATATGTGGTCTGGGCCAATTTGCGCAGATCGTTGACGCGGCGTTTTCAGCAGTCTAACGTAGTTTTGCTTGATGTAGCAGTCCAAGCAGCGTGGTCTTTCCGTTAACAAGGATTTGATCCACAAAATCATTTTAGCCGGTTCCTTCGGGAACCGGCTTTTCTTGTGACGAAAGCTACTCAGACAGGTGAAGACTGATTGTTGCACTTAACGAGCGGGCGGCAAGTGCTGTCTTTGCAGAATGGATTTGCTCTTAAATCAATTCATCGAGAGTAATGCCCAAGGTTTCAGCCAGCTTCCTGACCGTCTCAATCGAACCGCTCTTCCGTCCAGACTCGATATCCGCGATCTGCACCCGGTTGACGCTCGAAGCTTCAGCGAGGGCGGTCTGGGTAAGACCTCGGTATTCCCGCCAGACGCGTAGAGGGCTTTCGCCGGAGAGCATGCGCTTCACCAATTCGGCAGGAAGCAGTTCCTCATCGCCGTTTGCCAACTGCGCCAAGGCACGGTCATAAGCTTGCAGATCGGCCAGTTCTTCGGCAGCGGCCTGCAAGCTGCGGTATTCCTCAAGCGGGATCGAAATCATTTCACCCATATCTGCCTCCATCAACCGTAGATGCTTCCGCGCGGTCCTATATCGAGAACCGCCAGAACAACGCCGTCATCATTCATGATCACACGCCAATCACCCACTCTTAAACGGATACCTTCTCGTCCCTTGAGAACCGTAACATTGTTGGCCTGCGAGGCTGGGGCGGCGGCATATTGCTCGATTTTCCCTATGATCCGTTCCGCTACGTCCGCAGGCATCCTGCGTAGGGTCTTCAGTGCTGCCCGCGTGTAGGTGACTGGCTTCATTTCCTGCAGTGTAGCTCATGGCTTCAATGTAGTCAATGGCTACACTTGATGAGATGGGAATGGATTGGGTGGCCGCCGCCGTGTGGATCACACCATGCCCTCATGTTATGAAGTCTCGGAGCAGATTTCGATTTTCGCGGGGATTTGGTGCAAATGCTCGGCGAAGTTAATTCCGTCACTGCCCAGCAGGAAGCTGCCGCGCTCTTTCGCGCGAGCCTGAGCCTGTTCGAGAAATGGGGCGTTACGGACGAGCAGGCGGCCATGCTGTTAGGCATGGAATTGCGGGTCTATCGGCGCTGGAAGGGGCAGGGGGCGGCAAGTGTTCTTCCGAGTGTCATGCTCGATTGTTGAATTTGATGAGCATTGACAGAGCGCTCAGGATGATTTTCCGGGAGTCGGGGCGAGCTTATTCGTGGAAACGAACGGACAATGGCGCTTTTGATGGCGTGAGCGCACTTCATCTCATGCTGGACGGTGAGCTGGCGGACATCATGCATGTCCGGCGCTACCTGGAAGCCGAATGCGCTGGTGGGTGATTGCCGAAACGGAAGGTGTCGCGATCTGGGCTGAAAAATCGGCAAACCGCCGCATAAAACATGCGTTTCGCCGCATCGGAAATCTGGGGGTATCAGTGGGGGTATTTTGAGTGCGATAATTACAAAAATCATTATGTATCAATATAATAGATGTCTAGAAAATACTCCTCCTCCGCTACCATTTCCCTAGCATGCAATCGGCTAGGCTGTGGTGACGATTTAATCATTTCAGCCAAAGCATGATGCTGGCGAGTTTGACGAATCCGAGGAAATTGGCGGCGAGCTTGTCATAGCGAGTTGCGATGCGCCGCCATTGCTTGAGCTTGGCAAAGAAACCCTCGATGCCCCAGCGCTGTTTGTAGGCGATGCGGTCATAGTGGTGCTGGTATTTGCGGTGGCGGCGGGGCGGGATGACTGGTTCGCCGCCTTGCTCGTAGATCAAGTCGTGCAAGCTGTCGGCATCGTAGGCCCGGTCGGCCAGAACCTGGCCAGCCGGGATGCCTCGGATCAGGTCGCAGGCCGGCGCCATGTCGTTCTGCTGGCCGGGACCGAGGATGAAGCGGATCGGCAAGCCGAGGGCGTCGACGACGGCGTGGACCTTGGTGCCGAACCCTCCTCTGGATCGCCCAGGAGCCTGGGCTTGAGCGCCCCCCTTTTTACCCGTGCTCCGGCAGCTTGGGCCTGAGCGCGGATCACGGTCGCATCGATCGCCAGCCACTCGATGTCAGGATCGTCGGACACCGCCTCGAAAATCCGGTCGATCACCCCTTGCTCGACCCAGCGATAATAGCGTCGCTTCGCGGTCTGATACGGCCCGAACTTCTCTGGCAGATCGCGCCAGCGCCCACCTGAACGCGCCAGCCACAGCAAGGCATCCAGAAACCGCCGTCCATCGCTGCGCGGGCCGCGCTTGCCCTTGCGCCCGCCAGGCACAAACTCGCGCAACCGCTCCCACTGATCGTCCCTGAGAACCTCGCCTTCCACACCAGCCTCCAAAAGCCAGCGTTGAATCAGAAATCTCAGCCGCCGTGAATCCCTAAAATGTCACCACAGCCTAGTGCTTCTTGCTTTTGGGCATGCCTTTTGCGCCCTTTGGCGGCTTGCCGGGCTTTCCGTCTTTCTTGCCTTTCGCCTTGTCGAATTTCCTGAAGGCAGGCTTTGCCTTCGCTCGCTGTGTATCGGCCTTGCCGTGGGCATGGTGGCGTTTGCGATTGGTTCTTGCCGCGTCGCGTGGGCCGCTTTCCGACATTTCGATAGCAACAGGTTCATCGTCGCCGTCGTCTTTGGCCGATCGTGCGGCAGCATCGGCGAATTTTTCGGCGATACGGCGCGGAATCTGGAAATACGTCTCGTCAGGCGCAATACGGATCGCGCCGATCTCGTTGCGCGTGATGTGGCCGCGACGGCACAGTAGCGGCAGTATCCAGCGCGGGTCGGCGTTCTGGCGTCGGCCCAGTGCCATGCGGAACCAGACCGTGTCCTCGAAGCCGGGGCGGTGGCGCTCCTTTTGTGCCTCGCGCCTGGCTTCGGCCGTATTTGCGATAAGGTCTTCGGGTTCGGGCATGCTTGCGCGGTGCGCGTGCACCAGCATCGCGGCGATTTGCGCCGGCGTGCGCTCGGCCAGAAGTCGTTCCGCCAGTTCGCGGTCGCCTTCGTCGACTTCGACCGGTTCGAGCAGCTTTTCGAGCAAACGCTCCCGGTCCCTTGTCTTGATGGCTTCGCGGTCGGGCGCATCGGTCCAGTCCGCGGTGATCTTCGCATGGCGAAGCATGGATTCCACGCGCTTGCGCCGCGAGAACGGCACGATCATCACGGCGGTGCCCTTTTTCCCCGCACGGCCCGTGCGTCCCGAACGGTGTTGCAGTGTTTCCGCGTCGCGCGGAATTTCCACATGGATGACAAGGCTCAGCGTCGGCAGGTCGATCCCGCGTGCAGCGACATCGGTGGCAACGCACACGCGTGCGCGACGGTCGCGCAGCGCCTGTAGCGCCTGGTTCCGTTCAGACTGCGAATGTTCGCCAGAGAGTGCGACAACCGCAAACCCGCGCTCTTGCAGCGTGGCGTGCAGGTGGCGGACGTTTTCGCGGGTCGCGCAGAACAGGATGGCGGTTTCCGCCTCGTGAAAGCGCAGCAGATTGACCGCGGCGTTTTCGATCTCGGGCGGGGAAACCGTTACGGCCTGATAGGAAATATCGCCATGGCCGCGCCCTTCGTCGATCGTCGCAATCCGCAAGGCATTGCGCTGGTATCGGCGGGCAATTGCCTCGATCGGACGGGGCATCGTTGCGGAAAACAGCAATGTCCGGCGCGTTTCAGGCATCGCATCCAGGATTTCTTCGAGTTCTTCGCGAAAGCCCATGTCGAGCATTTCGTCCGCTTCATCGAGCACCACGGCCTTCAGCCCGGACAAGTCGAGCGCACCGCGCTCAAGATGGTCGCGAAGCCTGCCCGGCGTGCCGACGACAATGTTCGCGCCGGAACGCAGCGCCCTGCGTTCCTGCTGCGGGTTCATTCCGCCAACGCAGGTTGCAATACGTCCGCCGGCCTTGCCGTAAAGCCACGCCAGCTCGCGACTGACCTGCAAGGCAAGTTCGCGTGTCGGTGCGATGATCAGCGCAAGCGGCCCTTCCGAGAAGGGAATGGCATCGCTTTCGCCCAGCAGTTCCCGGGCTATGGCAAGGCCGAAGGCGATTGTCTTTCCCGATCCGGTCTGGGCCGAAACGACCAGGTCGCGCCCGGCTGCCTCCGCACGCATGACTTCGGCCTGCACCGGAGTGGCCGTGTCATAACCTCGCTCGGCAAGGGCGGCCTCGAGGCTGGAAGGAAGCGGGGGGAATGTCATGGCGATGGCCTAATAAAAGAGGGGGCGCCGGTTCGTTGCGAACGGCGCAATCACGGTTGGGATATTGAGTGCTGACGCAATCGCGATTGCGTATTTGCCGCACCCCATAGGCCGGGAATTCGCTCTTGGCTTGCGAAAAAGGGGAATTCCGTCGGCGTGCGTCGGCTTTGCGGTAATCACGATGCCGAACGGCAACATGTTGCAACGGGTGCCGTCGATCACACTCCGCGTGTCGGCGGTCAGGATCGCGCTGGTAATTCCGGGGCGATTGTCGCGCTGCTGGCGTAATCGGGATCGGCAAGCACGGACGATTTCATGAAACGCTCGACCGCATCCGCTTCGTCTCCGTCAAGTCCGGGTTTGCGGTACCAGAGAAGCGTCCATTTGGTGACCGGGAATATTTGCGAGACATTGGCCCGCGCTTCGCGGTTGATCATGGCAATGGGGAGGGGGCCGACGCCCACGCCGCGTTCGATCATTTGCGCCATGACCTCATGATACTGCGTGTTTCCCACTACGTTACGCGGAATTACGCCTTTCCGGGCAAGCGCGGATAACACGCGCTGGCGCAGTTCGCTGGACTTCGGCGGCAGGACCATCGGAAGATCGCTCAGCTCGTCCGCGCTCAGTGGCAAGGGCCGCCCCGCAACAAGCCTGTTGTGACCGATGATGCCGGTCTCGAGGTGAGCCAGGACCGTCTGGCCTTCGGGGACGGCGGCCATTTCCTGCGCATGATACAGCGCGAAGTCATATTGCCCGCCCGCGATCGATCGGATCGGCAAGGCGCGCGGATGCTGCGTGACGAAATCGCACTCCACGAACTGGTTCTTGGCAATGAAGCGATCCAGCTTTGGCTTGATGTATCGCTCCATGATGCCGTTCGCGATGAGTATGCGGAACGAGCGCACCTGCCGTTCATCGATGGTCTTGCGGCGATGGGCCGCCAGGCGCGCGGCTGCATCCTGAAATGCACCCAGATCGGACAAGAAAGCCAGCCCTTCGCGCGTCAACGAAGGCGGCAGACCGGCCGGCCGCGCGAACAGGCGAAATCCCAGCTGGTTTTCCAGCACCTTTATCTGGTTGCTTATCGATGCCTGCGAAACGCCCAGTTCATCGGCACATTTGCGAAAAGACATGGTTTTGCAAAGCGTTCCGAACACATCGAGCTGGCGCAGGGTGAAAGGCAGGGTCGGCATCCTGCTCCGACTCATAACCTGAAGGTTACGGCCTGTCATCACCTCTGGATTGGTTGCCCCGCAGGGCGTTTCCAAACGATTAGGGCCGCAATTCAAAACAAGGGGAGAGGAACCAATGGCTCGCATTACGTCACCCGCGGCTGTGCGGAAGATCCTTGCCGGATCGAGCGCGATCGCGATCGCTCTCTGCTCGAGCGCGGTCATGGCCCAGGATGGGACTGCAAATGCCGCGCCGGCTGCACAAGCACCCGTTCAGGACGGCGCCAGCGCAGGCGCCGAAATCGTCGTCACCGCGCAGTTCCGCAAACAGAACCTGCAAAACACGCCGCTGGCGATCACGGCCGTCAATTCGGCGATGCTGGAAGCGCGCAGCCAGGAAAACCTTTCGGATATCGCCAACCAGGCTCCCAGTGTTTCGCTCAGGCCCCAGTCCGCATCGTTCGGTCCGTCGATCTCGGCCACGATCCGCGGCATGGGCCAGATCGACTTCAATCCGCTCGTCGAGCCGGGCGTCGGCATGTACATCGACGATGTCTATTACCCGCGCCTGACAGGGGCAAACTTCGAGCTGGTCGACGTCGAACGGGTCGAAGTCCTGCGCGGCCCGCAGGGCACGTTGACGGGGCGCAACTCCGAAGGCGGTGCGATCAAGTATGTCTCCAAGAAGCCCGACGGGACGTTCGGCGGGTTCGTCGAGGGAACCTATGGCAGCCGCGACAGGGTGAACCTGCGCGGTGCGATCCAGTTCCCCATCATCGGCGACCTTTCGGCGCGCGTTTCCGGGGCCTATGGTCGCCAGGACGGTTATGTTCAGGGCTATGACTATGGATGCCTGCATCCGTCGAGCGGCATACCCTCGCAAACCGGCTCTTCGGACTGCAAGACGGCGGATTTCGGCAACAAGGATTACTATGCCGGGCGCGTTGCCATGCGGTACAACCCCAGCAGCGCGGTCGATATCATGCTGGTGGGCGACTACACGCACGATTCCGCCAACAACGCGGGCGAAGTGCTGCTCTACGCCAACAACTCGAACCCCAACGTGGAAGCTGCACCCGGCATCCCGTATGACAGCAGGTTCATTTGCGGCCGGTTCTGCAACTATTCCACGACATCATCGCCGGGGGGCAGCTTTGTCGCGGGGCTGATACCGGGGCTGCAGGGCTTTCCGATCCAGCCGTCGACGCACAACAACCGGGCTTTCTATGAAGGCTGGGGCGTGTCGCTGCACACCAGGTTCGAACTTTCGGACTGGGCGAACTTGACCACGATTACCGCGTATCGCGGCTTCGATTCGACATTCTCGAACGATACGGACCTTTCGCCCGCCAATATCGATGCACCGATGGTGGACCTGAGAAGCCGCTTCTTCAGCCACGAAATGCGCGTGAACGCGAAGTTCAGCGATCTTCTGGAAGCGACTGTCGGCGGCTATTTCTCGAACGAGGATACCAACCAGACCACGCGGACGGACATCCGGTATGTCGCGGCCAACGGTTCGCCGATCTATCCGTTGCAGTTCATCGGTGGCGGCCCGGTCAACGTCCAGTCGGTCGCCGCCTTCGGCACCCTGTTCGTCCGGCCTGCCTATGGGCTGACGATCACGCTTGGCGGACGCTATACCGATGAAAGCAAGAAGACGACCTACAAGCGGCTCAACTACGACGGCGTTACGCCAAACGCTTTCGTCGATCCGATCGGCGCCGCCTATGGGATCGGCTATGTGGGGCCGAATTACCTCAACGTCGGCAACTCCGGAACATCGACGATCGTCCGGGCGCTTAACGGCCTGACCGGCGGATACAGCGGTGCGCGTTTCGATTATCGCGCCAGTGTCGACTACCGCTTCTCTCCCGCGCTGCTGGTCTATGCGACCACGTCGACCGGCTTCAAGGGCGGTGGCATCGCGCCGCGTCCGTTCAACGCGGCACAAGTGCAGCCGTTCGGTCCCGAAAAACTTACCGCCTATGAAATCGGCGTGAAGTCGGACCTTTTCGACCGCAGGCTGCGGCTCAATGTTTCGGGGTATATCAACAAGTTCAAGGATGCGCAGCTGTCGTTGTTGTCCTGTCCGCAGTTCGGCGGGCCGGGGCCGTGCGCGCTGCCGCAGAATGCGGGCGACGCGACGATCAAGGGCGTCGAGGCTGAAGTCACCGCGTCGCCGATCTACGGTCTCGATATCAACGGTTCGCTGTCTTATCTGGACTGGACCTGGGACTGCGCGAAGATCCAGGTGGTGCGCGCGCTTCAGCCCGGAGAGGCCAACATCTGTTCGAGCGATCCGTCGATCGTGGGAGCGCTTGCGGCGCCGCCACGCGGTGTGACGAAATGGCAATGGTCTGTCGGTGCGCAGTACCGCATAGACATGGGCAATCTCGGCAGCCTTACGCCGCGCGTCGACGTTGCCTATCAGGGCAAGATGGCAGGCAGCAACACGGTTCCGGCCGCCGGGTCGCCCTCGGCACTGTTCGGCGGGGTTCCCTCCTACACGCTCACCAACGCGAGGCTGACCTATCGTACTCCCGACGAGAACTGGCAGGTGTCGCTGGCCGTCACCAACCTTTTCGACGAGTACTATTTCTACCAGACCTTCGACCTGACGGGTGCGGGCGCCGGCCTGATCACCGGTGCACCGGCGCGGCCGCGCGAATGGGCGCTGACCGTCAAGAGGAAATTCTGACCGCTCCCCCCGTTCGTACCGCTGTCCGCGTGGACTTGTCTTCCCCTCCGGGTTCGATCCACGCGGACCTTTTTACCGGCCTTATCCCGGTTCGGTGAACGGACGAACGAAAACAGCGCTGCTTGCACGGCGCGGCTGAATTTCCCGAACGAAAAGCCAGATTTCCCGACGAAAAGGATACCCACGCATGTTCAAGATCGCTGCCATTGGCCTGGCGTTGCTTGCAGGGATGAGTTCGCAGAACGGCCTTGCCGCCACGGCAGGGAACGAACCGCACGAAGTCAGCGTCGTGCTTCTGGGTACCAAGGGCGGCCCGACCGCCGATCCCGAGCGTTCCGAACCGGCCAACCTGCTGATTGTCGACGGGCACAAGTACCTGATCGACGCAGGCGCCGGTGTGGCCCGCCAGCTTGCTGCCGCGGACGCTCCGCCGCCGTCGATCCACACGATATTCCTCACTCATCACCATCTTGACCACACCGCCGGGCTTGAACCGTTGATGAGTCTGAACTGGATCGGCAATGGCCTTTTCGGGAAGGATACGCCCGTCAACATATACGGGCCGCCGGCAACCGATCACCTTGTGCACGCGGCCCTCGATTATCTCAGCACGTCGCAGCGTATCTTTCGCGCCGGGATTCCCAGCCTTCCGGATTCGCGCACGATGTTCGTGCCGCACGTAATCGATCGGGACGGGCCCTTTTTCGACGATGGGACAGTGAAGGTCACGGCGGCCGAAAACACGCACTTTTCGCATCCGTCTTATGGCCCGGACGGCAAGAAGGACATGTCACTGTCCTATCGGTTCGACACGCCGAACGGCTCCATCGTGTTTACCGGGGACACCGGCCCCAGCGATGCCGTGGCCGAACTGGCAAAGGGCGCGGACGTGCTTGTCAGCGAAGTCTACCTTGCCCCCAGGGACCAGCCGGGCGCGGAAAGCATTTCAGCGGCGAACAAGGCGCTGCGCGATGAACTGGCGGACCACATGATGCGTGAGCATCTTTCGCCGGAAGAGGTCGGCAAGCTGGCGGCCAGGGCTGGCGTCAGGACAGTCATCCTCACGCATATCGTTGCTGCGCCATCCCCCGATCTTGCCGATGAGCTGGTAAGGGGCGTGAAGACCTATTTCCACGGCAACGTGATCGTTGGGCGCGACCTGATGCGCTTTGAATTGCTCGGACGGAATTGAGGGGACGACGTGGCCGGGCCGGGCGGGTCCGGCCGCGTCAATTCATGCAATCCGCCAACCGGTCAATCGGGGCGCAATACGAACTTGAGAGCACCCGCCTCGCGCGCTTCGAACAGACGATAGGCTTCCGCCCCGTCGCGCAGCGACATCCGGTGGCTGACATACTTTTCCGGCTTGAGGCGGCCCGACTGCACCAGCGGGAACAGCGCGGGCAGTTCTTCGGGAACCGAACAGGTGCCGGCGCGAAAGGTAAGTCCCTGTGCGAACGCGCGTTCAAGCGGGAAGGCGAAACGTCGCGATTGCTGCACCCCGATAACCGATACCGTGCCGCGCGGACGCACCAGGCGGAGCGCGAAATCGACTGTCGCATCGCTGCCCACGACTTCGACCGCGCAATCGAGCTTGCGGCCTTTCGTATCCTGCTTGATCCGTTCCATCGCTTCGTCGGGGTGCAGGGCGATGGCGCCCGCTTCTTCGGCCAGCGCCCGGCGTTCGGGCACCGGATCGATCGCATAGACGACGTGCGCACCCATCACGAATGCGCTGTCCACCGCCATCAGGCCGATCGGGCCAAGCCCGACGACCGCGACGCCCGATCCCGGCTGGATATCGGCGTTGCGCGCACCATACCATGCAGTGGCCAGCGCGTCGGTCATCATCAGCGCCTGTTCCATGCTCACGCCTTCCGGCACAGGCACGGCATTCATGTCGGCAGCGGGCACGCGTACCGCTTCCGCCTGCGATCCCTGCAGCTTCGCGGACAGGCCATAGCAGGCGCCCTGTCCGTTCTCACACAGGTTCACGACGCCGGCGAGGCACGACCGGCATTGTCCGCAGCCGACAGCGGCCGGGATCATCACCTTGTCGCCCGGTTTCAGCCGGTGGACGCCGCGGCCCACTTCGACGATTTCGCCAACCGCCTCGTGACCGACGCAGAACCCCATGTCCTCGGAAAAGCCGTGGCCGTGGTAGATGTGAAGGTCGCTGCCGCAAATCGAGCAGGCTTCAACCTTCACGATTGCATCGCGGCTGGATTGCGGCTGGGGATCGTCCATGGTTTCGTGCCGGATGTCCCGTGCCCCGTAATAGCGCAGCGCCTTCATTTACCGTCCTCTCTCAGATGCGCCGCTCGCGCCCTTCCCAGAAGGGTTCGCGCAACTTGCGCTTGAATATCTTGCCCGAATCCTCGCGCGGCAGGCTGGCCGCGAAGTCTATGCGGCGCGGAACCTTGTAGGCCGTCATCACCCGGCGCAGTTCCGCCTTCAGGGCGTCTTCCGTCAGGTCCGCGTCGGGCATCGGCTGGACCACGGCCATCACGCTTTCGCCGAATTCCTCGTCCGGGATGCCAAATACCGCGCAATCGGCAACGCCGGACAACTTGTGCAGTTCGGCCTCGATTTCGGCGGGATAGATGTTGGCGCCGCCCGAGATGATCATGTCGTTTATCCGGTCGCACAGGTACAGAAACCCGTCTTCGTCGAAATATCCCATGTCACCGGGTGTAACGAGGCCGTACTTTTCCATCGCCGCGCGCTTTTCGGGGGCGTTCTGGTATGTGAAGTCCGTGCCGTGACGGCCCTTGCCGATAACCTCGCCCACTTCGCCGGGGGCGACGTCGTTTCCGTCCGCATCGACCACGCGCAGCGTTACGCCGGGTTGCACGCGGCCCACGGAGCCGGGGTGTGCAAGCCATTCCTGCGAGGACAGGTTGGTCACGTTGCCCATCTCGGTGGAGCCGTAGTATTCCCAGATCACCGGGCCCCACCATTCGATCATCGCGCGTTTGACCGGCGGCGGGCAAGGGGCCGCGGCGTGGGTGACATATTCGAGGCTGGACAGGTCGTATTTCCGTTTCACCTCATCGGGCAGGCGCAACAGGCGATTGAACATGATCGGCACCATGTTGAGGTGCGTGATCCGCTCTTTCTCGATAAGTGCCAGCAGGCCTTCGGCATCGAAGCGCGGCGTGACGACAACGTTCGCGCCAAGCCTGGTCGAGAAAGACGAATGGGCGTTCGGCGCGGAGTGGTAAACCGGCCCGATCACGGCGGTTGTGATCGTGGCGGGATCGCGCTTTCCGGCCAACACGTCGGCAAACCCGTATGACCAGCCGAGCATGACGTTGACCGCTTCGGCCTGTTCGGGCGTGAAGGCGCCGCGCTTCACACCCTTTGGCCGACCGGTCGTGCCCGAAGTATAGATGATCGTGCTGGGCGCGGGTTCGCCTTCACCCTGCATGGGCTGCGCGGCTCGGACAAGATCGTCCCAGACCGGAAGGTCGGCCGGGGGCGGCGCATCGGGCAGGCCATAGGCCGCACGGATTTCGGGCGGGGTGGGGACGACCACGACCGGCAGGCCCGGCGGTATCGCCGCGCGCACCGCGTCCAGCAGGTCCGCATGGATCAGCAACAGCTTTACGCCGCTGTCCACCAGCAGGTAGTTCGCCTCGTCCACGGTATAGTGCCAGTTCACCGGTACCGGATAGACACCCAGCATCCCCGCGCCGAAGGCGGCCTCGAAATAGGCGATGTCGTTGCGCAGATAGAGCGCAACGCCATCTCCCTTTTCAAGGCCGTATCCGGCAAGGACCGTCGCGGCGCGCCGGATGCGGTCATCCAGCGCCGCGCTCATCAGCGTTCGTTCGCCGCTCGTGATCCGGCCCATCGTCCTCTCCTCTCCGATTGCGCCGCCTGTGCGTGCCTCAGCGTTCGTTCATCGCCGCGTATTCCCTGATCTTCTGCTTGCCGAGCTGGCTCATGTGCACTTCGTCGGGGCCGTCTGCGATGCGAACGAAGCGGTTGAGCGTGAAGAAACGCGCAATCGGCGTATCGTCGGACACACCCATCCCGCCGTGGACCTGGATCGCGCGGTCGCAAACGGTTTGCGCCATTTGCGGCGCGACCACCTTGATCGCCGCGATCAGATCCTTGGCAACCTTGTTGCCATGGCGGTCCATTGCGTCGGCCGCCTTCAGTGTCAGCAGGCGCGCCATCTCTATATCGCAGAAGCTCTTCGCCACGTCCTGCCGGATCGACGACTGGTCGGCGAGCTTCTTGCCGAAGGCGACGCGGCTGTCGGCGCGGCGCGACATGATCTCCAGCGCGCGCTGCGCCTGCCCGATGGAGCGCATGCAATGGTGGATGCGGCCCGGCCCGAGGCGACCCTGCGCGATTTCGAACCCGCGGCCCGGACCCAGGATCATGTTCTCCTTGGGCACGCGCACGTTTTCAAAGCGCAGTTCGCATTCGCCACCGGGCGAGTTGTGCGATCCGAACACCGTCAGGTGCCGCACTACCGTGATGCCCGGTGTGTCGGGTTCGACCAGGATCTGCGAATGCTGGGCGTGGCGCGGCGCGTCGAAATCGGTCTTGCCCATCACGATCCAGATTTTGCAGCGCGGGTGCATCGCGTTGGAAATCCACCATTTCCGGCCGTTGAGCACATAGTCGTCGCCATCGGGCGCGATCGACAGTTCAAGGTTCGTGGCGTCCGAAGAGGCCACCTGCGGCTCCGTCATCACATAGGCAGAGCGGATTTCACCGTCGAGCAGCGGACGCAGCCACTTGTCCTGCTGTTCGGGGGAACCGTATTTCGCCAGCACCTCCATGTTCCCGGTGTCGGGGGCGGAGCAGTTGAAAACCTGGCTGGCGAAGGGCACGCGGCCCATGATCTCGGCCAGCGGAGCGTATTCGAGATTGCTGAGACCGGGGCTGAATTCCCCATATTCGTGCGGAAGAAACAGGTTCCATAGCCCCTTGGCGCGAGCCTTGGCCTTCAGGTCTTCCATGCCGGGCCATTCCTGCCACAGCTTGCCGGGATCGTTGACCCAGTCGTGATACGATTGTTCTGCCGGATAGACGTGCTCGTCCATGAAGGCGCTGACTTCGGCGATCAGGTTCTTCACTTTGTCGCTATGTTCGAAATCCATGTCTGCGTTTCCTTTCAGAGGGACAGTCCGCCATCGACCACCAGCGTGTGGCCGGTGACGTATGAGGCGAGGGGAGAGGCAAGGAAGATGGCGGCCCCGGCCATATCCGCGGGCAGGCCCGCGCGGCGCTGGGGAATGGCGGCCAGCGATGCGGCCATCCTGTCGGGATTCCGGGTCGTGACCCTGGTCAGCTTGGTGTCGACAAGGCCGGGCGCGAGACCGTTCACGCGGATGCCTTCGGGTGCCCAGGCCTGGCCCAGCGTCTTGGTAAGGCTGATCGCGCCCGCCTTGGAAGCGGCATAGGCGGGGTTGCCGATATTGGCCTTCAGCCCCGAAATGGAACTGACCACGATCACGCTGCCTTGCGATTCGAGCAGCGCGGACTTGAAGCGCCGTGCGCAATTCATCAGGCTGTCGAGATTGACCGCCATCACCTTGTCCCAGCCCGCACGCTCAAACTCTCCGCGCTTGTAAACGACCGTGCCCTGGCAGAGCACAAGTACGTCCAGCCCGTTGGCAAAGGGTGCGGGGGCCGCTTCAATCGCATCGGCGTCGCTTACATCCACGCAGGTATAGCCAAGTTCGGAAAGGTCGGACCCGTCCGCCGCGTCGTATTCACCGGCGCTGGTGCGCGTGCCCCACACGTGGACGGTGGCACCCCGTTCGCGAAAGCCGTGGGCGATGCCGTTGCCAATCCCGCTTGAGCCGCCCACAACCAGCACGCGCTTGCCCGTGAAGTCGGTATCGTCAATCATGCGATTGTTCCTTTTGCGAATGTGAGCCGATGCGCCTTAGCGCGCGTTCGAACAGGTCGATGGTATGGGCGTGCAGCCGGTCACCGATCTCGCGCGGGGCCTTCCCGGCGCAGGCACGGGCGTGCGATCCTTCAAGGATGATGCCGAGCTTGTAGCAGGCCAGCACCACGAACCAGTCGAGATCGGCAAGGCTGCGCCCCGATTGCTCGCCATATCGCGCGGCAAGTTCCGCCGGCGTCGCAAAGCCTTCCCACGGGCGGATCGCGACGTCCGTTTCGCGCGGGGCATCCTCTTCGGGCCATGTCGCGATCAGCCAGCCCAGGTCGAGCAGCGGATCGCCCAGGGTGCAAAGCTCCCAGTCGACCACCGCGGCCAGTTCGCCGCTGTCATGGCGGAACATCACGTTGGCGAGGTGAAAATCGCCGTGAATGATGCCCGGCCGGAAATCCTGCGGGCGATTGCCGTCAAGCCAGCGGCCGACCCGTTCCACGCCCGGAATGGCTTCGGGGCCGCTCCAGCCGGGGAAATCGGCATAGCTGGCAAGCTGCGATGCCCAACGGCCCACCTGGCGGCCCAGCCAGTTTTCCAGTTTGCCGAAATCGGCCAGCCCGGCGGCAACGTGATCAACCCGGCCCAGCGCCGCGATCGCGTCGACCATGGCAAGCCCCATGCGGTGCCGGATCGCCGGGTCTTCCGCGTGGAGCGGAGGCAGGTCCTGCGTCGCGTTGAACCCGTCGACCGGCTCCATCAGATAGAACGCCGCGCCCAGCACGTTTTCGTCCGGGCAGGCCGCGATCAGGCCGGGGTGGGGCACCGCGCTTCCGGCAAGCGCGGCCAGAACCCGCGCCTCGCGCCGCATCGTCTCGTTCGAATTTGCGCGCAGGTGCGGCGGCGGGCGGCGAAGGACATAAGTCCGCCCTGCACGGGAAAAGCGCAAAAGGATGTTCTGGGTGCCGCCCGAAAGCCGCTCCACATCGCAAAGCTGGCCGGAACCGAGCCCCTTGCCATCCATCCATGCCGCAAGCGCGGCAAGGTCCACGCCTGCGTCCACGCCGATCCTCTCAATTTATTATCCAGATGGATAATGCGTTTGACGTAGGCGTCCGTCAAGCTATCATTTGCACGATGCAGCCAACCGTGTCCGATACACTGCCCGATGCCTCCGAACGCCTGAAGGCGGTGGCGCTTACGCTGTTTGCCGAACGCGGGGTGGACGGGGTGACGGTGCGCCAGATCGCGGAGGCCGCGGGACAGAAGAACCACGCGGCGGTGGGCTATCACTTCGGGTCGAAGGAAGCGTTGGTGCGCGCAATCGTGGTTCATGGCGCGCGCCTGATCGATGACTTGCGCAACCGGATGCTGGACAGGCTTGAAGCGCGGGGCGGCCCGGCTTCGGTCCTGGATGTCACGGATGTGCTGGTGCGCTCGTCGCTCGTCCCGGAAAATCCGCCGTGGAGCGCGTGTTACAACCGGTTCGTGGTCATGGTGGAACTGACCAACCACGCGCTTTTCATGGACGCGCTCGAGGGTAAATGGAATTCGGGTTACCTGCGTTGCCAGGACCATGTGCGGCGCCTGCTCGCCGATGTTCCCGCCCGGCAGGTGAACCAGCGCCTTGTGTTCATGGGCGCGGCGATGGCAGGCATCATTTCGGGCCGCGAACGCGAACTGGCCGATACCACGCGCGACCACCCGATGTGGAAAAGCGATCGTACGCTTGACCGGATCGCCCGCGCGCTGGCGGCAATCCTTATGGCCGAATAAAGCATTTTCAGAAAAAGTGGATGCCGGTCTTTCGGTTCGAAAATGCATGAAAACAAGCAGCTACAGCTTCGCTTCCGTTTCAGCTTCAAGCCGCGATGGAGTAGCGCGCTCCCTATTCGTGGCGCAGCGCCTCTATCGGGTCCAGCCGCGATGCGCGGCGCGCCGGGTAATACCCGAAGGCGATCCCCATCAGCGCCGAAAAGACGAAGCTGAACACGTTGATCACCGGGTCGAACACGAAGGGCACGTCGACCAGCTTGGAAAGACCCAGTGACAGCCCGAATGCCAGCGCGATTCCCACAAGGCCGCCAAAGCAGCACAGCACCACGGCTTCGGTAAGGAATTGCAGGCGTACCTCGCGGGCTAGCGCGCCGATGGCGAGGCGTATGCCGATCTCGCGCGTGCGCTCCGTTACCGAAACCAGCATGATGTTCATGATCCCGATACCGCCCACGATCAGGCTGATGGCGGCGATCGCGGCAACCATCGCGGTAAGCGCGCCGGTCGCGGCGGAAACGGCCTGGTTCACCTGCGCCGTATCGATGATGTTGAAATCGACATCCTCACCCGGCTGGATCTGCCGCCTTTCGCGCATCAGTTCTTCCAGCGCGTTCCGGATCGTGGCGGACGAATAATCGGGCGAATACTTCACCACGAAATACTGAAGGTCGTTGTTGCCGGTGAACCGCCGCTGCACGGTCTTGAGCGGCATGACCACGATATTGTCTTCGTCCTGCCCGTTCGGCCCGCTTGCCCCGCGTTCTTTCAGCACGCCGATCACCGTGCAGGAAACGTCGTCCAGCCGCATCGATTCGCCCATTGGGTCGGTGCCGGGAACGAAGATCTCCGAACGGACCTTCGAACCGATGATGCACACGTCCTTGCCCGCGCTTTCCTCGGCCGCCGTGAATCCGCGTCCGCTTTCCACTTCTATCGACTGGGCGTGCAGGAAATCCATGTTCGCGCCGCGCACCGTGGTTTGCCACGCCTGTCCGTTGTGAAAGGCATTTGCCGATTTCGTGACGGTTCCGGCCACGTAAAGCACACCGGCGATCTGTTCGCCCACCGCGGTTACATCGGCCTGCTTGAAAGCCTTGGGCGCTGACATCATCCGTTGCCCGCGCGACGGGATCACGATCAGCACGTTCGACCCGAGCGAGGAAATCTGGTTGCGGACAGAAGCCGTCACGCCGTTGCCCAGCGTGACCATGGTTATCACCGCTGCGACTCCGATGACGATGCCCAGCGTCGTGAGGAACGAGCGCAGGATATGGCGGCGGATCTGGCGCATCGAAAGCAGCAGGGTTGCCCCCATCATCCCCGACATCAGGCCGTCCCTCCCTGTTCCACGGATTCCACCACGCCATCGCGGAAATGGACGATCGTGCGCGCGAAAGCGGCCATTTCGGCCTCGTGCGTGACCATCAGGATGGTAATGCCGCTTTGGTTCAGGTCGCGCAGCAGTTCCATGATCTCTATCGAGCGTTCGGTATCCAGGTTCCCGGTCGGCTCGTCCGCCAGAAGCACATCCGGCTCGGTCACCAGCGCGCGGGCGATGGCGACGCGCTGCTGCTGGCCGCCCGAAAGCTCTGCCGGGGTATGGTCGGCCCAGGGCACAAGTCCCACGTGGTTCAGCGCCTTGAGCGCGGCGGCCCGGCGCACGGCCTTTTTCTCGCCGCGATAGAGCAGGGGCAGTTCCACGTTTTCCAGCGCGCTGGTGCGGGCAAGCAGGTTGAACCCCTGGAACACGAAGCCGAGATAGCGCCGCCGCAACAGGGATCGCTGGTCGCGGTTGAGCGACTGCACTTCGATGCCGTGAAAGCGGAACGTGCCCGACGTGGGCGTATCCAGGCAGCCCAGGATGTTCATCGTCGTCGACTTGCCCGAACCCGACGGCCCCATCACGGCAACGAAATCGCCGCGCTCAACCGTCATGTCCACGCCGCGCAGCGCCTGGAAAGCGGCTTCGCCCGAGCCGAACACCTTGGTGATGCCGCGCAGTTCGATCAGCGGCGGCCCGGATGCGCCCGCTTCGCTCACCCGGCGGTGGCCTTGATGCCCGAAACGACCTTCATGCCCGGTTTCAGGTCTTTCGACTTTACGACGGTAAGCCGTCCGTCGCTCTCGCCCGTAACCACGTTCACCGCCTTCAGCTTGTTACCGGCTTCCAGAACATAGACCTGTTGCGTGCTGCCGGCGCCGATGGTGGCTTTCTGGCCGTCCTTCTTCAGGCCGATCTGCGGATTGAGGACGCCGCCTTCATCGGCCTTCTTGCCGGCATCTTCGGGCTTGAAGCGCAGCGCGCCGTTGGGGACGAGCATCTGTTCGCCGGTATTGGCCGTCGCGATCGTGGCGGTTGCGGTCATCCCCGGGCGCAATGCACCGTCAGGGTTGGGCACCGTCAGCCGCGCTTCGTATTCAACGACCGAACTCGTGCTGGCGGACGACGAGGACGCGCTCGCCGAACTGCTTGTCGTCGCGGCGGTGTTGGTGGAGGCGAGGTCGACCCTGTCCACGGTCGCGTCGAACTTGCGGCCGGGATAGGCATCCACTGTGAAGGTCGCCTTCTGGCCGGCATGGACCTGGCCGATGTCCGCTTCGTCGATCGAAACGCGTAATTGCATCGCCGAAAGATCCTGCGCGATCAGGAACAGCGTGGGGGTATTGAACGATGCCGCTACGGTTTGCCCGGGTTCGACCTGGCGTGCCAGCACCACACCCGAGATGGGGGAGCGGATCACCGCGCGCGATCGCTGCGTCTGCGCGGTGGAAAGCGTGGCCGACACGGCAATGACATTGGCCTTCGCCGATGCGACAGCAGCCTTGTCGCGCGCTACCGCGCCCTCGGCCGCCTGCATTTCGGTTTTCGACGGAACCTTGCCGCCCGATGCCTTTGCCACGCTTTGCAGGCGGGCAAGCTGCGCCTTGTCCACGTCCAGCGTGGCCTGCGACTGCACGACGGACGCGCGCGCGGCGGCAAGGTTGGCGTTGGCCTGGCGAATCTGGTCGTCGATCACGTCGGTATTGATGATCGCCACGACCTGCCCGGCGCTGACCCGATCGTTCACGTCCACAAAGATCTTGTCGATCTTGCCCGAAATTTCAGAGCCGACCTCGACAATGTTGGTCGGGCGGATGTTGCCGGTGGCGGTTACCGTCAGGTTCAGCGCTCCGCGCTTTACCGGCTCGGAGATATAATTTGGCCCGTTGTCCCCGCGCGCGCAGCGAGAAACCAGCAATACCACCAGCAATACGGCCAGCGCGACAAGACCCCACTTCAGCCAGCGGCGCCAGCGCGGGCGGGGCTTTTCGCCAAGGAATTCGGCAAGTTCGGCATCGCCGTTCATCCCGGGATCGGTTTCGCTCATCGCGGAGTCCTGTTGTTGGCCGGGGCCGTCGGGGCCGGGGCATAGGCACCATCGGGCAGGGGATACTGGCTGGTCGACCATCCGCCGCCCAGCGCCTGGGTCAGTTGGACGAATGCGCTGGCCCGTCCGGCCCTGGCCTGGACAAGCGCGTTGCGAGCCGAAAGCAGCGTGGTTTCGGCGGTCAGAAGCGCGGTAAAGTCCGTCAGCCCGGCGCGGTACTGGCTGCGCGCGAGGATGGCGGCATTGTTCGCGGCGTCCAGCGCCTCTTCATTGGCCGCAACCCGCGTGCGCGATGTGCGCAGCGCGGTTGCCGCCGTCTCCACGTCCGACAGCGCGGTCAGGATGGACTGGTGCCAGGCGGCCAGCGCGCCGCGCGCCGATGCCTCGGCCCCGCGGACCTGTGCGCGCGCCTTTCCGCCGTCGAACACCAGTTGCGAAATCGTGGCGAACAGGCCGCCGGTTATCACGTCGAACAGGTTGCCGATGGTGGTGGCACCGGTCGTAACCTGCCCGGAAAGCTGCAAAAGCGGCAAAAGCTGCGCCTTCGCGACGCCGACCCGCGCGCTCTGCGCAATCAGGGTCGCTTCCGCGCCGCGAACGTCGGGCCGGCGGCGAAGCACGTCGGCCGGCGCCGCATAGTCGCCGATCGCGGCGGGAACGGGCACCGTTGCCGGCCCGTCCTGCATAAGCGACAGCACGCGCCCCGGCGGCTCTCCGATCAAGGTAGAGATGGCATTGGCTGTGGCGGCGAGGCTGGACTCGAGCGCGGGGATCGCCGCCGCGCTTTGCGCCCGGCGACTGCGCGCCTGTTCCACGTCCAGGCTGGAGACAAGGCCCGCTTCGTTGCGCCATTTCGCGATCTGGAGGTTCGCCTCGTCGTTGGAAAGCGTGTTGCGTGCAATGGCCAGTTGCGCGGCGGTCGCACGGGCGGAAATCACGTTCAGCGCCACTTGCCCGACGACAAGGCGCTGGACATCGGCGAGCGAATATCCGGCGGCGGCAAGGTCCGCGCGCGCGGCCTTCACGTTGCCGCCGATGCGACCCGAAAGATCAACCTCCCAGCTGGCGTTCGCGCCAAGCGAGTATTGTACGCTTTTCGCCGCGAAATCGCCCACGTCCTTGCTGGCGCCGCCATTGGCGCTGATCTGCGGCAGGTAACTGGCCCTTGCACCGGAAAGCGTGGCGCGCGCCTGGTCAAGCCGCGCGGCGGCCTGCGCAATGTCGAGGTTGTTGGCGATCGCCTCGTCCACCAGCGAGGCGAGCACCGGATCGCCCAGCATCTTCCAGTATTGCGAAATGTCCGCTTTCGCCGCGTCGCCTGCGTTGGCCGCAGATTGCGTTGCATCGGCGGCGCTGCCTTCCGACCACGTCGCGGGAACGTCCATCGGCGGCGCGGGAGCAGTCAGGTTTGCGGCGCATCCGGCAAGCGCCAGGGCTGCCAACGCTGGTATCGGCCGGGCGGCCAAACCCATTGCGCAGCGCGTCGCGACGTTGCAGCGATCCCTCAAATCCACGCCTCCCTGGCGTAACCGTCCCGGCGAATACTATACATTCAAAAGGCCGGGCCAAAAGTCCCCGCAGCGCACGATAGCCAATTATTTGAAGCGGGTAGCGGGAAATACTGCCGATTTGGCAGCACTGGACCGAATATTCGTGATGCACCGCCATGCCGTTTTATCGTGCGGCGGAGATACCCGGATACGGCGCGCCGATTGGCACGGATTCCGGCTTGCGGGTCATGCCAGAACCTTGCCGGGATTGAGCAGGCCCAGCGGGTCTAGCGCGTGCTTCACGGTGCGCATCAGCGCGATTTCCTCTGCCGTGCGCGACAGGGGCAACCAGTCGCGTTTTTCCAGCCCGATGCCGTGTTCGGCGCTGATCGATCCATGTAGCGGTTGCAGCGGGCGGTAGACGAGTTCCTCGGCGCGGTGGCGCGCCTCCTCGCTCCACGGACGCGGTGCCAGCAGCACGTGCAGGTTGCTGTCGCCAAGGTGGCCGAACACCACCATCCGGCCTTCGTTCTTCCATTCCCGCGCGAACGCCGCTTTCAGGGTTTTGACGTAATCGTGCATCGCCTCGATCGGCAGGCTGACGTCGAACGTCGCACTGGGATAGAGCGCGCTGAACAGGCCCTCAACATCCTCGCGGATGCCCCAGATCGCGCTGCGCTGCGCTTTAGACGACGCCAGCACCGCATCCGCCGCAATCCCCTGTTCCAGCACTTCGCCCATCACCTCGGCGAACAAGGCCTCGTCGCGCCCCGCATCGGTGCCGGTGCCTTCCACGATCACATAGAAATCATGACCGGCGGTCAGGGGCGCCTTGTGCCGGCCGCTTTCGATGGCGATCAGGTCATAGTGTTCGCGCCACATCACCTCGAATGACGAAAGCTGCCCGCCCAGCCGCTTTCCGACATGGGCGAACAGCGCCTTGATATTGTCGAACCCGTCGACCGCCAGCATCGCCGTCGCATCGCTGGCGGGGGCAGGATGAAGGCGCAGCACCGCGCGGGTGACCAGCCCCAGCGTCCCTTCGCTGCCGATGAACAGGTGTTTCAGGTCATAGGCGGCGTTGTTCTTGAGCAGCGTGTTCATCGATGACAGCACCGTGCCGTCTGCCAGTACGACCTCAAGCCCCAGCACGTTCTCGCGCGTCATGCCGTACCGGATCACGGTGTTGCCACCCGCGTTGGTGGAGATGTTGCCGCCGATCGTGCACGATCCGCGCGCGCCAAGGTCCACGCCATACATCAGCCCGTGCGCGGCGGCGGCTTCATGCACGGCCTGCAAGGGCACGCCGGCCTCGACCACCATCGTGCGCCCCACGGAATCGATCTCGCCGATGGCGCGCATCCGGTCGAACGAGATCTGGATCTGGTCGGCGCGCGCGTCTGCCCCATGGACCAGCCCGGTAAGCCCGCCTGCCGCGACGACTGGCTGGCGCGCGGCGTGGCATAGTTTCATGACGCGCGAAAGCTCGTCGGTCGAACGCGGGCGCACCACGGCTTTCGCCCCGCATTTCGCCTGCCCCAGCCAGTCCGCCGGACGTGCCGCGGCTTCATCGCCGGCAAGCAGGCCGTTGTCGCCAACGATGGCGCGAATATCCTCGATCAGGTCCATAGGTGTCCCCTCTCTCCGCCTTGTTCATAGCAAAGCGGTAAGCGGTGTGAAGCGGATCAAACGGGCGGCACGAGCACGGCGCGATTGTTCGCCGTCGTCTCTATCAGCCAGTCCATCGCGGCGCGCACGCGGGCGAGGCGCCGCGTATCCTTGTGGGTGACGAGCCAGAAGCTGCGCAAGATGCGCCTTTGCGGGATGACGGGCATCAACCGCGCGTCGCCTTCAGCCATGAAACATGGCAGCACGCCGATCCCGGCGCCGCTGGCGACAAGGCGCTGCTGCGCAACGATACTGGGAGAGCGCAGCGTGGCGGCAAGGCCGGGGTGTATCTCGTCGAGATAGCGCAGTTCGGGCGCATAGATCAGGTCAGGGATATAGCCGACCAGGCGGTGGCCCGATGCAAGCACCGCCTCGCGTTCGGGCGCGCCATGACGGTCGATATAGGCGCGGCTCGCATAGAGCCGCAGCGCATAATCGGAGAGCTTCCTTGCCACCACCGGCCCGGTGCGCGGACGCGAGAGCATCACCGCGATGTCCGCTTCGTGGCGTGAGGGCGAAAGGAAACCGCTCGATGCAACAAGGTCCAGCGTCAGGGCCGGATGGCGTGCGGCGAATTCGCCGATGCGCGGGGCAAGGAAGGCGCTGCCGAAGCCTTCCGACACGCTGACCCGCAATGTGCCGGAAAGCCCTTCGCCCGGATGCGCCGCTTCGCCGATCCCGGCGGCCGCCGCAGCCATCGCCTCGACAGCGACCAGAAGGTTTTCGCCCGCCTCGGTCAATACCTGCCCTTCGCGCGTCTGCTCGAACAGCGTAAGTCCGAGTCGCGCCTCCAGCCTGCGCAAACGCCGGCCCGCGGTGGTTGCGTCAACGCCCAGAGCGGCGCCCGCGCGGGCAAGCTGGCCGGCGCGTGCGATTGCGAGGAAGGCCTGATAATCGCTCCAGTCGTCTGCGTGCATGGAACCACCTGCAATTTTGCAGGATCAAGTCGCAGAAATGCCGCTTGCCTGCAATCCCTCGCGGGTGCAGGCCCGGTGCAAACGCAATCGAGAGGAACCATTACCCATGCGCCAGATCGATCATTTCATCGTCGGCGGTGCCGGCGGAGCCGCGGATCGCAAGGGCGACGTATTCGATCCCAACAACGGCGGCGTGCAGGCGCAGGTCGCGCTGGGCGATGCCGCGTTGCTGGATCGGGCCGTGGCGAACGCGAAGAAGGTCCAGCCCGCTTGGGCCAATACCAATCCGCAGCGCCGCGCCCGGGTGATGTTCAACTACAAGCGCCTGATCGAAGATAATATGCAGTCGCTGGCCGAACTGCTTTCCAGCGAACACGGCAAGGTGATCGACGACGCCAAGGGTGACGTGCAGCGCGGGCTGGAAGTGATCGAATATGCCTGCGGCATTCCGCAGGTGCAGAAGGGTGAATACACGCTGGGCGCCGGGCCGGGGATTGACGTTTATTCGATGCGCCAGCCGCTGGGCATCGGCGCGGGCATCACGCCGTTCAACTTCCCGGCGATGATCCCGATGTGGATGTTCGGCATGGCGATCGCAGCGGGCAACGCCTTCATCCTAAAGCCCAGCGAGCGTGATCCCAGCGTGCCGGTGCGGCTGGCGGAACTGTTCCTTGAAGCGGGTGCGCCCGAAGGGCTGTTGCAGGTTGTCCACGGCGACAAGCTGATGGTCGACGCGATCCTCGACCATCCGGACATCGCGGCGGTCAGCTTCGTCGGATCGAGCGACATCGCGCACTATGTCTATAACCGCGGCGTCGCCGCCGGTAAGCGCGTCCAGGCGATGGGCGGGGCCAAGAACCACGGCATCGTGATGCCCGACGCCGATCTGGACCAGGTGGTGAACGACCTTGCCGGTGCCGCGTTCGGCTCTGCGGGCGAACGCTGCATGGCGCTGCCCGTGGTCGTGCCGGTGGGCGATGATACGGCGGAACGGCTGAAGGAAAAGCTGATCCCCGCGATCAACGCGCTGCGCGTGGGCATCTCCACCGATCCCGAAGCGCAGTATGGTCCGGTCGTGACGGCAGAGCACAAGCAGCGCATCGAAAACTGGATCGCCACCGCCGAAAAGGAAGGCGGCGAAATCGTGATCGACGGGCGCGGCTTCAAGCTGCAAGGGCACGAGGACGGCTATTTCGTCGGCCCGACGCTGATCGACAACGTCACGCCCGATATGGAAAGCTACAAGAACGAGATATTCGGGCCGGTCCTCCAGATCGTGCGCGCGAAGGATTTCGAGGAAGCGGTGCGCCTGCCGAGCGACCACCAGTATGGCAACGGCGTGGCGATCTTCACGCGCAACGGCCACGCCGCGCGCGAATTCGCCAGCCGCGTGAACGTGGGCATGGTTGGTGTGAACGTGCCGATCCCTGTGCCGGTCAGCTATCACTCCTTCGGAGGCTGGAAGCGGTCTGCCTTTGGCGACACCAACCAGTATGGCACCGAAGGTCTGAAGTTCTGGACCAAGGTCAAGACCGTGACCCAGCGCTGGCCCGACGGCGGCGGCGACGGATCGAACGCTTTCGTCATCCCGACGATGGGATAAGAGGGCGACCGGCGGTTTCGATGGCTGACGGAGGCGGACAGGGCACTTTGCGCGGAAAGGAATGCGCATCGCTGCGTTGACCCGGAGAGGCTGGGGGGAGATGTTGCGCAACCCCGGCTCCGAAGTCAGTCCATGGGAGACAAACGTGAAGTTCAGTCCGATCCTTGCCGCCGCAGCCGTCAGCCTTGCCCTGGCGGGTTGCGCCAAGACCAGCGAACCCGCACCCGAAGGCAGCGACGCACCGGCGGCAAGCGGCATGCCTGTTCCGGCCGAATCCGCGATGAGCGGCGTTGACGTCGGGGCGTCCGGGGGCGCGATGCAATCGCCGGTGGCAAACGAGATTCCGGCCGCGATCCAGGGACGCTGGGGGCTGACGCAGGCCGATTGCACTTCGAGCGCGGGCGATGCCAAGGGGCTGCTGGAAATCGGCCCGATGAACTTGAAGTTCTATGAATCGATGGCGCGCCTTACCAAAGTGGCCGAAGACACCGACGGACACATGAAGGCGACTTTTGCCTTTTCGGGCGAGGGCAAGGACTGGTCGCGCGAGCTTTCGCTCGACGCCGGCGGCAAGGGCCAGTCGCTGGTGCTGACGGGGATGGGCGGCGATGCTGAAACCGGCCCGCTTACCTACGCCCGGTGCAGTTGAGAAAGGGGCGTTCCATGATCCGCACGACATTCGCCCTTGCCGCCGCAACGTTCGCCCTGTGCGGTTGCGCCAGTGTGAATGCGGAGCCTGCCCGGCCGCATCCGAAGGGCATGGCGGAAAACACCTGCCATGCGGACGCGGCGAAGAGGTTCATCGGGCGGAAGGCCAGCGTCGAAACCGGCGTGGCCATGATGCAGGCGTCCGGCGCGACGAGCTTGCGCTGGGTGCCGCCGCGCACGGCGGTAACAATGATGTATGTCTCCGGCCGCCTGACCGTTTCGTATGACGACAACTATGTGATCACCCGCGCTTCCTGCAATTGAGCGGGGCAAGCAGAAACAGGACTTAGATGACTGACCAGTTTGCGCTGACCGATGACCAGCTTGCCATCCAGGAGATGGCGCGCAGGTTCACCGCCGACATGATCACGCCCCATGCCGCGCAATGGGACGAGGATCACACTTTCCCGCGTGAGACGATCAAGGCGGCGGCAGAACTGGGTTTCGCCGCAATCTATGTTTCCGAGGAGAGCGGCGGGATCGGTCTCGGTCGTCTCGAAGCGGCGCTGATCATGGAAGCCATGGCTTATGGCTGCCCCGCGACCAGTTCGTTCATCTCGATCCACAATATGTCTTCATGGATGATCGACACTTTCGGGTCGGCCGACGTGAAACAGCGCTTCCTTCCCGATCTGGTGACGATGGAAAGGATGGCCAGCTATTGCCTGACCGAGCCGGGTTCCGGGTCCGACGCGGCGGCGCTGAAAACGACGGCGCGGCTGGAAGGCGATCACTACGTGGTGAACGGCACGAAGCAGTTCATCAGCGGCGGCGGTGTGAACGATATCTATGTCACGATGGTGCGCACCGGGGCGGAAGGGCCGAAGGGCATCACCTGCCTTGTTGTGGAAAAGGGCATGGAAGGGCTGAGCTTCGGCGCGCCCGAAAAGAAGCTGGGCTGGAACGCGTCGCCCACCGCGCAGGTCATCTTCGACAACGTGAAGGTGCCGGTCGCCAATCGCGTCGGTGCCGAAGGCGATGGCTTCCGCTTTGCGATGGCCGGGCTGGACGGCGGGCGGCTCAACATCGGCGCCTGTTCGCTGGGCGGTGCGCAGCGGTGCCTTGACGAAGCGATTGCCTATACCAGGGACCGCCAGCAGTTCGGCCAGCCGATTGCCGATTTCCAGAATACGCAGTTTACGCTTGCCGACATGGCGACCGACCTGGAAGCGGCGCGCGCGCTGTTATACCTGGCGGCCTGCAAGGTGACCGCGGGCGCGCCGGACAAGAGCCGCTTTTCCGCCATGGCCAAGCGGCTCGCCACCGACAGCGGCAGCGCTGTGGTCGACCGCGCGCTGCAACTGTTCGGCGGCTATGGCTATCTGAAAGACTATCCGATCGAGCGGTTCTGGCGCGACTTGCGCGTCCATTCGATCCTTGAAGGGACGAACCAGGTGATGCGCATGATCGTGGGAAGGGACTTGTTGCGCCAATGAGCACCGATACGATGACACAGGACGTGCTGTCGCGCGTGGATGGCCGCGTGGGCGTTCTCTCGCTCAACCGGCCCAAGGCGATCCATGCGCTGACGCTGCCGATGGTCCACGCGATGACCGATGCGCTGGTGAAGTGGCGCGACGATCCGGCAATCGAGGCGGTGATCGTCGACCATGCGGAGGGCAGGGGGTTCTGCGCGGGCGGAGACATTGCATTCCTGCGCAATTCTGCCGTGAACGACGGGGGAGAGAGCGGGCGCAGGTTCTTTCACGACGAATATCGCCTGAACCACCTGATGTTCACGTATCCGAAGCCGATCGTGGCCTTCATGGACGGAATCACGATGGGCGGCGGCGTGGGGATCAGCCTGCCCGCGACATTCCGCGTGGCGACGGAGAACACGCGGCTGGCCATGCCCGAAACCGGCATCGGCCTTTTCCCGGACGTCGGCGGAGGCTGGTATCTTTCGCGCCTGAAGGGGCGGCTGGGCCAGTACCTTGCGCTCACCGGCGCGCGGCTGAACGGGGCGGAATGCCTGTGGGCGGGCATGGCGACGCACTATTTGGCGCCCGATGCACTGGCCGATGCGAAATCGCGCATTGCCGGCGCACCGGACGTTATCGCGGCCGCGCTGCGCGAATTGTCCGCGGTTCCACCCGAACCCAAGATCGCAGCGCAAGCCCATGAGATCGAACGCCTGTTCGGTTCGGACGATTATGAGGCAATCCTCTCGATGCTGGAAGCGGATGGCGGCGAATGGGCGGCGCAACAGCTCCGGACGCTCGCCACCAAGAGCCCGCAGACCTGCAAGGTAGCCCTGCGCCAGTTGCATGGAAGCCTTTCGCTAACGGACTTCGCGGAGAATATGCGGCACGAATACCGCATTGCCAGCCGTGTGCTCGTCCGTCCCGATTTTGCCGAGGGCGTGCGTGCCCTGATCGTCGACAAGACCAATGACCCGCACTGGAACCCGGCCACGGCGGAAGGCGTGACGAGCGAACTGCTCGACGCCATTTTCGCGCCTTTGCCAGCCAACGAGGAATGGACCCCGCTATGAGCGCAGAAACCGAATACGAAAACATCCTGGTCGAAACCAGGGGCGCGGTCACGCTGATCACGCTCAACCGGCCGCAGGCGCTGAACGCATTGAATTCGTTCGTGCTGGAAGACCTGATTGATGCTTTCGCGAAGTTCGAGGCCGATCCCACACAGCTTTGCGCGGTGCTGACCGGCGCTGGCGAAAAGGCGTTTGCCGCGGGCGCGGATATCAAGCAGATGGCGGAAAAACCGGCAGCCGAATTCTATTCGGACGATTTCTTCAGTCGCTGGACCAGCCACCTGGTCAAGACCACGCGCAAGCCGTGGATCGCGGCGGTAAACGGCTTCGCGCTGGGCGGCGGGTGCGAACTTGCGATGATGGCCGATTTCGTCATCGCCGCCGATACAGCAAAGTTCGGCCAGCCGGAGATCAAGCTCGGCGTCGCGCCGGGCATGGGCGGCAGCCAGCGTCTGACCCGCGCGGTGGGCAAGTCCAAGGCGATGGAAATGTGCCTGACGGGCCGCATGATGGGTGCGGAAGAGGCCGAGCGTTCGGGCCTTGTCGCACGCGTGGTGCCGCTTGCGGACCTGCTCTCCGAAGCGATGAAGACCGCCGAAACGATCGCCGGAATGCCGCCGCTTGCCACCATCGCCAACAAGGAAATGGTCAACGCCGCATTCGAAACCACGCTCGACCAGGGCGTGCTGTTCGAACGCCGCGTGTTCCAGGTGCTCACCGCGACCGAGGACAAGGCCGAAGGCATGGCCGCATTCATAGAAAAGCGCGCCGGGGTCTGGAAGGGCAAGTAAATCGGTTCCCCTCCCGCTTGCGGGAGGGGGCAGGGGTGGGCGCGGCCCACGCAAGACTCCCATGGGAGGTGGCCCACCCCCGGCCCCTTCCGCAAGCGGGAGGGGAGATTTGACATGAAGATCGCATTCATCGGCCTCGGCAACATGGGCGGCGGCATGGCCGCGAACCTTGTGAAAGCCGGCCACGACGTTCACGCATTCGACCTTAGCGAAGAGGCTATTGCCCGCGCGAAGGACAATGGGTGCACCACCCATGGCTCGGTCCCCGATGCAGTGCAGGGCGCAGATGCAATCGTTTCCATGCTGCCCAACGGCAAGATCGTGGAAAGCGTCTATGTTTCCGACGTGATCGACGGCGCACCGACGACGGCCCTGTTGATCGACTGTTCGACCATCGACGTCGCCACCGCGCGGCGCGTGGAGGAAGCCGCTGCCGCTGCCGGTTATACGATGGTGGATGCGCCGGTATCTGGCGGGATCGCGGCGGCAAACGGCGGGACGCTGACGTTCATGGTCGGCGGCAGCGATGAGGGCTTCAAACGTGCCGAGCCGATCCTTGCGGCGATGGGCAAGGCGGTGATCCACGCCGGCGGCGCTGGCGCGGGGCAGGCGGCGAAGATCTGCAACAACATGATTCTGGGCGCGACGATGATCGCGACCTGCGAGGCATTTGCCCTGGCCCGGAAACTGGGCCTGGACCCGCAGACATTCTATGACATCAGTTCCAAGGCTTCGGGCCAGTCATGGTCGATGACCAGCTATTGCCCGCTTCCCGGCGTCGGCCCGCAAAGCCCGGCGGACAACGAATACCAGGGCGGCTTCGCCACCGCTCTGATGCTCAAGGACTTGCGCCTCGCGGCCGAAGCGGCTGACGTTGCCGATGCCGACGTGAAGATCGGCAAATACGCGCGCGATCTTTACGAAGCCTTCGACGCTGCGGGCAACGGCGGGCTGGATTTCTCGGCGATCATCAAGACGGTTTGAGGTTGAGGGAAAGGGCAGCTTTCTGCGCTGTCTAACCGCAAGCAGACATACCGCCGGCCCACCCGCAACTCCTCCCGCAAGCGGGAGGGGAGCGAGACTTGCGCCGCCGCAGGCGGTGCTAGTCGCAGCGGGGTGTGCAATTGCACGGCGGCAGCTTCCCCCGCGATTCGGGCCACTGGTTCCCTTCGTCCGGTTCCCAATGGCGCGCACATAGCGGTGATCGGGGCTTGCGCTCACCCCCGCGCAGGGGCCATCAGCCGGTCAATCGTAACGCATGAGAGAATCGAGCGAGAAGATGGAACAGGCCAGCAGCAATCGCAGCCACGGCGGTACGCAGGGCGTCTATACACACCAGTCGAGCGAGACGGGCACGCCGATGACCTTTTCGGTCTTCGTGCCCGACCATGCGCCCGGCGCGAAGCTGCCGGTGCTGTGGTATCTTTCGGGGCTCACCTGCACGCACGCCAATGTGACGGAGAAGGGCGAATATCGCGCGGCTTGCGCCGAACATGGCGTGATCTTCGTTGCACCGGACACGTCTCCGCGCGGTGACGATGTGCCCGATGACGAAGGTTATGACTTCGGCAAGGGCGCGGGCTTCTATGTCGATGCCACACAAGATCCGTGGAAGGCCAACTTCCGCATGCGCAGCTATATCGAGAGCGAGTTGCCCGCTCTGATCGCGGCGGAATTTCCCGCCGACATGGCGCGGCAGGGCATCACCGGGCATTCGATGGGCGGTCACGGCGCGCTGACCATCGGCCTGCGCAACCCGGATCGCTTCCGTTCGGTCAGCGCCTTTTCACCGATCGTTTCGCCGCTTTCCTGCCCGTGGGGCGAAAAGGCGCTGGGCGGCTATATCGGCGCGGACAAGGCGGCATGGCGCGAATACGATGCCTGCGCGCTGATCGAAGACGGCGCGCGCTTGCCGGACCTGCTGGTCGACCAGGGAACGGCCGACAATTTCCTTGAGGAACAACTCAAGACGCACCTGTTGGCATCGGCCTGCGAGAAGGCTGGAATGCCGGCGACGATCCGGATGCAAGAGGGATACGACCACTCCTATTTCTTCATCTCGACGTTCATGGCGCAGCACGTTGCCTGGCACGCGGCGCGGCTTGCGTAGTCGCCAGCGTTACACCGGTTGAGGTGCGATGGGCCGACGTTTCAGTTGGGAGGCTTCGGGCAGTCTTTTACGCATGAGGTGGTGGGCGCCTGCACAAGTCCGCCGCTGACGCGGATCGAAGCGCCATTACCCAGTTTGTAAGTTGGCGCATCGGTGCCCTTCAGCATATCTGCATTGGCGGGAATAGCGGCCGAAACGGCGCCCGTGCGTGCAACGCCGCGCGTCCGGCGCCTGTAATGCGCGCGGCCGCTTGCGTTTCCGCTGGCGCGTTGCGTGCGTATTTCGCGGCTGGCGGCATTCATGCTGTTGGCGATTGAAGACCCTAGCGAGCGCGCCGAACTCGCCTGTCCCTGTCCGGTGCCCGAAAGGATCATGGCCGATTCCGCCGCGTCCTGCGCGCTGACCGTGCAAGGCGCCGCGCCAAGCATAAGGATGGTGGAAATCGCCAGGGTCGATCTGAGGGTCATGCGCCTTCCCCTTCCGTCAAGACCCGATGCAGTCTGCATGACGGGCGGCTGCTTGGCAAGGAAGCCGCGGGGCGGTGCACGAGATCCTATTCCGCTGCCAGCAGTTCTTCCGCCCCGCCAAGATCCACGCTGACGAGCCGCGATACGCCCTTTTCCACCATGGTCACGCCGAACAGCCGGTGCATCCGGCTCATCGTGACGGCGTTGTGCGTGACGATCAGGTATCGGGTCTTCGTTTCCTGCGTCATCGCGTCCAGCAGGTCGCAGAAGCGTTCGATGTTCGCATCGTCCAGCGGCGCGTCGACCTCGTCCAGCACGCAGATCGGCGCGGGGTTGGTGAGGAACAGCGCGAAGATCAGCGCCACGGCGGTCAGCGCCTGTTCGCCGCCCGAAAGCAGTGTCAGCGACTGCAGCCGCTTGCCGGGCGGCTGGGCAAAGATCTCCAGGCCGGCTTCCAGCGGATCGTCGCTGTCGATCAGCGCCAGGTGCGCCTCGCCGCCGCCGAACAGGCGGGCGAACAGGCGGCGAAAATGGCCGTCGACCGCTTCGAACGCGGCGCGCAGCCGTTCGCGCCCTTCGCGGTTGAGGTTGCCGATGGAGCCGCGCAGCCGGTTTACCGCTTCGGTCAGTTCGGCTTGTTCGGCAACCGACGAGCCGTGCGTCTCTTCCGCTTCGGCCAGTTCGTCCGCCGCGACAAGGTTGACCGGGCCAATGCGCTCCCGCTCTGCCACGAGCTTGTCCATCGTTGCCGATTCCCCGGCAGACCCTTCAACCTCGGCGGAATCGAATCCGAAGCGTTCGGGCAACAGCGGCGGCGGGCATTGGAAGCGTTCGCCCGAAATACCGGCCATTTCCTGCCGGCGGGCGTCTTCGTTTTCGGCGCGCGCCGCCGCCCCGGCGCGACCTTCGCGCGCGGAAGCGAGCGCTTCGTTTGCGGCGTTCAGCGTTTCTTCCGCGGCGCGGGCAGCCCGCTCTGCCTCGCCTTGCGCGGCTTCGGCGCTGGCCAGTTCCGCCGCCAGCCTTTCGCGCACCGCTTCTCCGCCCTCGATCTCGCGCGTCAGCCCTTCGGGCTTGGCGGCGATGACCGCGCGTTCCTGCGCCAGTTCCTCGCGCCGTCCGGTCATTTCCGAGAGGCGCCTGGCCGCGTCGCCCGCGCGCGCCTGCCATGACCGGATATCGCCCTTCAGGCCGGCAACGCGTTCGCGCCCCACAGCAATGTCCTGTTCGTGCGAGGCGGCTGCGGCGCTGGCGGCCTGAAGCGCGGTTCGCGCGGAATCGTTGCGCGCGCGCGCGGTTTCCAGCGCGACGCGGCCCGCTTCGGGATCGGGAAGGTCGGCGCGGCGTGCCTCGGCCGCGTCCACTTCCATGCGCGCGGCCCGTTGCTGTTCTTCGGTCTCACGACCGGCGCGGTCCAGTTCGCTTCGCCGCGCCTCTATGCGGGCCTTTGCCGCTTCGGCCTGATCCAGCGCGCGAAGGGCCGAGCGTTCGGCGTCCGATGCTTCAGCCAGCCTGCGTTCGGCACCGGCGAGCGCGGCCTGGACTTCGACCAGCCCGGTGCGCGCCTGTTCGTGCGCGGCTTCCGCCTGCTCCACCGCGCCGCGTGCATCGGGCAGGCGCGCTTCCAGTTCGGTGAGCCGGTTGTCGGCTTCAAGCCGGGCCGCTTCCGCCGCGCCTTCGCCGCGCGCGACGAAGCCATCCCAGCGGCGCAGATGCCCTTCGCGCGTGACCAGCCATTCTCCGGGGCCAAGCGGCTGGCCGTCGTCCGCCTCGGCCACGCGCACAAGGGCCAGCCGCGCGGCCAGTTCGGGGGGGCACTGGGTGACGTGCGCGGCAAGCGAACCGTCCAGTGGATCGCGCGCTTCGGCGCCGGTCCAGAACCGGCCGTCCGCCCCGGCAGGCGCCGCGCCCAGCGGGGCGGCGGCATCGCGCCCCAGCACGGCGGCAAGCGCGCGTTCATAACCGGGCGCGACCTTCACCGCGCCGATCGCGCTTGGTCCCCGGCCCTTGGCGGCGGCCTGTTTTTCGCGAGCCGCGCGGTCGCGGGCGAGGGCGTCCGCTTCGCGCTCTATCGTCGCAAGCTCCGCGCGCGCGGCGGCGAGGGCGGCGCTGGCTTCATCGCGTGCGCCGCTCAGTTCCTCACGCTTCGATCCAAGCGCCTCGCGTTCCGACTGCGCGGCGGCAACCGCGGCGGCGGCTTCGTCCCGCTGCCTCTCGGCCCCGGCCACCAGGTCGGCAGGATCGGCCTCATCGGCAAGCGCCGCCACCTGCCCGGCGATGCGCGCAGCCTCGGCATCGGCGCGGGCAAGGCGCTGGCGGGCAGATGCAAGCGCGGCTTCGGCCACGCGCCAGTCTGCATCGATTCCGGCTTGTTCGGCCACGCGCTGCGCCAGCGCGACTTCGGCGGCCCGCGCCGCGCGGTCCGCATCGTCCTGCGCGGCGGTAAGTGTGGGGCGGCGCGCCTCAGCCTCGGTCAGCGCGGTCTCGGCGGCGGTGACATCGGCCTCAAGCTTCGTCAGCGCGGCGGCGGCGTCTTCGGTCAGCCGGTCGGCGGCGCCGCGGTCTTCCTCCAACCGCGCAAGCTGGCGGTCGATATCGGCCACGCGCTGTTCCGCCGCCTCCAGTTGCGCCGCAAGTCCGGCCATGCGCTGCGCATGGGCAGAGGCGTCCTGCCGCCGGTCGAACAGTTCGTCGCGCGTCTTTGCCAGCGCGCTTCCCGCTTCGTGCTGCGCGGCCTGCGCGGCTTTCGCAGCCTCTTGGGCGGCCGCAACGCGCGCCTCCGCCGCTTCGGCCTCCTTGCGCGCGGCATCGGCGGCGGCGGCGGCATCGCGCCAGCGCGCGAAGACCAGCCGCGCCTCTGCCAGCCTGATCTTGTCCGACACCGCCTTGTAACGTTCCGCCGCGCGCGCCTGCCTGCGCAAGGTTGCGATCTGGCTTTCCAGGCCGGACAGCATGTCTTCCAGCCGCGCCAGATTGGTTTCGGTTGCGCGCAGCTTCTGCTCGGCATCCTTGCGGCGGACGTGAAGGCCGGAAATCCCTGCCGCCTCTTCCAGCATCTGGCGGCGCTCGGCGGGTTTGGCGGCGATCACCGCGGCGATGCGCCCCTGGCTGACCAGCGCGGGGCTGTGCGCGCCGGTGGCGGCATCGGCGAAGGCCAGCGCCACGTCCTTTGCCCGCACGTCGCGTCCGTTTACGCGATAGGCGCTGCCCGATCCGCGCTCGATCCGGCGGACCACTTCCATTTCGCCGCCATAGGGGCCGTCCTCGGCGGTTTCGGCAAACAGAACCACTTCTGCGAAATCGCGCGGGGGGCGGGTGCCGGTGCCCGCGAAGATCACGTCTTCCATCCCGCCGCCGCGCATCGACTTGGGCGAACTTTCGCCCATGACCCAGCGGATCGCTTCCAGCAAGTTGGACTTGCCGCAGCCGTTGGGGCCGACAACGCCGGTAAGGCCGGGATCGATGCGCAGCTCTGCGGGCTCAACGAAGCTCTTGAAACCGGACAGTTTCAAGCGCTTGATCTGCATCGCGTGAGAGCCGGGCGACACTACCCAGTCCCGCCGTGATTGTCCTGTGAAGCCGCGTGGGGAGAAGCGTCGCGCCGCGCGGGCCGGTGGCCCCGGGCAAGCGACGCGACATTGCCACGCGGCTTCACAGGGCAACCGCTCTGCGGCGGGCCGATTTTGGCCCACTGCTGCGTTACTCGTCGGTCACTATGCGATGGCATGGCTCCCTCCTCGCGCCTTGCATTGGACCAAAATCGACTCCGTCACGGTGGGACTGGGTAGTGTCGTCCGGCTCTTTGCCCCCGCCGATCCCGCTTACGCCCGCGTCAGCGGGCGCCGGCGTCCTGGAGCATGGGTTCGAGACCTCCCCAGGTCAGCGAACCGATGTCCTTGCCGTTGAGATAGAAGGTGGGGGTTCCGGTGATGTTGTATTTCTCGCTGTAGCCTTGCGTTTCCTTGGCCAGCGCGGTCGCCTTGTCGGTATCGGCCAGGCAGGCTTCGGCCTTGGCCTTGCCGATCCCGCGCGAAGCGAAGAAATCGGTCATCCCGCCCAGCTTCGCCAGTTCGATGAAGCGCTTTTCGGGCGGAAGGTTGCCGGCGGCCTGAACCTTGTCCTTGTTACCGTCGAGATGATCGAACAGGTTCGGTTGCCATGCCCAGAACTGGTCTGCCAGCGGAATCACCGCTTCATCCGATCCGCACGTCGCAAGCAGCGTGGCGGTAATATCGAAAATGTTCAGCATGAACGGCCGGAATTCATAGCTGACCCGGCCGCTGGCGACGTAATCGTCGCGGATCTTGGCCGCGCCTTCCTTGGCGAATTCCGCGCAGTGCGAACACGACAGCGCGCCGTACTCGATCAGCTTGATCGGCGCATCGGGATTGCCCATGCGATAGCCGCCTTCGGCCGTCTTGCTGACGACGTCCGACCACTGCTTGCCCGCGGGCGGTGCGATCTTGGCGATCGGGGTGCTGCTGGTCGCCGGCGCATCGCCGCTGGCGTCCTTCTTGCCGCAGGCGGCAAGCCCCAGCGCGAGCGGCAGGGCGGCGGCAAGCATCAGTTTGGCGCGGATCGTGGTCATGGCGTCGAAAATTCCTTTTGCGCAAGTTTCCCCGTGCAGGACAGGGCTAGCCGATAGAAAGCGGCGATTGAAGGGCGGATGACCGCCCCCGTGCGCGTTCCCCACAGGAATCGCGCGTGGACAGTCGGGCGGTCGGGCTCAGTCGTCGCCGCTCGGGCTGCCGGTGTTGAGCTGGTCGAGCCGAGCCTCCACCTGCGGGCGCAGCGTGTCCCAGTCGTATGTACCGGCAAGCAATACGCCGCCAAGTATGAAGCTGGGCGTTCCCTGCACGCCCTGTCCGGCAACGGGATTGTCTTTGGGGTCGGCGGTGCCCGCCTTCACGGCGGCCTGGAATTCCTTGAGCTTTTTCACCCTGTCGCTGATGCAGGCCTCCGGGTCGGCCTGGTCATAGCAGGTGGGGTCGACCTCATAGACCAGCGTCTCTGTCTGCAGGCGCTTGGCAAGCGCGCTGTCGGCCAGGCACCTGTCGATCTCGACGCGGTTGTATCCGCGCTCGCTCATCATCTCGTACAGGCCGAAGTCTGTCGCGATATAGCGGTTGCGCGTCACAAGGTCGGGGTTCGTCCAGCGCTTCTGTTGCGAGGGCGATGAGCCGATCATCGGCTGGATCCAGCTCTGCTGGCGGCGCAGGAACATCTCGTGGTTCATGAAGAACTGCGAAGGTTTGCCGCAGTGGGCCAGCATCGTCACCGTAAGGTCGATCGGGTTGCGCAGGAACGAGCGCACTTCGATGGAGCCGGTTCCCTTGGCGATCATGCCGATGCGCAGCGGCGCGTCGGACTGTTCCTCGAAATGGGCGCAGTGCGGGCAGGTATAGCTGATGAATTCCACCAGCTTGATCGGAGCTTCCGGGTTGCCGAGCACATAGCTGTCGTGATCGGTCTTCGCCACGGTGGCGTTCCAGTTGTGGCCGCCCGGCATCGCTTCGGGCAGCGGCTTTGCAGCCGCCATCGCAACGCCCGGCAGCGCCGCACCTGCCAGCGCCATTCCGGCGAACGCGGCCGTCAATGCGGTGAAAAGCCCCTTGATCCTGTTCACGCTCAATTCCCCTCGTCGTCCGTGTTCCCGGCATCGCCCACGCTGCGCGCCAGCGATTCCAGCACCGCGCGCAATTCCGGATCGCCGATGTCGCGCAGGGATTCCCCCAGTTCCATCGGGATCGGCTTCAGAGACGGCGGCGCGCGGCGCGCCGGATCAGGCTTTGCCGATGATTGCTGAACGTTTCCTTGCCGGATCTTGACCCGCGCGACCGCATTGTAGCCGAAAAAGCGGTTCACCCGCTCCACGATCTCGGGAATCACGTGCTGGATGATCGGCGCGTGGCCGGGCGCGACGACCAGTTGCAGGATGCCGTCCGACTTCTCCCCGGGCGGGAAGCGGATCGATTCCGGTTCGCAATGTTCGGCATGGGCGGGGCCGACGATCTCGGGCCAGCGCGTGACCACGCTCGACTGCACGAAGCCGAAGCGGCGAAAGGCGGTGCGCCCGATTTCGGGCATAAGGTCGGAAATCGCGCGCGCGCCCTTGCCGCGCGGCCGTTCATACGGCTTGCCGGGCTTGCTGCGGGCCGGTTTGCTGCGGGGGGGCTTTTGCGGATCGCGTTCCATTGACACGCGCGCCATGCCATAGCGGCGCGATGGAGGCCAGCGGCAAGACTTCGATTTCGGGCGACCTGCTTGCCTGGTATGACGCCAACGCGCGCGCCCTTCCGTGGCGCAAGCTGCCGGGTGAGGGGCGGCAGGAGCCCTATCGCGTGTGGTTATCGGAAGTGATGCTGCAGCAGACCACGGTTGCCGCGGTCGGCCCTTATTACGCGAAGTTCCTCGATCGCTGGCCGTCGGTGACGGACCTTGCCGCCGCCGACGATGCAGAGGTCATGGCCGCGTGGGCGGGGCTGGGATACTATGCAAGGGCGCGCAACCTGCTCGCCTGCGCACGCGCGGTTGCGGCGTCGGGCGGGCGTTTTCCGGAAAGCGAGGCGGACCTGAAGGCGCTGCCGGGGCTGGGCGATTACACCGCCGCCGCCGTTGCCGCCATCGCGTTCGACCAACCGGCCGCGGTGGTCGACGCCAATGTCGAGCGCGTCGTTTCGCGCCTTTTTGCCATTGCCGACCCGTTGCCCGGCGCGCGCAAGGCAATCCGTGCAAGGGCGCGGGAGATCACGCCCGAAAGCCGTCCCGGCGATTTCGCGCAGGCGATGATGGACCTTGGCGCCACCGTCTGCACGGTGCGCGCGCCGCGCTGCCTGCTCTGCCCGCTGCGCGCCGGTTGCCGCGCGGGGAAACAGGGCGATGCGGAACGCTATCCGGTAAAGGCACCGAAAAAGGCGAAGCCGCAGCGCAAGGGACACGCCTTCTGGATAGAGCGCGACGGTGCGGTGTGGCTGGTGCGCCGTCCCGGCAAGGGAATGCTGGGCGGCATGCGCGCGCTGCCGGACGATGGCTGGTCCGCAAGGTCGGACGGTTCGGGCAAGCCTCCGCTGGCCGGCGACTGGCATGCGGCGGGAAGCGTGCGCCACGGCTTCACGCACTTTGATCTGGATCTGGCGGTTCTGGCTGTTGAAGGGGAAAACCCGCCCGTCGGCGAAGGCGAATGGTGGCCGGTGGAACGGCTGGACGATGCCGGGCTGCCGACCCTGTTCGCCAAGGCGGCGCGCAGGGTCTTGGCTTAGGAAACGTCGAGGGCGGACGCCGTCTGGCAATCCGCCCAAGCGCTATCGTCCCTTTGCAATGCGGGCGGCAGTATCCGCCCGTCTCAGATAATCCCGCCGCCGATCCACAACCGCACGATCGCGACCAGGAACACGACAAGGCAGAAGTTCCGCCCGCCGTCGGAACGCGACAGCGCGCCAATCCCCGCACCCAGAAGCGCGACGGGAAGGACGAACCAGTTGCCCCAGCCCAGCAGGGGAATGGTGGAAGGGATCGCCAGCACCAGCGCGACGATACCGATGAGGATCGAGATCAGGTTGAACATAGGTGTTATATAGATGTAACACACCAAGGCTTCAAGCCGTTCATTCCCGGTTCGCCCTGTTGACCCGAAGGGGGTGAGGGCGCACATCGCTGTGCCTGTTGGGCGTTTCATTTCAAAACCTGTTCGCGAGAAAACAATGGATCTTGGGGAAGAGCAACCGGACATTTCGCGTCGCGCGCTGCTGCGCGGCGGCATCGCAGCGGGTGCGGGGCTTGCGCTGTTGCCGCGCACCTCGCTCGCAGCGGCGCCGACAGCCGCCGTGGCTGAGGCGAACTGGCCCAATGTCACGGCGCTGGTCGATGGCTATGTCGATTCCGGCAAGTTGCCCGAAATGATCGCCGCACTGGGCTGGGGGCAGCAGCCGCCGATGGCCATCGCGCGCGGCACGCTGGCGAACAACAGCGAAACCCCGGTTACGATAGACAGCCTTTATCGCATCTATTCGATGACCAAGCCGATCACCGGCATGGCGACGATGATCCTGGTGGACGAAGGCAAGCTGCGGCTTGACCAGCCACTGGCCGACATCCTGCCCCGGTTCGCAAAGATGATGGTGCAGGCAACGCCAGACGGTTCGATAGAGGACGTGCTGCCCGCGAAGTCGCCGATCACCATCCGCGAACTGATCACACATACGTCGGGCCTCGGTTATTCGATCGTCCAGAAGGGGCCGATCAAGCAGGCATACGAGGATTCGGGGCTGGTGCCGGGGCAGGTCAGCAAGATGAAGATACCGGGGCTGGACGATTCCACGCCGGTGTCCAGCCTGGCCGACTTTACCGATACGCTGGCGCAGATGCCGCTGGTCTATCAACCCGGCACGCAGTGGTCCTATTCGGTGGGGCTGGACCTGATGGGGCGGGTGATCGAAGTCGTCACCGGCCAGCCGTTCGATGCATTCCTGAAAGAGCGGATCTTCGCGCCCACGGGGATGACGAGCACGTTCTTCAAGGTGCCGAAGGCCGACGAGCCGCGCCTTACCACCAACTATGGCGTGATCGGCGGTGTGCTGGTGCCGATCGATCCGGCGGACAATTCGATCTATCTGGAAAAGCCGCCGTTCCCGTTCGGCGGGGCCGGGCTGGTCAGCAGCCCGCGCGATTACGACCGTTTTCTGATGATGCTGCTCGGCATGGGGCAGATCGGCGGGCGGCGCGTGATGAACGAGGCTGCGGTGAAGATGGGCATGTCCAACCTGCTTCCCGCCACCGCCAATACCAAGGGCACCTGGATCGAAGGCGCGGGCTTCGGCGCGGGCGGGCGCGTGGGGCTGGGCGTGGACGCGGGGACATATGGCTGGGGCGGCGCGGCGGGGACGGTCGCGTTCGTCAACACGCGCGTCGGCAACCGGGCATCGCTGTTCACGCAATACATGCCCGACAACAGCTATCCGGTAAGCAAGCAGTTTCCCAAGGCGGTGATCGCCGATCTCGAGACGATGACTGGCAGGAAGGCAGCAGCATGACCGAACGCACGATTGCATTCGCGGGGGCGGCGCTGGACCGCGCCGACCACATCCGTTCCGACGCGGACCGGCTGGCCGGCCTGATGGACTGGCGCGCGCGGCTGCTGAAGCTGGACGGGCTCGATCCGGTGATAACGCCCGAAGGCGGGCTGGAATGGGGCACGCTGGCCGATGCCTCGCCCGACAGCGACCTTGTGTTCCTGGGTTTGCTGGACGGCAAGGGATGCTTTGCCGAAGTCAGCGGCGCGGCCTCGCATGGCGCCGGTCCGCCAAGCCCGCGGACATGGTCGGCCATCGCCACGCTCGGCCATTCGGACATCGCGACATACGGCACTGCGCGCAGCCTGGTCGACTGGCACGCCCGCCACGGTTTCTGCGCGCGCTGCGGGCACGAAACGAAGCTGGCCAAGGGCGGCTGGCAGCGCAGTTGCACCAATGTGACGTGCCGTGCGGAACACTTCCCGCGCGTCGATCCGGTCACGATCATGCTGGTGGAACATGACGGGCAATTGCTGCTCGGCCGCCAGCCGCGCTGGCCGGAGCGGCGATTTTCGGCGCTGGCCGGCTTCGTGGAGCCGGGCGAATCGATCGAAGAGGCCGTGGCGCGCGAGGTTATGGAAGAATCGGGCGTGGTCGCGCGCGATGTGCAATACGTCGCCAGCCAGCCCTGGCCTTTCCCGTCCTCGCTGATGATCGCCTGCCACGCCATGGCGGACAGCGCAGACCTGACGATCGATTATACCGAGCTGGAAACCGCGCGCTGGTTCACGCGCGACGAAGTGCTGGCCGCGATGCAGGAACGGGACGGCGCGCCTTTCATCGCCCCGCCGCCGCATGCGGTGGCGTACCACCTGCTAAGCTGGTGGCTATCACGATAACAGGAGAAGCCCGATGAGCGAGCAGCCGACGAAAGTCACGATAGACGTCTGGTCGGACGTGATGTGCCCGTGGTGCGTGATCGGCACGCGGCAGCTGCAAAAGGCGCTGGACGAACTGGACGGAGAGATCGAGGCGGAAGTGCGCTTCCGTCCGTTCGAACTGAACCCGGATATGCCGCCAGAAGGCGAGGAGCAGGCCGCGCATATCCAGCGCAAATACGGCCGCCCTGCCGCCGAAAGCGCGGACGTGCGCGACAGGTTGAAGGGCTTTGGCGACCGGGTGGGCTATTCCTTTGCTTACGAAGGCGAGGGCGAAGCGCCCCAGGCGATGATGTGGAACACGTTCCTCGCGCACAAGCTGCTTTACTGGGCGCTTCGTGCCGGCGGGCCGGAGGTGCAGGGAAAGCTGAAGCGCGCGATGTTCGACGCGCATTTCCAGCAGCGCCGCAACATGGCCGATCCCGAAGTGCTGGTCGAACTGGCGGAAAGCGTGGGCCTTCCCAGGCTCGGCGCGGCGCAGGCCCTATTGGACGAGCAGGTGGGCAAGTCCGTGCGGCACGAGGAGGCGACCGCGTGGGACATGAATATCACCGGCGTCCCGGCGATGGTAGTCAACGGCAGGGCGCTGATCCCCGGCGCGCAGGAGCCGGAAACTTATGTGAACGTGCTGCGCAAGGTGGTGGCGAAGGAAGCGGCGCAAGCGGGTTGATGCCCGGACCCGCCGCGAACGGAAAATGCTTTAAAGCCTCGCCAGCACATCCCCTGCCCGGGCCATGTCGCGCGCATCGTGATAGAGGCCAAGGCCAATGCGCAACACGTCTCCGCGCACGTCCGTCACCACCTCCTGTTCCAGAAGGCGCGCCTGCCATTGCGCGGCGTGGGGTGAGCGGAAGGCAAGGAAGCGCGCTTGCGCGCCATGGCCCGGCGGGTTGAGCACGTCTGCTTGCGATAGCGGCGTATGCGCGATGCGCGCCAGCAGATCGTCACGCAAGGCGGCGACGTGGGCCGATATGCGCGCGGTCGTCAGCCCTTCCTGTGCCAGCATGTCGCGCACCGCCACGAAGCGGTAGAGGCCCGATGGATCGAACGTCGCCCCCATGAAGCGGCGCGCGTCCGTGGCATAGCCGACCGTGCCGGGCGGCAGCGACAGGTCATCGAACGCGGCATACCAGCCGGTGATTGCGGGACGGGGGCCGAAACCGGGCGGGCAGTGCATGAAGGCGCAACCTTCGCCCGCCATTGCATACTTGTATCCGCCCGCAAGGTAGAACACCCGGTCCGCCACGGCGGACAGGTCCGTCTCCACCGCCATGAAGCCGTGATAGCCGTCTATCGCCACCCAAGGTCCGTCAGGACCGGAAAGCGCGGCCAGTTCGTCGACCCCTTCGAACACGCCGCCGCTGCCGAACATCACGTGGCTGGTGAAGATCAGATCCCATTGGCCGGTCCGTGCGCGCTCCACAAAGCGGCCGGTAAAGTCGTTGCCCGCCACCGGCACCGTCTCCAGCACGATCTCACTCGCTTCCACCCAGCGCGCGGCCTGCCGGCGGAACGAATGGAATTCGCCGTCGCTCGCCAGCACGCGCAGCGGGCGCTTGCCGGGATGGGCAGAGACAAGCCGCACGATCAGGTCATGCGTGTTGGGCGCGAAGACCACGGTCGCCGGATCGGGCAGGCCCAGTTCGGCGGCGACGTGCCGCTGCGCGCCGGGCCAGATTTCGCCCATGACGCGGTCCCACTTGCGATCGGCCAGCCGCGCCGCGTCGTCCCACGCGGCCTGTTGCCCCAGCCAGCTTGCATCGGGCCACAGGTGGTGGCTGTGCGCGGCAAGGTGCAGCCGGTCCGGCGCGGCGGCAATCGCGCGCTGGAACAGGCGGCGAAAGCTTTCGCCGGTCACAGGCGCGTCCTCAGTGACCAAAGCTCGGGAAAGCAGCGTTTGGCCAGCGTCGATTGCAGGTAAGGCACGCCCGCGGTGCCGCCGGTGCCGCGCTTGCCGCCGATGATGCGGCTGACGGTGAGGACGTGGCGATGCCGCCACGTTGCCAGCGCGTCGTCTATATCGACCAGCTTTTCGGCAAGCTGGTAAAGCTCCCAATGCCGGTGCGTGTCGCGATAGACGTCCAGCCACGCGTCCTCCACCGCTTCGCCGGGCACATAGGGCTGGCTCCAGTCGCGCTCCAGCACTTCGGCGGGAAGGGCAAACCCGGCGCGGGCGAGCGCCGCATTGGCATCGTCCCACAGCGAAGGCGCATTCAGCGCCGCTTCCAGCGCGGCGCGCGCATGGGGGCGGTCGTCCTGGAACTGAAGGTGCCCGGCTTCCTTCAGGCCGAGCATGAACTCCACCGTGCGGAACTGGTCCGACTGGAAGCCGCTCGACGATCCGAGCACGTCGCGAAAGCGGGAATAGTCGCTGGGCGTCATGGTGGCGAGCACGTCCCACGACAGAGTCATCACCGCCTGTATCCGGCTGACGCGCGCAAGGCCCTTGTACGCTTCCACCAGCGCGCCTTCGCGCACCAGCCGCTTGGCCACTTGCAGTTCCGCGATGGTCTGCTTCAGCCACAGTTCCTTGGTCTGGTGGATGACGATGAACAGCAACTCGTCGTGCACATCGGATGCGGGGTGCTGGGCGGCAAGGATATCGTCGAGCGCGAGATAACTCGCATAAGTAACGTCGGTCATGCCCGACGATTCACCAGAGGCGGGGCGGAATGGCAAGCTGAATGGTTGCAGGTGCAACTTCGTGGAGGCGGCCGGAAATTTGCCGGGGATCGGCCGGCGCAATGAAAAACCCCGTCCGGATCGCTCCGGACGGGGTTCGTTCCTCTCCCCGACCTGGGGTGGCATCCCGGCGGTTTTCCCGCCCGGGACCCGCACGGCAAGGCTTTGCCCTGCCGCGTATGGTTACGTACTTATCACCCGGCGACGTGTCCCGCCAGTGCCGCGAGCAGAAGCAGCGCGACGATGTTGGTGATCTTGATCATCGGGTTCACGGCCGGACCCGCGGTGTCCTTGTAGGGATCGCCCACGGTATCGCCCGTCACCGCGGCCTTGTGGGCTTCGCTGCCCTTGCCGCCGTGGTTGCCGTCTTCGATGTACTTCTTCGCGTTGTCCCATGCGCCGCCGCCGGCGGTCATGGAAAGCGCGACGAACAGCCCGCCGACGATCACGCCCAGCAGCAGCGCGCCAAGCGCGGCAAAGCCGTTGGCCGATCCCGCGATCGCGCTGATCACGAAATAGACCACGATGGGCGCCAGTACCGGCAGCAGCGAGGGGATGATCATCTCCTTGATCGCCGCCTTGGTGACGAGGTCCACCGTCTTGGCATAGTTGGGCTTGCTGGTCCCTGCCATGATGCCCGGATCGGCGGCGAACTGGTCGCGCACGTCGATCACCACGTCACCCGCCGCGCGGCCCACGGCGGTCATGCCCATCGAACCGAACAGGTAAGGCAGCAGCGCGCCCAGCAGAAGGCCGACGATGACATACGGGTTCTCAAGGCTGAAGTTCACGTCCAGCGACGGGAAGAACTCACGCAAGTCGGTGGTATAGGCGGCGAACAGTACCAGCGCGGCAAGCCCCGCCGATCCGATCGCGTAACCCTTGGTCACGGCCTTTGTGGTGTTGCCCACCGCGTCCAGCAGGTCGGTCTTTTCACGAACGCTGTCGTCCAGCCCCGCCATTTCGGCGATGCCGCCCGCGTTGTCCGTAACCGGGCCATAGGCGTCGAGCGCGACGACCATGCCGGCCAGCGCCAGCATCGCGGTTGCGCCATAGGCGATGCCGATCAGCCCGGCGAGCTGGTAGGCGATGATGATGCCCGCCACGATCACCAGCGTCGGCAGCGCGGTTGCCTCCATGGCGATCGCAAGGCCCTGGATCACGTTCGTGCCGTGTCCCGTTTCCGAAGACTTGGCGATGGACTTCACCGGGCGGAAGTTGGTGCCGGTGTAGTATTCGGTGATCCAGATGATCAGCCCGGTGATGACAAGGCCGAGCATCGAGCACCAGAACAGCGCCATGCCGGTAAGGCCCTTGTCGCCGATCTGCGCGCCCATGTCGCCCAGCGAGTATTGCATGGCGACGTAGATGGCCGGGATCGAAAGGACCGCGGTGACAAGGAAGCCCTTGTACATCGCGCCCATGACGTTGTTCGATCCGCCAAGACGGACGAAATAGGTGCCGATGATCGACGTGACGATGCATACGCCGCCGATCAGCAGCGGCAGTGCCATCATCGGCATCAGCAGGTCACCCGCGCCTTTGACGAGCAGAGCGGTAAGCACCATCGTGGCGCCCACGGTGACGACATAGGTTTCGAAAAGGTCGGCGGCCATGCCGGCGCAGTCGCCCACGTTGTCGCCAACGTTGTCGGCGATCACGGCCGGGTTGCGCGGGTCATCCTCGGGGATGCCCGCTTCCACCTTGCCGACAAGGTCGGCGCCCACGTCGGCAGCCTTGGTGAAGATACCGCCGCCAAGACGCGCGAAGATGGAAATCAGCGACGCACCGAAGGCCAGCGCGGTCAGCGCCTCCACCACCGTGCGGTCATCGCCGCCGACGGTGTGGCCCGCCGGGCCGATCAGGTACCAGTAGAATACCGATATCGCGAGAAGGGCGAGGCCCGCCACCAGCATGCCGGTGATCGCGCCCGCGCGGAAAGCCAGAGTCAGGCCCTGTTGCAGGCCGGATTGTGCGGCCGCGGCGGTGCGCACGTTGGAACGGACCGACACGTTCATGCCGATGAATCCCGCCGCGCCCGAAAGCACCGCGCCCAGCACGAAGCCGACCGCCGAAACCCAGGTGAGCGTTACCGCGATGATGACGGCCACGATCACGCCGACGATGCCGATGGTGGTGTACTGGCGCTTCAGATAGGCTTGCGCGCCTTCCTGAATGGCGGCGGCGATTTCCTGCATCTTTTCGTTGCCGGCCGGTGCGCCAAGCACCTGGCGGCTGGTCACGAAGCCATAAAGCACGGCCACGAGTCCCAGGATAATTGCAATAACGACTGGATTCACGACATCAGTCCCCCTCTCTCGCCCCGGTCATTGCCGGGGGTTGGGCCACCTTGTGGCGGCATTGGGGCGGGACGCTATCGTTTTATTCGCGGCTCGCAAGTGCAAGTTTGGACAATGTCCCGCAAATCAACCGTTTTCGCCGTGCTGCCAGCCAAGATGGCCGGTAACCTGCGCACCGTCGAGCAGGATCGAAGCCTTGCCGCGCGGTTGCGCCTCACCCACGGGCCACGCATCGCACGGCGGTGCGACTCCGGGCGGCAGGGCGAACAGCAGCTGGTAATCGTCCCCCCAGCGCAGCGCATCGTCGCGTCGCTCGGGCGGGATACCGGGGGCGAGCGGCACGTCGCTTGCGCGGATCGCGATGGTCACGCCGCTTGCATCGGCCATGCGCCCTGCGTCCAGCAGCAATCCGTCGGACACGTCCATCATCGCGTGAGCGAGCGGGGCGATGGCCCGCCCGGCGGCAAGCATCGGCACGGGACGGCGATAGGGCAGGGTGTCCGCGCCCTCGTGCCCGTCGCGCATGGCCTCGAACCCCATCATCGCCCCGCCGACCGGCCCGGTTACGAAAATCCGGTCCCCCGCATTCACGCCCGAGCGGGAGGGCACCGGGCGGTGGGTCGCACGGCCAATCGCCGTAAGCCCCAGCGATTGCGGTCCGGGCGTCTGCACGGTGTCTCCGCCCAGTAGCGGAACGCCGTATTCGTGCAGCACCGCGCGCAAACCTTCGGCGAAGCGCGCATCGTCGCTGCCGAATGAATAGCCCAGCAGTACGCCGACGGGTTCGGCGCCTTTGGCGGCAAGGTCGGACAGGTTCACCGCGACCAGCTTCCACGCCACGTCGGCCGGGTCTTGCCCGGCCAGCCAGTGAACGCCTTCCACCATCGCATCGTGGGTCAGCACAATGGATTCGCCGCCGATGTCCAGCACGGCCGCATCGTCTTCCAGCCCGCGCGCGGCGGGGCTGGTCGCAAGGGCTCTCAGGCCGTCGATGAAGTCTGCTTCACGGGACATACAAGGCTATCCGGTGCCGTTGCGCCCTGCCTCAATCCCCGGTGAAAACCGGCGCGCGCTTTTCCAGGATCGCGCTGACCGCTTCATAGTGGTCTTTCGTTTCGTGGACGATCGCCTGGTAGGCGGCGGAAAGTTCCAGCACGTCATCCGCGCGTCCGTGTTGCGCCTCGCGCAGCAGGCGCTTGGTCAGCCGCAGCGCGCGCGGGGCATTGGCCGCGATTTTCTCGGCCATGATCACCGCCGCTTGCACGGCTTCGCCATCGGGCACGACAGAGCCGACCAGGCCGATTTCCTTCGCATAGTCCGCGCCGAAGGTTTCGCCGGTCAGGAACAGTTCGGCGGCCTTCGAATAGCCGACGATCTTCTGCAGCGTCCACGCGCCGCCATCGCCCGGTACGATGCCCACCTTGATGAAGCTGGCCGCCATCTTCGCGCCCTGTGCAGCGATGCGGATGTCACACAGGCAGGCAAGGTCCAGCCCCAGCCCGATGGCGTGGCCGTTCACCGCCGCGATCATCGGGATTTCGCAATCGAGCATCGCGCGCGTTGCTGCCTGCACGCCGCGACGATAGTTGCTGCGCGTCGAATCGGGCTGGTCGAGCGGGCCGATGCCCTTGCGTTCGCGGATGCCCTTGATGTTGCCGCCGGTGCAGAACGCCCGGCCTTCACCGGTCAGCACGATGGCGCTGACAGAGCGATCGTCACCCAGCATCGCGAAGGTTTCGATGATGTTGTCGCAATCCTCGAGGCTGCCGATGGCATTCATCGATTCGGGGCGGCTCATGGTCAGGATCGCCACGCGCCCGCGGCGCTCTACGGAAAGGAACGGGGTCAACGCGGTTCTCCTCTCTGGGCCGTTCACGGCTGGGCGGTGAAGGCGTGTTTAAGTTTGCGATTAAATTCGCGCTGCCATAGGGAAGCGTGCGATGCAAATATTCCCGATCCGCCCGTTCAATCCGCCCGGTGACATTCCCGCCCTGCGGCAACAGGTTCGCGATCTCGTGGCGCAGCACGAATCGCATTGGCAGCTCGAATCGCGGGCCAACTGCTGGTTCAGCTTCGACGAGGCGTTCTCGAAGGCGCTGGGCAAGGCGGGCCTGCTGGCGATGAACTGGCCAAAGGAATACGGCGGCCACGAACGCACGATGCTGGAACGCTATGTCGTGCTGGAAGAGCTTCTTGCGCTGGGCGCTCCGGCGGGGCTGCACTGGATCGCCGACCGGCAGACCGGGCCGCTGCTCATCCGCTATGGCACCGAAGCGCAGAAGCAGAAATACCTGCCCGGAATGGCGCGCGGTGAGATTTACGCCTGCATCGGGTTGTCCGAACCCAATGCCGGGTCGGACCTTGCAAGCGTCCGCACGTCCGCCCGCAAGACGCCCGAAGGCTGGCGCGTGAACGGGCAGAAGGTATGGACCAGCGGCGCACACCGCAGCCACGCCGCACTTACGCTGGTGCGCACCGAAGAAGGCAGCGAACGCCACGCCGGGCTTTCGCAGCTGATGATCGATCTCGATACGCCGGGCATCACGATCCGACCGATCGTGGACATGACGGGCAGCCACCACTTCAACGAGATATTCTTCGAAGACGCGCTGATCCCGCTCGATGCGCTGGTGGGAACCGAAGGCAACGGATGGAAGCAGGTGGTTGCCGAGCTTGCGCTCGAACGGTCCGGCCCGGAACGCTATCTGTCCAGCCATGCGCTGCTGGTTGCATTGATCGATGCGGTGGGGCCGGAGCCCGCGCCCGACATCGCGCAACTGATCGGCCGGCTTACCGCCGAACTGTGGACGCTGCGCCAGATGTCGATGTCCACGGCGGCCAAGCTGGACGCGGGCGAAGATCCGGTTGTCGAAGCGGCGATCGTCAAGGATCTGGGCAATGCCTATGAACAGGCGCTGCCGCGGCTGGTGCAGGCGGCGGTAGATGCCGACCTTGCGGACAGGACCGACCTTTCGCGCCTGCTCGTCTGGCTGCTGGTGCAGAGCCCCAGCTACAGCTTGCGCGGCGGCACGCCCGAAGTGCTTCGCGGCATTATCGCCAAGGGGCTGGGGCTTCGCTGAGATTTTCGGGGTGAGGTATTTGGGATGAGTGACAACCGCCAACTGCTGGCCGACATGGCCGAAGGCCTGTTTGCCGAGCTTGCCGAGAGCGATTTCGAGGCAGCATGGCCGCGTCTTGCCGAAGCCGGGTTTTCCACGCTGCTGGTCCCTGAAGACAAGGGCGGTTTCGGCGGCGATTGGGGAGACGTGCTGGCCGTCCTCCGTCTTGCGGGCAGGAATGCGGTTCCCGCCCCCGTGGCCGAGCCAATCCTTGCGCACCATGTGCTCGCCCTGGCGGGGATCGAGGCTCCGCAGGGCTTCGTTTCCATTGCCGCGCCCGGCTGCCGCGTGCCGTGGGGACGCCATGCAGACGCGGTCGTTTCGGTAGAGGATGGCAAGGCCAGCCTCTACATGGTCGACGCCTGCACGTTTACCGAAGGCGAATCGCCGGCGGGCGAACCGCTTGACGCTGTGACCTTTACCGGTACCGCCGCGGCAGGCGCGCCGTGCGAAGCGGACCTTGCGGCGCTGGGTGCCTTCGCCCGCGTCGCGCAGGCTTCCGGCGCGCTGGAAGCGGCGTTCACGCTGGCAATCGAACACGTCAACCAGCGCCAGCAGTTCGGCCGTCCGCTTGCCAAGTTCCAGGCGGTGCAGCAGGCGATGGCCGAATTTTCGGAGGAAGCGGCCGCAGTCGATGCATCGGCCGCCGGTTGCGCGGCGGCGCTGGACGGACTTGACGAGGCGGGGTTCGAAATCGCCTCTGCCAAGTTGCGCACCAATATCGCGATCGATCGCGCCACGCCCATCGCGCACCGCGTTCACGGCGCGATCGGCTTCACGATGGAATACGCGCTGAACCGCTATACCCGCCGGCTGATGAGCTGGCGCAGCGAATTCGGCAACGATGCCCATTGGGCGGGCGTTCTGGGCCGCCGTGTCGCTACGCTTGGCGGTAAGGGTTTGTGGGTGGAAATGACCCGGCGGAGCGACCGTCTTATCCAGCCAGCTTGACCAGCCTCGCCGACAGGTTTAACCGATCGGTTAAATCCATTCGGAGAGGAGTCGGAATATCATGGGCACTGCCTATATCGTCGACGCGGTCAGAACCGCAGGTGGCAGGCGCGGCGGACGTCTGGCCGGGGTGCACCCGGTCGATCTCGCCGCGGCAACGCTGGATGACATCGTAAGGCGCACGGGCGTCGATCCCAACGCCGTGGATGACGTGATCATGGGTTGCGTCGGCCAGGGTGGTGAACAGGCCATGCAGGTTGGCCGCAACGCGGTGCTGGCGTCCAAGATGCTTCCCGAATCGACCCCGGCCGTCACCATCGATCGCCAGTGCGGATCTTCCCAGCAGGCGATCCAGTTCGCCGCGCAGGCGGTCATGAGCGGCACACAGGACGTGGTCATCGCGGCCGGTGTGGAAAGCATGACGCGCGTGCCGATGGGGTCGACCGCAAGCTTCCACATGAAAGAAGGGCTGGGCAACTACAAGTCGCCGGGCCTTGAAGAGAAGTATCCGGGCATCATGTGGTCCCAGTTCATGGGCGCAGAGATGATCGTGAAGAAGCACGGCCTGACCAAGGACGATCTCGATCGCTTCGCCCTGAAGAGCCACAAGAACGCCATCGCCGCGACCGAAGCCGGTGCCTTCAAGGAAGAGATCGTACCGATCGCGATCGAAACGCCCGACGGTCCGGACATGCACACGGTGGACGAAGGTATCCGCTTCGACGCCACGCTGGAAAGCATACAGGGCGTGAAGCTGCTGATGCCCGACGGCGCGCTGACGGCCGCCAGTTCCAGCCAGATCTGCGACGGTTCCTCGGCTTCGCTAATCGTCTCGGAAGAGGCGCTGAAGCGTTACGGGCTGACGCCGATGGCGCGCATCCACACGCTGACCGTTACTGCCGGCGATCCGGTGATCATGCTGGAAGAGCCGCTTTTCGCGACCGACAAGGCGCTTGAACGCGCGGGCATGAAGATGGCGGACATCGACCTTTACGAAGTGAACGAGGCGTTCGCGTCTGTCCCGCTCGCATGGTTGAAGCACACCGGCGCCGATCCGGAAAAGCTGAACGTCAACGGCGGTGCGATCGCGCTGGGCCACCCGCTCGGCGCTTCGGGCACGAAGCTCATGTCCACGTTACTTCACGCACTGAAGGCGCGTGGCAAGAAGTATGGCCTGCAGACGATGTGCGAAGGCGGCGGTGTCGCCAACGTCACCATCGTCGAAATGGTCTGAGATCGAACGGAGAGAAACACATGAAACTCGACAATACGGTTGCCGCGGTCGTTACCGGCGGTGCTTCGGGCCTTGGTGCCGCAACGGCTCGCGCGCTTGCCGCCAAGGGCGTGAAGGTCGCGATCTTCGATCTTCAGAAGGAGAAGGGCGAAGCGATGGCCGCCGAGCTTGGCGGTGTGTTCTGCGAATGCAACGTGACCGATGAAGCCAGTGTAGACGCCGCCTTCGCCAAGGCGCGCGAAGCAATTGGACAGGAGCGCATCCTGGTCAACTGCGCGGGCACCGGCAACGCGATCAAGACCGCCAGCCGCAGTAAGGAAGACGGTTCGATCAAGCACTTCCCGCTCGATGCGTTCAACTTCATCATCCAGATCAACCTTGTCGGCACGTTCCGCTGCATCGCCAAGTCGGCGGCGGGTATGCTGACGCTCGACCCGCAGGAAGACGGTGATCGTGGTGCTATCGTCAACACCGCGTCGGTCGCGGCCGAGGACGGCCAGATGGGCCAGGCGGCCTATTCCGCGTCGAAGGGCGGCGTTGTCGGCATGACCCTGCCGATCGCGCGCGACCTTGCGAGCGAGAAGATCCGCGTGAACACGATCCTGCCTGGCATCTTCGACACGCCGCTGCTGGCCGGTGCGCCGCAGAACGTGCGCGATGCGCTGGGTGCCTCGGTGCTCAACCCCAAGCGCCTGGGCAATCCCCCCGAATACGCCAATCTTGCCATGTGCATGATCGAGAACGGCTATTTCAATGGCGAGGACGTGCGCCTCGACGGCGGCATCCGCATGGCGCCCCGGTAAGTCCGGAAACGTGCGTGGCGCGCGCCGGATGAACGGCGCGCGCCATCGGAACCAGGGGAGAGGTCCGTGTCCGAATATACCCAGATACTTTTCGACGTGACCGATCGCATCGCGACGATCACGCTCAACCGTCCTGAAAAGATGAACGCCTTTACCGGCACGATGATGAACGAGATCATCGATGCGATGGACCGCACCGACGCCGACGACAACGTGCGGGCGGTGATCTTTACCGGCGCCGGCGACAGGGCGTTCTGCGCGGGCGCGGACCTGACCCCGGACGATGGGCGCGCGGTCTTTTCCAATTCGGAACCGGTCGAAGACCTTTCGGACCCGCGTGTGCGCGATGGCGGCGGGCTGCTGACGCTGCGCCTCTACCAGTCAAAGAAGCCGCTGATCTCGGCATGCAACGGCGTCGCGGTGGGCGTAGGCATCACCATGCAACTGCCGATGGACATCCGCCTCGCAAGCGACAAGGCGCGCTATGGCTTCGTCTTCGCGCGGCGCGGGATCGTGCCCGAGGCCTGCTCGAGCTGGTTCCTGCCGCGCCTCGTCGGCGTCAGCCAGGCGGCGGAATGGTGCATGACCGGGCGCGTGTTCGGCGCGGAAGAGGCGCTCAACGGCGGGCTGGTTCGTTCGATTCACGCACCCGAGGATCTGCTGGGTGCGGCCCGCGCTCTGGCGAGCGAGATTGCCGACAATACCAGCGCGGTTTCCGTTGCGATGACGCGGGCGATGCTGTGGCGCATTCCGCCGGGCAATCACCCGATGGAGGCGCACAAGATCGACAGTCGCGCGATCTATCGCCTGTCGAAGGGCAAGGATGCCGCGGAAGGTGTGCAAAGCTTCCTCGAGAAGCGGGCGCCGGTCTACCCCGGCACGGTTTCTTCGGATATGCCGGACTTTTATCCGTGGTGGGACGAACCGGCCTACGAATGACAGAGGCATCCAGAACTTCCGATATGAACGGCCCCGCCGGCGCACGCGCGCTGTTGCTGGAAACCGCGTCGGCGATCATGCGCGAAGGCGATATCGTCGATATTTCGTTGTCCGAACTTTCGCTGCGCTCGGGTTTGAACTCGGCGCTGGTGAAATACTATTTCGGCAACAAGGCGGGCCTTCTCAAGGCGCTGCTCGACCGCGACATGGCGAGCATCGTCAAAAGCGTCGACGCCCTGGTGGTGAAGGACGATATGGACCCGGAAGCGAAACTCCGGCGGCATATCTCCAAGGTCATCGATACCTACTACGACTATCCATACCTCAACCGCCTGCTGATGCGGCTTGTGCGCGAAAGCGATCCGGCAGAAGCGCGGCGGATCGCCGATCTGTACCTGACCCCGCTGAACCGGGCCTATGACAAGCTCATCAGGCAGGGGGTGCAGGAAGGCGTGTTCCGCGACATCGATCACGAGATGTTCTATTTCCTGGTGACCGGCGCTTCGGACCGCTTCTTTTCCGCCCGGCTGGTGCTGCAGCACTGCTTCGATACCGACAACATGACCGACGAACTGCGCGAGCGTTACAAGGCGCACGTGATGGACATCGTCATGCACGGCATCCTGGTGAATCCCGAATAAGCGTTCTTGCGGTTGTAACGCCCGCGGCCTAGCGCCTGCGCAAACCAACTTGCGGAGGCGGGCATGGGCGATTGGTGCATCGGTGTTATCGGCGGTTCGGGCCTCTATGTGCTCGACCAGCTTGAAGATGCGCAGGCGCAGGAGATCGAAACGCCGTGGGGGAAGCCGTCCGGCCCGGTGACGACCGGCTGCATCGGCGGCGTGCGCTTCGCCTTCCTTCCGCGCCACGGGCCGGGCCACGGGCTGGCGCCGGAGGGCGTGCCCTATCGCGCCAATATCGCGGCCTTGAAGCAGCTTGGCGCGACGGACATCCTGGCAATCTCCGCCATCGGTTCGTTGCGCGAGGAAATGGCGCCGGGCGATTTCGCAAGCGTTACCCAGTTCATCGACCGCACGCATGGCCGCCCGCAGAGCTTTTTCGGAAACGGCCTTGTCGCGCACGTGCCGTTCGGAGATCCCGTTTGCCCGCGCCTGACCGGCTGGGCCGCCGCCGCCGCGCGCGAGGCGGGGGCCACGGTGCACGAAGGCGCATGCTATCTTTCGATGCAGGGTCCGCAGTTTTCGACCCGCGCGGAAAGTCGGATGTACCGCAATTGGGGCGCAGACGTGATCGGGATGACCGCGCTGCCCGAAGCGCGCCTGGCGCGCGAGGCGGAGCTTCCCTATGCGTTGCTGGGCATGGTCACCGACTATGACAGTTGGCGCGAAGGCGAAAGCGTGGACGTTGCGGAGATATTGCAGGTCATGGCCGCCAATGCGGACAAGGCCCGCCGCACAGTGGAGCAACTGGCCCGAATCCTTCCCGGCGAACGGTCGGCCAGCCCGATCGATCGTGTTCTGGATACCGCGCTGGTTACGGCGCCGGGCGCGCGCGACAGCAAGGCTGTTTCCCGCATCGAACAATTGGTGCGCCGCAAAATCGCGTGAAGCACCCATTTCGGAGTATTTTCCCAAAATTACGGTGCTGCGCACAATAATGCGCGACAAGGCCCCCTTGCGCTGCACGATTGTTTCAGTAGTAATCGTTCCATGCCCGGAACAGAGACCCGACTGGCAGACTTTCTGCCCTATCGAATGGCCATCACCTCCAACGCGGTGAGCGGACTGATCTCCGACGAATATCGCAGCCAGTTCGGACTGAAAATTCCCGAATGGCGGATCATGGCCGTGCTTGGCGATGCGGGGCGCATGACTCAGCGCGAACTCGTCCGCGCGACGGTGATGGACAAGGTCGCGGTCAATCGTGCCAGCAAGGTTCTGGAAGAGCGCGGGCTGGTCGCGCGCATTCCCAACCTGGCGGACGGTCGCTCGCACCACCTTGAACTCACCGCCGCGGGGAAAGAGATGCATGCGAAAATCTGGCCGCAGGCGCATGGCATGACCGAACGGATCTTCGCCACCCTGCCGCAGAAGGACCAGGACAAGCTGCGCGCAATCCTGGACAAGCTGCTTGCATCGGTGCGCAAGATCGAAGGCGAAACCGAATGAAGCTCGCCTCTCTTCCGCAAGGTCGCGACGGGCGCCTGATCGTCGTGTCGGCAGACCTTGCCTGGTATGCCGATGCCGATCACATCGTGCCCACGCTGCAAGGCGCGCTTGACGATTGGGACCGGCACCAGCCGGCTCTTGCCGCGCTTTCGACAGAACTTGAGCACGAGGCCATCCCCCGCAAGCGGTTCCACGAACGCGAAGCGGCCGCGCCGTTGCCGCGTGCGTTCCAGTGGGCCGACGGCTCGGCTTATGTGAACCATGTCGAACTGGTGCGGCAGGCGCGAGGGGCGGAACTTCCCGCCAGTTTCTGGACCGATCCGCTGATGTACCAGGGCGGCAGCGACGATATGCGCGGCGCGCGCGATCCGATCACACTGGCGGACGAGGCCTGGGGCTGCGACATGGAGGCGGAAATCGTCGTCGTCACCGGCGATGTGCCGCAGGGCGTATCGCGCGAGGATGCGCTGAAGCACGTCCGCCTTGTCGGCCTTGTAAACGATGTGTCGCTGCGCAACCTGATTCCCGGCGAATTGTCCAAGGGGTTCGGCTTCGTCCAGTCGAAGCCTGCCTGCCACTTCTCGCCGGTCTTCGTGACGCCCGATGCGCTGGGCGATGCCTGGGCGGACGGCAAGTTGTCGCACCCGCTGATGGTTGACCTGAACGAAGAACCGTTCGGCCGGGCGGAGGCGGGCGAGGAGATGACGTTCGATTTCGGCACGCTGATCGCGCATCTCGCCAAAACGCGCCGGGTCGGCGCGGGATCGATCATCGGTTCGGGTACCGTGTCCAACCGCGATCCCGACGGTTCGCCGGGCCGCCCGGTGGGCGGGGGCGGGCGCGGTTATTCGTGCATCGCCGAACAGCGGATGATCGAAACGATCGCCAGCGGCGAGGCGAAAACCCCGTTCCTGCGCTGGGGCGACACCGTGCGGATAGAAATGCGCGACGGCGATGGCCACTCGATCTTCGGTGCGATCGATCACCAGGTGGTGAAACCCTGACCGCGCGTTGGGGGCAGGGGGCATTGTTTAACGCGCACGGCCGCCGTGCTGCGCCGTCAGTAGTGCGGGAATGACCCGAACGGTGGTCTGGGTCATCGGGCCGCTGTCAATCAGGAGAGTCGAGGCTATCGCGCTGCACCGCCTGTCCTGAACGTCTGCCGTTTGCTTCCAAAAGAAAATGGCCCCCGCCGGGAAGGGCGGGGGCCAGTTCGTTTGGACGTTATCGTTGTCTGTATCGCCTGTTTCTTCCGACCTACATCTTCCGGTTGATGAACTGGTCAGAGATGTTGCACGCCGCCGGGCCAAGGATGACGATGAACAGCGTCGGCAGGATGAACAGGATCAGCGGCACGGTCATGATCGCGGGAAGGCGGGCCGCCTTTTCTTCTGCGCGCATCATGCGTTCGTGACGGAATTCGGCCGAAAGCACGCGCAACGCGGAGGCGAGCGGCGTACCATAGCGTTCGGTCTGGATCATCGTGGTGGTCACGCCCTTCACGGCTTCCAGGTCGACGCGATAGGCAAGGTTCTCGAATGCCTGGCGCCGTTCGGTAAGGAACGAAAGCTCGATCGCCGTCAGAGAGAATTCGTCTCCCAGTTCGGGATAGGCGCGGCCCAGTTCGCGCGCCACGCGGGAGAAGGCGGCGTCGACGGTAAGACCCGCCTCGGCGCAGATCACCAGCAGGTCCAGCGCGTCGGGCAGGCCCTTGCGTATGGCGTTGGTGCGCTTGGAAATCAGGTTCGCCAGGAACACGTCCGGCCCCTTGTAACCGATGGCCACCATCACCACGAAACCGGCATAGCGCTTCAGGCTGCCCCAGTCGGGGAAATAGTTGAAGCCCCAGATCACCAGCGCCGCCAGCAGGCCGAGCACGATTGGTGCGACAAGGCGCGCCAGGATGACGTAGACTGCCCATTCCTTGTTGCGGATACCGGCCTGCGCCAGCTTTTGCGTGATTTCCGCAAGCTGGGTGTCCTGCAGCACCTTGCCCCGGTTGAGGAACGTGCGCACCTGGTCGGTCGTCTCGTTGCGGCGCACCAGCTTGGCGCGCTTCTTGGCGCTGGCGGTAACGATGCCCGCCTTGAGCTGCTCGCGCCGCTCGTTCAGCGCCTTTACGCGCTTGGCCATCGGGTCGCGCACCGTGACCGCGGTATAGATCGCATAGAGCGCGGCCATCGCGGCGACGAACACCAGCACGGTGCCGACGAAGATGACGTCGAAGCCGAGCAGCGTGGGTCCGGGCGGTTGGTTCACCATTGTAATCCTGTCCTTCCGCTCAGATCTCGAAGCTGATCATGCGCGACATGATGAAGGCGCCAAGGCCCAGCCACACAGTCCGCCAAGGCCGGTGACGATCAGTCGCTCGTCGACGAAAAACTTCCCGATATACGAAGGGTTGATCCAGTAGATCAGCCCGAAGACGATGAACGGCAGCGAGCCGACGATATAGGCCGAGGCCTTCGATTCAGAGCTCATCGCCTTGATCTTCAGCTTCATCTGCGCGCGCTTGCGCAGCACTTCGGCAAGGTTGGCCAGCGTTTCGGCCAGGTTGCCGCCGGTTTCGCGCTGGATCGCCAGGGTGATGACGAAGAACTGGAATTCCGGCGTGCCAAGGCGGTCGGCGGTTTCCTGCAGCGCTTCTTCCATCGTGCGGCCGACCTTGATGCGGTCGGTAATCATCTTGAATTCCTCGCCGACGGGGCCGGGCAGTTCCCTTGCCACCACGCCAAGCGTTTCCGTGACCGGAAGGCCAGAGCGCAAGCCGCGCACCAGAAGTTCCAGCGCATCGGGAAAGCGCACGTTGAATGCGTTGATCCGCTTGTCGATCGTGCGGCCCACCCAGAAGTGCGGGATGAACGCGCCGATCGAGAGGCCGGTGCCCAGCGACAGCAACGCGGCGTTGGTCTTCAGGTAAACAAGCAGCGTGATCGCCGCGGCCAGGCCGCCGGAGACATAGAAATACTGGCGCAACGTCCAGTTCTTCCCGGTGCGGTAAAGGCGCACTTCCAGCGCTTCGAGCCGCGAGGCGGAGCCTGCGACCTTGTGGGCCTTCGGCTTGCGCGCGGCGATGGCCTTGCGATATTGCGCCTCGACCTTGTCGGTCGCGCTTTCCGAGTGGCGGAAGCGCACCGCCTGAAGACGGCGCGCGCTTTCCTTCGCCGGCGACGGCCCGGCAAAGGCCGCATAGCCGAGGATCAGCATCAGCATGATGCCCATCGACATCACAAGCAGCTGGATTATGCTCATCGGCTCTTCCTGACTCGCTTTGTCTCCCCGCGGATCACGGGCCGGTCGCTTTCCTGCGAGCCGGCCCGTCCCCCCGAAGAGAGGTTATTCCGCCGTGGCGGCCGCTCCGGCCTTGCCCTTGCTGGGCATCAGCGACTTGAGGTCGAACTTGCCCAGAAGCGACTTCTTGGCGTTGGGGTCCTTTTCGGCCAGGATCGAACCGTCCTCGCCAATCGAACCGATCACCGCGTCGGCAATGTCGTTGATCGCGGCGGTCGCCTTGCCCGAACGGTTGGCTGCCACGAAGGGCTGGCCCAGCTTGGCGGCGTTGGCCGCGGCCTTGATGTCATAGGGCACGAGGAAATCGACCTTGCGTTCGATCGACGCTTCGAAGTCAGCGCGGCTGATCTCGGCTATGCCGGACTGCACCTTGTTGGCGACGACCATGTGGCGCGCGTGGGGCGCGTTGGACTTCATCCACGAAAGCAGGCGGATCGCGTCGCGCGCGCCGGCCAGCGTCATTTCCGTCGCCACGATCACCACGTTCACGTCGCTCATCAGCTGCGGAAAGTTGATCAGCATGTTGCGCGGCATGTCGATGATCGTGCTCTCGAACGCCTGGCGGAACTCTTCCTCAAGCTGGACGAAGGCGCTGCCGTCGGTCATCAGCGGAGAGTTGATCGGTGCTTCGGCCGAAAGGATCGCAAGGTTGTCGTTCGCGCGGATCATCGCGCGTTCGATGAACAGCCCGTCGATGCGGCTGGGGTTGTCGATCGCGTCGGTCAGCCCGCGTCCCGGTTCCAGGTCAAGCGTCAGCGCGCCCGTGCCGAAGTGGATGTCGAGGTCCAGCAGGGCCGTCGGCATCTTCTTGTCGGAACTGAATATCCAGGCGAGCGAGGTTGCCAGCGTGGATGCACCGACACCACCGCGGGTTCCCACGATCGCGGTGGAGACATGATGCTTCACCCCTTGCGAATCGTGGTTCTTCGGCGCGGTGAAGATCGCCTGCGCCTGGACCAGCGCATCGCGCAGCTGCCCGGCCGAAAGCGGCTTGAGCAGGTAGTCGTGGATGCCTGAGCCGAGCAGGTCGCGGTAGAGGCGAACGTCGTTCACCTGGCCGACCGCGATCACCACCGTGCCGGGTTCGCAAACCTCGGCCAGCGCGTTGATGTCGTTCAGCGGGTCTCCGCTTTCCGACAGGTCGACAAGCAGGATGTTGGGGCTGGCGCTGATCGACAGCGACTGGATCGCGTTGCGCAGACCGCCCTTGTTGCACTTTTCGGGCTGCCAGCCCATGTCGACGACGACCGGACGCAACACGTCTAGTGCGGCCTCATCGCAGAGATAGGCGGCAAAGACATCGCGGTTGGACCCGGATTTCCAGGGTGCGTTCATGGCTTAGTTACCTCCTCCGGTCGACTGGCTGGAGACCTGCTTCAGACCGCCTTCACCCGAGGGCTTCTGGCTGCGATAGCTGTCGATCGCCTTGCTGTTGCTCATGACCACGGTATCCCCGGTGTTCTCCGCGCCGTGGATCAGGTGTTCCGGATTGGCGACCATCGCGGCAAGGTTGCCGTTGACCGCGCAGCCATAGCCGGGGAACGTCGCGTTGTTGGGGTTGAAGTCCGACTTGGCCGACCAGTCGGGACAGCCGGGGACTTCCGCCGTCGTGCGGGTCACCACCACGCGCGCCGTGCCGCCGGCGATGTTGCCCGGCGTGACCGGGGCGACATCGCTGACCAGCATGCCATAGCGCGATGCGACCGTTTCAACCGCGTTGCGCGTTGCCGGCGACTGGCTGGGATCATCGACCGAGATGCGGTCTCCGTACTTCAGCTTCATCGCATCGAACCAGCCGGTCAGGCGGTGCTGTTCGGGCACCGACAGGCCGCCGCCGGGCAGCGTGTTCACATCCAGCACATAGCTGTTGCGCGAAACCACCGGCTGCTTGGTGCTGTAAAGCGAACGGTTCTGCGGAATTCCTCCGCACGCGGTGAGCGATAGGCCGAGCGAGAGAGCAAGCGCGGCACCAAGGCTCCGGGTCAGATTGACACTCATGACTTGTCCCTTTCTCGTCAGAAGCTGAAGCCGGGAGCGGCATCGCCGGCCTTGGCCTGGCGCTGGCCGCGCGACTTGCGGTTGGCGCGGGTATCGGGCCGCTGGGCGGGCATCGACGACTTGTCGAGCGCGCCGATCTCGGGACCGGACTGGACCGTGCCTTCCTTCTCGGTCGGCATCGGGCGGGTCGCGCCGCTCTTGCCGTCGTTATCCATGTTGCCCAGCAGGCGCTGGATCTCGTTCGGCGCCTGGTAACCGTCGGTGGGCAGCTTGATGTCGCCGTCGCTGACCGGCTTCACCAGGTAAGGCGTCACAACGATGACCAGTTCGGTCTGCCCCTTCTGGTAGTTGGTCGAACGGAACAGCGAACCCAGGATCGGAATGTCGCCCAGGCCCGGCGCCTTTTGCAGGTTGTTCTGCGAATTGTTGCTCATCAGCCCGGCGATCATGAAGCTCTGGCCAGAGCCGAGTTCCACGGTCGTTTCCGCGCGGCGCACGGTCAGTGCCGGAACGGTGAAGCCGTTCAGCGTTACCGCACCCTGGCTCGAAAGTTCGGACACTTCCGGGCGGACGCGCAGCGAGATGCGGCCGTTGGCGAGCACCGTGGGCGTATAGGCCAGGCTGACGCCGTACTTGCGGTACTGGATCGTCGTGGTGCCAAGGCCCTGGCTGATCGGGATCGGGAATTCGCCGCCGGCAAGGAAGTCTGCGGTTTCGCCCGAAAGCGCGGTCAGGTTGGGCTGCGAAAGCGTGGTTACAAGGCCCAGCTTCTCACCCAGGTCCAGCGCGCCGAGCACATCCATGCCCAGCAGGCGCCCCGCCATGCCCAGCCGCGTCGCGCCCGACGCGTTGGGGTTGAAGGTGTAATTCGTGCCGCCTGTCACGAACTTGCCGGTGGCCGGGTTGAACGGCAGCGAGACCGAACCGGCCGGCAGGCCATAAAGCGACGAGGCGTCCAGCGACGGGAAGCCCGACGTATTGATCGCGCCGATCGTGCCGGGAGCCGCCCCCTGCGATACGCCGAAGACGAAGCCGCCCGTGTTGTCGCGGTTGACCAGGTTCACGCCGATATCGCGCACCAGCGTGCGGCTGACTTCGGCGATCTTGACCTGCAGGTTCACCTGAAGCGGCGTTGCCATCTTCAGCCGGCTGATCACGTTGGTCTTGTCGCCGACGAAGGCCTTGACCAGGCGCTCGGCCTCGGCCGCATCCTCGGGCGCCTTCACGGTACCGGTCAGCAGGACGGTGTTGTTCATCGTCGCGACGTGGATCTTGGCCTCGGGCATGGCGAGGCGCAGCATCTGGTCGATCGAGTCAATGTTCGAACCCACCCGGATGTTGGCCGACCAGACCACGTCGCCGCGGCTGTTGCTGGCATAGACCGTGGTCTCCCCGCCGCCCTTGCCGAAGACATAGAGCTGGTTGGTCGACTTCACCTGGACGTCGGCAATCGCGTCGTCGGCCACGAAGACGTCCGACATCTTGCCCGGGACGGTGATCAGCTGGCCGCGACCGATCGACAGGACGATGGTCTTGGACGGCTGGTTGGCAGCCTGGGCGTTAGCCGGCGTTACCGCGGGCATCAGGGCCAGCGGGGCGGCGACGAACACCGCTGCCAGCAACGAGGAAGTGATACGGCGTTTCATGGTCTTGCCCCTCACGAGATCCGTGGTGTCACGCTTCATTTCATTTCGCTCCGACCACGACGGCTTCGGTATTCTTGCCGCGGGTCACGCGCACCACCGGACCGGCCGGACGGGCGGAAGCGATCGGGCCGGCGCCCATCGGCTGACCGAAGGCGGGCGACGGGCTCATGGCGGGCATCGACTTGCGCTGGAAGCGCGAGACATCGCCGCCCGTGGTGTAAGTGGAACCCTTGTCCGACGGACGCGCCAGCGCGGTCCTGATCAGCTGGTCTTCCTCGGCCTTCGATGCGCCGTTGGGCACCTTCACGTCACTGGTGGCCAGCGCCTTGTCGAGATCGCTCTGGCTGTCCGCCAGCGAACGCAGCGACAGGCTGATCGTGCCTATGGTCTGCGCCACGGCGACTTCTTCGGCCAGCTTGGGCGTCACTTCGATGGTGACAGTGCTGAACGTGCGCACGCGGGTCTTGCCGTCGACCGTTTCGGACGAGGTCTTCTGGTCGGTGGCGAGCACGCGCAGGTTCTTCAGGATCGTTTCCGATGCCTTCAGCGTCTGGCCCTGACCCTGGCCCTTGACGGACTGCGTCAGCACCAGGTCGATATGGTCGCCCGGGAAAACGAAGCCCGCAACGCCGGTGCGCGCGGAAACCGGGATGGTGACGGCGCGCATGCCCGGGCCGAGAGCGGCGGCGAGGAAGCCGCGGTCACCCGGCGCGACGAGCGAGCCCTGCGTGATCGGTTCGCCCGCGGTTATCGGGTGGCGCACGACGGTGCCGAGCAGCTTGCTCATGTCCGCTTCGCCGTCGATGAAATAGGCGTCCTGCACCAGCCCCTTGGGCCAGTCCTGATAGCCCACCGCATCGGCGGTGATGATCGTGCCCACCGGCAGCGCACGCTGCGCGACGAGAACCTTCGGTCCCTTGGGAACCTTGGCCGCGGCTTCTGCCTTCGGCGTGGATGCGCCGATGAACAGGCTCCTTGCGGCAAACGCGGTGCCGATCGCGACGATCAGCGCGCCGACCAGCAGAATCAGCTTTCTCTTGTCCATGGCTTTAGTCCCGCCCCTTCAAGAACAGCCCGTATCCTTTGGGCAAAATGGTTAATATCCGGTTCACCCCAAATGCCCGCCGGCAGCCTGGGACACGGGCCAGTAGTTGACCGCGAGCACCCAGATCCCGGCCGTGGCTATGGCCACGCCGTAGGGAATTTTGAGTTTGTCCTTCTGGCGCCGCATCACATGCCACGACCCAAGGACGATGGTGAGGACGCCCCCCAGAAGGCTCATCAGAACGACCAGCTGGAGGAACGGTTGCCAGGGCAGCCAAAGCGCAAGCGCGGTAAGCAGCTTGACGTCGCCCCCGCCCATCATCTTCAGTGCGAAAAGCACCGCAAGGATGGCGAAAGCGCCTGCCGCGACGGCAAATTGCAAGGCAACGCCCGGCCACAGCGTAAGGCCGCTGGCATACCAGTAAACCGGCGCCGCCAGAGCAATCCCCGCGTTGAGCCAGTTGTCGATCTGACGCCGGCGCATATCGGTGAATGCCGCGAAAAGCAGCGCGATTGCCAAGGCTGTAAGCAGCCCGTAAACGAGATAGTCCCCCTGCATGGCATTAGGGGATAGCGCGCAGGGATTAGCAAAAAGTAACCAAGCCCAAAAAGGCGGAATTAGGCAGACTTGCAAATACACCGGCCCAGGGAGTTCAATGACATAATGGCAGGCGGTTTCGATCGGCGCGCGATACCCGCGGCGGCCAGCGAAGGGTTCTGGACCGCGCGCGACGGCCACCGGGTCCGCCGGATCGACTGGCCGGGGCGCACGTCCGAAGGGCATCCGCCGCGCGGTTCCCTGCTGTTGATGCCGGGGCGCGGCGATCACTATGAAAAGTATTTGGAGACGCTGGAACACTGGCACCGCGAAGGCTGGCGTGTCACGGCGGCGGACTGGCGCTGGCAGGCGGGATCAGGCCGCCATACGGATGACCCGATGGCCGGCGACGTGTCCGATTTTTCGGTGTGGGTGAACGACCTTGCCGATTTCTGGGAGGACTGGTCCGGCGAAGCGCCGGGGCCGCGCGTGATCGTCGGCCATTCGATGGGCGGGCACCTCGTCCTGCGCGCGCTGGTGGAACAGCGCATCGATCCGGCAGCGGCGGTGCTGAGCGCGCCGATGCTGGGATTTATCGCGCCATTCCCGCCTGCCGTGGGGCACGCGGTCGCCCGGCTCATGTGCCGGATCGGCGATCCGGCGCGCCCGGCCTGGAAATGGAGCGAAAAACCCGGAGCGACGCCCGCCAGGCGCGCGCAACTGCTTACCCACGATGCCGAACGCTATGCCGACGAGCAGTGGTGGCGCGAAAACCGGCCCGAAGTCGCGATGGGCGCAGGCACCTGGCGCTGGGTGGAGCGGGCCTATGCCTCCATGCGCGTGATTTTCGCGCCCGGCGCACTGGAGGCGGTGGACACGCCCATCCTGATCCTTGCCGCGCGGCATGACGGGCTGGTGCAGTTCAAGGCGATAGAGCGCGCCGCGCGCCGCCTTCCGCGCGCCCAGCTGATGACCTGGGGGCGAGAAGCCTATCACGAACTTTTCCGCGAGGAGGATGCCGTGCGCAGCCGCGCGATCGCGATTGCAGACGATTTCCTTGACCGGATGGCCCCGCCGGAGGCCGCCCCCGCATCATGACCGAACGTTTCGATGTCGCGATTGTCGGCGCGGGGATGGCCGGTGCCAGCCTTGCTGCCGAACTGGCCCCGCACGTGAGCGTGCTGGTGCTGGAGGGGGAGGATGCGCCCGGCTATCACTCCACCGGGCGGTCCGCTGCGTTCTGGGCGGAAACCTATGGCGGGCCGGGCGTCTATCCGCTTACCGCCGCGTCGGGCGGCTGGCTGCGCGACGGGGGTTTTCTCACCCGGCGCGGTGCGCTCAACATTGGTGGCACCGGCGACCGGCACAAGGTTGAGGCGCTGGTGGACAGCTTCCGCGCGCTGGGCGCGGAACTGGTGACGGTCGGGCGTGACGAACTGGAACGCCGCGTGCCCGGCCTCTTGCCCGAATGGACGTGCGGATCGTGGGAGCCGTCCTGCGCGGACATCGATGTGGCCGGTGTCCACGCCCATTACCTTGCCGCCGGGCGCAGGGCCGGCACCGTGCTGCGTGTGCGGGCATGGCTGGACGCGGCCGAGCGCGAGGGGGCGGACTGGCGACTGGGCTGGCGCGGCGGAGAGGCGCTGGCCGGCGTCCTGGTCGATGCGGCGGGCGCATGGGCGGACCAGGTTGCGTCGGTGGCGGGCGCGTGGCCGCTGGGCATCGGCCCCTTGCGCCGCACGGTCGCGCAGTTGCGCACCGATCCCCCGGCGCGGGACGACCTGCCGCTGACCATCGGGATAGACGGAGACTTCTATTTCAAGCCGCAGGCGGGGCGCCTGTGGCTCTCCCCGCATGACGAAACGCCGGACATCGCGCGCGACGTTGCGCCCGAGGATATCGACATCGCCCGCACGATCGACCGGTTGGGCCATGTCGTCGGCTGGAAGGTGGAGGCACTGGAACGCAAGTGGGCGGGGCTGCGCAGCTTCGCGCCCGATCGCTTGCCGGTTTATGGCTTCGATCCGGTGGTGGACGGGTTTTTCTGGTTTGCCGGGCAGGGCGGTTTCGGCATCCAGACCGCACCGGCGGCGGCCCGTCTCGGCGCGCAGCTCTTGCTGGGACGCGATGCCGATGCGATGACCGCGCCCATCGATTCAGTCGCTTATTCGCCCGCCCGTTTCATGGGAAAATAAAGGCGGGCAAGATCGCGTCTGTTAATCGCCGCGCGGGTTGCTATTGTCGCCCGTGGAGTTTGCCAAAAGGAAGGAACAGGACATGGCTCACCGTTTCGAGATCCGGAAGAACAAGAAGGGCGAGTTCGTTTCGTACTTCGTCTATAACTCCGAGACGATCTTCTGGACCGAAGGTTATACCAGCAAGGCCAGCGCGAAGAACGCGATCGAATCGATCCTGAAGAATGGCCCGGGCGCAGAAATCGTCGACAAGTCGGCCGAATAACCGAAGGGGGCGCGTGCTGCTGCGCAATCGCGCGGCGGCACCGGCCCTGATCGGTGTCTGCATCTATGCCAGCGCCGGCTGCGTCAGGCGATGACGCCGTCAGGCAGCCGCAAGCGCCGCGTCACTCGCCAATTGGTCGGCCCGTTCGTTTTCGGGGTGGCCGTCATGGCCTTTTACCCATACCCATTCGACCTTGTGCGGGCGGGTCGCGTCAACCAGTTCGCGCCATAGCTCGCCGTTCTTGACCGGCTTTTTCGCCGCGGTCTTCCAGCCGTTTTTCTGCCAGCCGAAAACCCATCTGGTAATGCCGTCCAGCACATATTTGCTGTCGGTGTGCAGCGTGACGCGGCACGGTTCCTTCAACGCCTGCAGCGCGCGGATGGCGGCCATCAGTTCCATGCGGTTGTTGGTCGTCCCGGTTTCCGACCCGGACATTTCCTTTTCGTGTTCGCCCATGCGCAGGATCGCGCCCCAGCCGCCGGGGCCGGGGTTGCCCTTGCACGCGCCATCTGTGAAAATTTCCACGTGCTTCACGCGAAGACCCCGGCATTGGCGGGATCGGCGTAGAAGGCGATGCGCCGCGCAAAGGCCATCGGGTCTTTCTTCGTCACCAGCGCGCCAGCGGGCGTGTTGAGCCAGTCATAGGCGCGCGTCATGGTAAAGCGCATCGCCGCGCCTCGCGCCAGCAGCGGCAGCGCAGCACGTTCACCGTCCGAAAGCGGGCGCACGGCTTCATATCCTTCGATCAGCGCGCGCGACAGGTCGGGCCGGAAGGTTGTGCCATCGGCATCGAAGCACCATGCCGCATGGGTAACGGCCACGTCATAGGCGGTGATGTCGGTGCAGGCGAAATAGAAGTCTATCAGCCCGGTAACGCGGTCGCCCAGCATCAGCACATTGTCGGGAAACAGGTCCGCATGGATGACAGAGCGCGGAAGGTCTACCGGCCAGCGGTCGGCCAGGACGGGCAGTTCGCGCTCCACGATTTCGGCCAGCCCGGGATCGATCTGTTCCAGCCCGTCGTGCCCGCAGGCATCGGCAAGCCGCCGCCATTCGGGAAGCCCCATCGCGTTTTCGCGCGCCTGCGGGAAATCGGCCGCGGCCAGGTGGACCTGCGCCATCGCCCCGCCCACCGCGCGCGCCTGTGCCGGCGTGGGCTCGCTGACGGAAACGCCCGGCAGAAACTCTATCAGTGCCAGCGCGCGGACATGGCCCTTGCCGTCGTCGCGGATGCGGTAAAGGTGGCCTTCGGAATCGTGGATCGTGCGCGGGACGGGGCATCCCTTGGCCGCCAGGTGATCGAGCAGAGACAGGAAGAAGGGCAGGTCTTCCACTTCGATGCGGTATTCGTACATCGTCAGGATGAAGCGCGTGCCGTCCTTGCCGCCTGTCGTCTCGATCAGCCAGTTGCTGTTCGATACGCCCTCTGCAATGCCCTTGGCGGAAACGAGGTTGCCCACGTCGAACCGTTCGACCAGCGCGGCCATCTCTTCGGCCCCGATCCGCGTATAGACCGCCATGTGCCGCCCCTTCAGTCCAGAAGCCGGCGGGGCAGCTTGAACACCATCTTTTCTTCTACGGTGGTGACGGTCCGTTCTTCGATCTCGCGCCATTCTGCGAGGCGTTCCGCCACCTCGCGCACCAGCAGTTCGGGTGCCGATGCCCCTGCGGTAAGGCCCAGCGTGCCCACACCTTCAAGCCATTCAGGCCGGATATCGGTTGCGCGCTGGATCAACCGCGCGGTTGTGCCCTGCCGTTCTGCCACTTCGACCAGCCGCAGCGAGTTGGAACTGTTGGCGCCCCCGATCACCAGCACCAGATCGCATTGCGGAGCCACGATCTTTACCGCGGCCTGGCGGTTCGATGTCGCATAACAGATGTCTTCCGCCTTCGGGCCGACGATCTGCGGGAAACGGTTCTTCAGCGCATCTACCACCATCTTCGTATCGTCGACCGAGAGCGTGGTCTGCGTCAGGAAGGCAAGCGGGGCATCGGCGGGAAAGTCCAGCCCGGCCACGTCCGCCACCGTTTCGACAAGCGTAATCGTGCCGGCCGGCACCTGGCCCAGCGTGCCGATCACTTCCGGGTGCCCTTCGTGGCCGATGAACACGATGTGCCGCCCTGCTTCCACCTGTCGCTCCGCCTGCCGGTGGACCTTGCTGACCAGCGGGCAGGTCGCGTCCAGCCAGTCCAGCCCGCGCTGCGACGCTTCCGCCGGCACCACCTTGGGCACCCCGTGGGCGGAAAAGACCACGGGCACGCCGTCCGGCACTTCGTCCAGCTCGTCCACGAAGACCGCGCCCTTGTCCTTCAGGCTGTCGACCACGAACTTGTTGTGCACGATTTCGTGGCGGACATAGACCGGCGCGCCGAAGCGTTCGATCGCGCGCTCCACGATTTCGATCGCGCGATCGACTCCGGCGCAGAAGCCGCGCGGCGCGGCGATCAGCAGCAGCAGCGGAAGTTTTTCGCCCGATGCATCCCGATTCGCGTCGGCGGAAGCTGGAAAGCTGGTGTTCATGCCGCCGCCCTTAGCAGTGCGGGCGCGGACGGGGAACCATTGCCGAAACCGGACGCGGCGATTAGAGGTGGCGCGAATTTGCGGTCCGTCCGGCGCGATGCGGGGCACCGGCCACCAGATCCTGAGGAATTGCGTTGATGATCCATTCGTTTCGCCGTGCCGCGCAGATCGGCGTTCCCGTGCTGGCACTGGCACTTGCGGGTACGCTTTCGGGCTGTGCCAAGGACAAGGGCGAACTGGTCGTATCCGGCGGCGTCGGCGTTACAGCGCTGCGCAGCCCGTGCCCGACCGTGGGCATCCCGGATTATACCGGCGACATCACGCAGTTCCGCACGCCGGGCAACACCGACGAATCCAATATGGATGTAACGGCAACGATGACGCACCTGCGCAGCCAGTGCACCAACGATCCGTCCAATCCCAAGCTTTATACCCAGGCGACGTTCGACGTGCTGGCCAGCCGCACCGATACGCGCGGCGCGCGGCAGGTGAAGCTGCCCTATTTCGTTTCGGTTGTTCGCGGCGGCGGGGCCGTTGTTTCGAAGCGGGTGGGAACCGTCACTATCGATTTCGCGGACGGGCAGGCGCGCGCGACCGGGCACGGAGAGGCTGGCGCCTATGTCGACCGGGAGCAGGCCACCCTGCCGCGGGACATTCGCGAAAAGCTGACGCGCAAGCGCCGTTCGGGCGATGCCGATGCGGCGATCGATCCGCTGTCGCAGCCCGATGTGAAGGCCGCGCTGGCGCGTGCCTCGTTCGAACTGCTGGTGGGCTTTCAGCTTACCAGCGACCAGCTTGCCTACAACGTCACCCGATAACGGCGGCTCCGTGTAAATCCTCGCGGTCGCGCCCGTCGCCTGACGGCTTGCGGCAGCAGCCGGGGATAAACTAAGGGCAAGCCCGTCCTTCATGCGCCGCATCCGGCAGTCGCCGGGCGCGCGCCGCCATTTTTCACGAGCACTTGCGATGACCGAAACCCACGCCAACCTGCACGCCGCCTTCGCCCGGCAGATCGATATTGCGCTCGACGCGCTTGAGACTGCCGGAACGCTTCCGGGCGGCCTGCCGCGTGGCGCGGTGACGTGCGAACCGCCGCGCGATCCTTCGCATGGCGATCTTGCCACCAACGCGGCGATGGTCCTCGCCAAGCCGGCAAAGACCAATCCGCGCGCGCTGGCGGCGGCGCTTGTAGCAGAGCTGGAGAAGGCTCCGCACGTAACCTCGGCCGAAATCGCGGGGCCGGGCTTCATCAACCTGCGGCTCGACGATGCGGCATGGCGTGAGGAACTGGGGCGGATCGCGCAAAGCGGTGCGGACTATGGCAAGTCGGGGCTGGGTGGCGGAAAGGTGGTCAACGTCGAATACGTCTCGGCTAACCCGACCGGGCCGATGCACATGGGCCATTGCCGCGGTGCGGTGGTGGGCGATGCGCTGGCAGCCCTGCTGGAATTTGCCGGACACAAGGTGATCCGCGAATATTATGTCAACGATGCCGGCGGACAGGTCGACGTGCTCGCCCGCTCTGTCCACTTGCGGTATCGCGAGGCGCTGGGCGAGGACATTGGCGAGATCCCGGCTGGCCTCTATCCCGGCGATTACCTTGTGCCGGTGGGGCAGGAACTGGCGAAGGAATATGGCGACAAATACGCCGCCGCGCCCGAAGCGGACTGGCTCGTGCCGTTCCGCACCCGCGCGGTTGCGGCGATGCTGGTTGCGATCAAGCACGACCTCTCGCTGCTGGGCATCCACCATGACCTGTTCTCGTCCGAAGCGGAGCTTCAGGCGGCGGGCAAGCCCGAAGCCGCCGAAAAGTGGCTGCGCGCGCATGACCTTGTTTACGATGGCGAGCTTGAAGCGCCCAAGGGCAAGACGCCCGAGGACTGGGAGCCGGTGGAACTGCCGCTGTTCCGCTCCACGAAGTTCGGCGACGACCAGGACCGCCCGATAAAAAAGTCCGACGGAAGCTGGACCTATTTCGGCGCCGACCTCGCCTATCACTTCCAGAAGGCCCAGAATGCGGATGCTCTGGTGGACATCTGGGGCGCGGACCACGCGGGCACGGTAAAGCGCATCAAGGCGGCGGTCGCGGCGATGACAGGCGCCGAAGGCAAGCCGATCCCCTTTGAGGTAAAGCTGGTGCAGATGGTGCAGCTTCTGAAAGGCGGCGAACCGTTCAAGATGTCGAAGCGCGCGGGCAACTTCGTGACGCTGGCCGACGTGGTGGAGATGGTGGGCAAGGACGTGGTGCGCTTCACCATGCTGACCCGCAAGCCCGACGCGCAGATGGACTTCGATTTCGACAAGGTGGTCGAAGCGTCGAAGGACAACCCGGTGTTCTACGTCCAGTATTGCCACGCGCGCGTGCGGTCCACGCTCCGCAAGGGCGCGGAGGAGGGGTTTGCGCCCGCGCCCGACGATCTTGACCTGCTGGGCGAAGAGGAACTGGCGCTGGTGAAGCTGGCCGCGCAGTTCCCGCGCGTGGTGGAAGGCGCAGCCGTTGCGCGCGAGCCGCACCGCATCGCCTTCTTCCTTTACGATCTGGCCGCCGCATTCCATGCCTATTGGAACGTGGGTAACGACCGGCCGGAAAAACGCTTCATCGTGGCACAGGACGGCAAACTGACCGCCGCGCGCCTTTTCCTTGCCGACCAGATCGGGCAAGTAGTGAAGAACGGGCTGGCCCTGCTGGGCGTGGAGGCTGCTGAGGAGCTTTGAAGTCTATGGCAATCGGGGGGCACGACCAGAACGGGGAATCCGGCGCCGGAATGCCGGAGGACAACGATCCGTTCGAAGCCGCATCGCAGGACGAAGCGCAGACCGGCGCCTTGCCGCTGGGCGATGAAGAGCGCCTTCCGTGGCTTGAATCCGCCGATGACGTCGATTTCGAGGACGGGGAAACCGATGGCGGCCGGATTATCGGCCTTGCCGTTGTCGCCATCGTGGCGCTCGCGCTGCTGATCGGCGGGATCTACTGGTTCACCCATCGCGGCGGTGCCTCTCGGGATGCGGACGGAAGCCTGATCGTGGCAAGCAAGACGCCCTACAAGGTTGCGCCGACGAACCCCGGCGGCAAGACATTCGAAGGCACCGGCGATACCAGCTTCAAGGTGAGCGAGGGCGAAAAGCCGCAAGCGAAGGTTGCGCAACCCGCATCCGCGCCGGCACCGGAACCTTCCGCCACGCAATCCGCTGCTCCGTCTGCCCAGGCATCGCCCGCCGATCTGCCGGGTGTGGGGGTGCAGGTGGGTGCCTATTTCAGCACCTCCTCCGCCGAAGCGGGCTGGCGCAAGCTGTCCGCCGACTATGAGGCGTTGAAGGACTTCAAGCACCGGATCGTCGAAGGCCAGGCCGACATCGGCAAGGTCTATCGTCTGCAGGCGGTGGCAAGCGACCGCGCGGCTGCGAATACGCTGTGCGGCAAGCTGCGCGCGGACGGGCTTTCCTGCCAGGTGAAGTGACGGTCGCCGGGGGAACCGCTTGCGAGAGCGGGGCAGGGTGAGGGGCTTTTTCGCCGCCCGCCGCGCTATCCACACCTGAAAGCGCGCAAGAGCTTGCCGAAACCGCGGCAATCCGCCAGATTCGCGGCATGTTACCGGCGATTTTCGGCCTGTCGGGACTTGTCCTGACCGCTGACGAGCGAGACTTCTTCCGCGATGCCGATCCGGCCGGCTATATCCTGTTCGGCCGCAACGTGGACAATCGGGAGCAGTTGCGCGCGCTGACGGATTCGCTGCGCGCGCTGCATGGGCGCGACCGAACGCTGATCTGCATAGACCAGGAAGGCGGGCGGGTCGCACGGCTGAAGCCGCCGCAATGGCTGTTATTCCCGCCGGGCGAGGTGTTTGACAGGCTTTACGATACCGCGCCTGCCAGCGCGATAGAGGCGGCGCGCGCGAATGCCGAGGCGCTGGGCCTCGACCTTGCGGAAGTGGGCATCAACGTCGATTGCCTGCCGCTGCTGGACGTGCGCCAGCCGGGCGCGCACAACGTGATCGGCGATCGCGCGCTGGGCAGTGAGCCGCTGCGCGTCGCCGCGCTGGGCCGCGCGGTGCTGGACGGGCTGGCGCGCGCGGGCGTGGCGGGCACGATCAAGCACATTCCTGGCCACGGACGCACGACGACCGATTCGCACAAGGCGATGCCCACCGTCACCGCCAGTGAAGCCGAACTGGAAACCGATATTGCCCCGTTCCGCGCGCTGAAAGATGCGCCGATCGGCATGACGGGCCACCTGCTGTTCACCGCGTGGGACAAAAGGAACCCGGCCACGCTTTCCCCGTTCGTGATCAACGAAGTGATCCGCAAGCGCATCGGCTTTTCCGGCCTCTTGCTGACCGACGACCTGGATATGGACGCGCTTTCGGGCAGCGTGCCACAACGCGCCGAACGGGCCATAGCGGCGGGCTGCGATATCGCGCTCAACTGCTGGGCGGACATGGAGGACATGGTCGGGATCGCAAGGCGACTTCCGGCAATATCCGCGCAAGGCGCCGCGCGGCTGGAACGCGCTCTGGCGGGAACAAGCGATTTCACCACGCCCGCGGCGGTCGAAACGCAGGCGGCGCTGATCGAGCGGCGCGACCGGTTGTTGGCGCAGGCGGCGGCGAAGGCATGATGGACGACGCGGCATCCGCCGTTCCGACGATGGACGAAGGGGACGACTGGAACGGCCCCGCATCGGCGGCCGGAGAGGATGCGGCGCTCTACCTTGAACTTGACGGGTGGGAAGGCCCGCTCGACCTGCTGCTTGACCTTGCACGGCGGCAGAAGGTGGATCTTCACAAGATCTCCATCCTTGCGCTGGTCGACCAGTATATCGCCTATGTCGAGCGGGCAGAGGCGATGAAGCTGGAACTGGCGGCCGATTACCTGGTGATGGCGGCGTGGCTGGCTTACCTCAAATCGCTGTTGCTGCTGCCGCGCGATCCCGAAGTGGAGCCAAGCCCGGAAGAACTGGCGCTGCGCCTGCAACTGCGCCTGCAACGCCTGGGCGCCATGCGCGAGGCGGGCGCCCGGCTGATGGCGCGCGACAGGCTGGGGCGCGATGTTTTCCGGCGCGGCGCGCCCGAAGGCTTGCGCGTCGACCGCAAGAACCGCTGGCAATGCGAATGGTTCGATCTTGTGCAGGCCTATGGCCAGGTGAAGGCGCGAACCCAGCCGGTGGTGCACATGGTGCGCGAACGGCCGGTGATGACGCTGGATTCGGCCCTGTCTCGCGTATCCGCGATGCTGGGCGTGAACATGGACTGGGCCGATTTGCGCAGTTTCCTGCCCCGAAGCGGCGAGGCCGGATGGGGCGATCCGCAACTGCGCCGCTCGGCGCTTGCATCCAGCTTCGTGGCCGCGCTGGAACTGGCGCGCATGGGCAAGGCCGAATTGCGGCAGGAGGAAACCTTCGGCCCGCTGATGTTGCGGGGGGTGAAGGAATGACGCAGCAAGCGCCGCCCGATGACCTGCTGCGCGCGGTGGAGGCGACGCTTTTCGCGGCAGAGGAACCGATGACCGCGCAGGCGATTTCCACCCACCTGGGCGGCGCGGACGTGCGCGCCGTGCTGAAAGAGCTTTGCGTGTTCTACGACGGGCGCGGGATCGAACTGGTGGAACGCGGCGGGCGCTGGCATTTCCAGACCGCAGGCGACCTTGCGCACCTATTGCGGCGCGAGCGCGAGGAAGTGCGCCACTTGTCGCGCGCGGCGACCGAAGTGCTGGCGATCGTCGCCTATCACGAGCCGGTGAGTCGCGCGGAAATCGAATCGATTCGCGGCGTTCAGACGTCGAAAGGCACGCTTGACGTGCTGATGGAGGCGGGCTGGGTGCGCGTTGCGGGACGCCGTGAAGTGCCGGGGCGGCCGGTGATCTATGCCACGACGGGCGAATTTCTCGCGCATTTCGGCCTGCAATCGCGCCGCGACCTGCCCGGAATCGACGAATTACGCGCCGCGGGCCTGCTCGACCCCGTAGATGCTGCTTTCGACGCCTTGACGGAAACCTCCGAACCGGACACGGATGACGGTGCGGCGGAAGATACGGAGTCGGACGCGCTTGACGGTTGACTGGAAAGACAGCCGCCAATCCCCTATATTCGCTGCAAGTCGCAAAAGGATTTGAACAATGCAGGCTGGACCCTGGCAGCTTATCATTATCGCTCTGGTCGTACTCGTGCTTTTCGGACGTGGCCGCATTTCCGAAATGATGGGCGATTTCGGCAAGGGTATCAAAAGCTTCAAGCAGGGCCTGAACGAGGAAGACCAGCGCACTTCCGCGCCTCAGGCTCCGCCTGCGCAGATTTCGCCCCCGCCGTCGGCAGCGCCTGCCGCATCGCAGACCGAGCAGCCGTCGCTCAACGGTGAGCCTGTCAGCAAGGACCAGAAAGCCGGCGGCAACTGACCCGTCGGCCCGCTGAAGGGCACTGACCGATGTTCGACATCGGAGCTTCCGAGCTTTTGCTCATCGTGATCGTCGCGGTCGTTGTGATCGGGCCGAAAGACCTGCCGCTCGCCATGCGCACGGCGGGCCGCTGGATCGGTCAGATCCGGCGCGTTTCCAACCATTTCCGTTCCGGTATCGAAGCGATGATCCGTGAGGCCGAACTGGAGGAGATGGAAAAGAAGTGGCAGGAACATAACGCCGCGATCATGGCGCAGGACATCACCGTGGAGGACAAGGCGAACGCGGCTTCGGCCGATGCCGCCGCGCCCGCGATGGAGCCGCTTACCGCTGCCGGAAGCGATGCTGCCGAGCCTCAAGGCGCAGCCCCCCCCTCAACCGAACACGCACCCGCATCAGACGAAGCACCGGCACCCGCCGCACCGGCCGCTGCCGCGGACGCGAAGCCGGAAGGGCCGGCGTCTTGAAGTTCCGCGAACTCGACGAAACGCAGGCCCCGCTGCTCGACCACCTGATAGAGCTGCGCACGCGCCTGCTGCGCTGCGTCTATGCGATGGCGATCAGCTTCGCGATCTGCATGTATTTTGCCGACGATATCTTCGGCATCCTTGTCCGCCCGCTGACGGAGGCCTTTCCGCAGGGGCAGGGCAAGCTCATTTATACCAAGCTGTACGAAGCCTTTTTCGTGAACGTGAAGATCGCGCTGTTTTCCGCCTTCTTCCTCAGCTTTCCGGTTATCGCGAACCAGCTTTGGGCCTTCGTCGCGCCCGGCCTTTACGCGAAAGAGAAAAAGGCGTTCCTGCCCTTCCTGATCGCGACGCCGGTGCTGTTCGTGATGGGGGCCAGCCTTGCCTATTTCGTGGTCATGCCCACCGCGTTCCACTGGTTCCTCAGCTTCGCGGGAGAGAAGGGCGGGCTGACGCTTGAGGCATTGCCGGGCACGGGCGATTACCTTGCGCTGGTCATGCAGTTCATCCTTGCCTTCGGGATCAGCTTCCTGCTGCCGGTGCTGCTGATGCTGCTGAACCGCGCGGGGATTCTTGAGCGCAAGCAGCTTGTCTCTGCCCGGCGTTACGTGGTCGTGGCGATCTTCGCCGTGGCTGCCATCGCGACCCCGCCCGACGTGGTTTCGCAGATGATGCTGGCCGTGCCGCTGCTGATCCTGTTCGAAGGCACCATGATCCTGATGCGCATCGCCGAAAGGAAAGATGCAGAGGCGAAGGCCCGCGAAGAAGCGGAAGAGGCAAAGGCGCGGTCCGAAGATCAGGCCGGTGACCCCACCCCGCTCTTGCCGGATTCAACGCCGCCCGCGCCCTAGAGCATCCAATCACGGCGATCCGGTGCGGTCGAAAAGCGTCCTGATTTGTGTCAGCGCCCTTCGGGTGCGTGCCGGTCCGCCGTGTTTCCCGATGCGCCGTTCTTCGGTTCACCGGTCTTCGCGTCGTCCGCGTCCCACACCTTGCCGCCGCCGATCCAGGTTTGCAGCACCCTGGTCTTCCTGATCTCGTCCGCATTGGCCAGCATCGGGTCGGTATCGACGAAGATGAAGTCCGCGCGATAGCCGGGGGCGAGGCGGCCAAACTTCTTTTCCGCGAACCCGGCCCATGCACCGCCGGTGGTATAGGCGGCCAGCGCCTGCTGGCGCGTGACGATTTCCTGCGGCTGCCAGCCGCCAAAGGGCTCTCCGTCCGGTCCTTGCCGGCTGATCGCGGCGGCAATGCCCGCCCACGGATCGGGCGCTTCCACCGGCGCGTCCGATCCGAAGGCAAGGTGCGCACCGGCGGCCAGCATCGAATGCCAGGCATAGGCTCCTGCCAGGCGGTCCGGACCCAGCCGCGCTTCGGCCATCAACCGGTCGCTGGTTTCGTGAACCGGCTGCATCGAGGCGACGATTCCGTTCCTGCCGAAGCGCGCGATATCCGCCGGATCGACGATCTGCGCATGTTCGATGCGCCAGCGCCGGTCCCCCTTGTAGGTTTCGGCAAGGTCTTCGATTGAATCCAGTACCTCGGCATTGGCCGCATCGCCGATCGCGTGGACCGCGACCTGAAAGTGGTCCATCGCCGCGCGGCTCATCAGGTTTTTCAGCTGCGTGCCGGTAAGCTGCGGCAGTCCGCGCGTATTGGGATCGTCGGCATAAGGCGCCTTCAGCCACGCCCCGCGAGAGCCGAGCGCGCCGTCCATGAACAGTTTCAGCCCGCCCATGTGCAGCCTGTCGCCATAAAGCCACGGCGTCGGCCCCGGACCGGCGATCAGCACCATGTTGTCTACGCCCAGCGCATAGGACATGATCCGCAGGTAAAGCCGGTTGGCATCGCCCGCGCGGCGGAACGCCTGCCAGTCCTCTATGCTGGTGCCCATGTCGGCCGCGGCGGTAACGCCATAGCGGAACAGGATGCGCTGCGCCTTGTCCAGCGCAAGGTCGCGGTCCGCCGGGCGCGGGGCGGGCACAGCATGGTCCATCAGCCCTGTTGCCGCATCGACGAGCACGCCCGCCGGATTTCCGGCTGCATCGCGAATGATCTCGCCGCCTTCGGGCGCTTTGGATTTCGGCGTGATCCCGGCTGCCTTCAACGCGGCGCTATTGGCCCATCCGGCATGGCCGTCGACGCGGCTGAGCCACACCGGACGATCGGGCACCGCGCTGTCCAGCTCTGCCGCGGTGGGGAAACGGCCCAGGTGCCACAGCTCCTGGTTCCAGCCGCCGCCCAGTATCCATGGCCGGTCCGGATTGGCGGCGGCATAGGCCTTGATCTTCGCCAGCGCCTCTTCAAGCGAATGCGTGCCCGACAGGTCGAGCGTCAGCGCGGAAAAGCCCAGGCTCATCACGTGCAGGTGCGCGTCGATCATGCCCGGCAGCATCGTGCTGCCCTTGCCGTCGATATGGTATTCGGGGTGCTTGGGCAGCTTTTCGCCGCGCGAATAGACGTGGGTGATGACCCCATGATCGTCAAAGGTCAGCGCAACGAAGTTCACCACGCGGCCGTCTTCGGCCACGGTTTCGCCGTTCACGTTGTCGACCAGCGTATCCGCGCGGGCGGACGCGGGGGCAAGGGTAGGGGCAAGCGAAAGCGCGGCGGCGGCAGCCAGCAACGATGCCTTCATGCCTTGGCTCCCCGGCGGGGAAGGCGGCGGATCAGCGCGCTCGTATCCTCGCGCCCTGCGCCCAGCGCCTGCACTTCGGCATAGAGCTGGTCGATCAGCGCAGTGGTGGGCAGGCTTGCGCCCGTCGCGCGCGCTTCGTCTATCGCCAGGCCCAGATCCTTGCGCATCCAGTCCACCGCGAAACCGAAATCGAACTTGTCCTGCGCCATCGTGTCCCAGTTGTTGTCCATTTCCCAGCTTTGCGCGGCCCCGCCGGAGACGGCTTCGTAAACCTTGTCGAGATCGAGGTGCGCGGCCTGTGCGAAGCGGATCGCTTCGGCAAGGCTGGCGATCGTTCCGGCAAGGCATATCTGGTTGACCATCTTGGTGGTCTGTCCCGCGCCCGACTTTCCGACGTGTGTGATCCGCTTGGCATAGGGCTGCATCACCGGCCGCGCGGCCTTCACCGCGCGCGACATGCCGCCGCACATGATCGAAAGCGTGCCCGCTTCGGCGCCCGCCTGCCCGCCGGTGACGGGCGCATCGACGCACAGCACTTCCTTGTCGCGCGCTTCCACCGCGATCTGGCGTGCGATGCGCGCGGAAACGGTGGTGTGGTCGATGAAAACCGCACCGGGCCGCAGCGTCGAGAATACGCCGTTGGGGCTTAGCACAACATCGGCCAGATCGTCGTCCGTGCCCACGCAGGTGACGACCGCGTCCGCATCGCGCGCCGCATGGGCCGGTGTGGCGGCCACGCGCACGTCCAGTCCGGGGTTGGCCGCGCGCCATTTTTCCACCCGCGCGGGCGACCGGTTATAGATCGTCAGCCGGTGCCCCGCCGTCGCGATATGGCGCGCCATCGGCCCGCCCATCACGCCAAGGCCGATGAAAGAGACACTGAGCGGCTGGTGCGGCGGCGATTCGGCGGGGGCATCTGGCTGTTCAGGCATACCCGCGTGTTAAGCGGCTTTGCCCGATCCCGCCAGCCCGCTATCCGGCGGTCAATGCTGCGAATCTTCCAAATGGTGTTCTCGCCACGTTTGACCCGCCCCCTGTTCTGGGCGCTGGTCGCGTTTGCCATGCTCATGGCACTCTTGCCCAAGCCGCCGGGGCTGCCGATCGACCGCTTTGGCGACAAGTTCGAGCACATGCTGGCATTTTTCGTGCTGACCGTAGTGGCCCGGCTCGCCTGGCCCGGAGCCTCGCGTTGGAAGGTTGGCCTGCGGCTTTCCATGCTGGGCCTTCTGATCGAGGTGCTTCAGGCGATACCGGTGCTTCATCGCGACATGGACTGGCATGACTGGGTTGCCGATACTCTTGCGATCGTTCTGGCGCTGGCAATCGGCTGGCTGGCAAAGCGCCTTGTCCTGCCAGGCACCGCCTGACTCCGCCGACCCCGACTGACTTTTCGCATCATTGCGCGTTCGTGCGGACGACTGTTTGCAAGCCGCGCGCTTTAGACTAGGGCGCGCAGGTCATGGAAAACCTAGCCGTCCAGTCCGATGCGCAGCCCGAAGCGCTGCTGACCCTTGCCGATGTCCGTGCCGCGGCCGAGCGAATCGCCGGCCAGGTTGTCCGCACGCCGACGATGTATTCCAAGACGCTCAGCACGATTACCGGTGCGAATATCTGGCTGAAGTTCGAAAACCAGCAGTTCACCGCCGCCTACAAGGAACGCGGCGCGCTGAACGCGCTGCTCCAGCTTACGGACGAACAGCGCGCGCGCGGCGTGATCGCCGCTTCGGCCGGCAACCACGCGCAGGGGCTTTCGTACCACGGCACGCGGCTGGGAACGCCGGTGACGATCGTGATGCCGCGCACCACTCCCACGGTGAAGGTCATGCAGACCGAAAGCGTGGGCGGGAAGGTCGTGCTGGAAGGTGAGACGTTCGACGAGGCATCCGAATACGCGCGCGGAATGGAGCGCCAGCTGGGCATGACCTATGTCCACCCGTTCGACGATCCGCACGTGGCCGCCGGGCAGGGCACGGTCGCGCTGGAGATGCTGGAGGACGCGCCCGATATCGATACACTGGTCGTCCCCATCGGCGGCGGCGGCCTGCTTTCGGGCATGGGCACCGCGGCGCGCGGGCTGAAGCCCGATATGCGCCTGATCGGTGTGCAGGCGCAGCTTTTCCCGTCGATGTATTCCAAGCTCAAGCATGTGGACCTGCCCTGCGGCGGCGATACGCTGGCCGAAGGCATCGCGGTGAAGGCGCCGGGCGAGTTCACGTCGAAAGTGCTGGCCAACCTTGTCGAGGACATCGTGCTGGTTGACGAGGCGGCACTGGAAACCGCGCTGGCGCTGCTCTTGCAGATAGAAAAGACGGTTGTCGAAGGCGCGGGCGCGGCGGGGCTTGCTGCCGTGATGGCGGAACCGGAACTGTTCGAAGGGCGCAACGTCGGCATCGTGCTGACTGGCGGCAATATCGACACGCGCCTGCTTGCCAACGTGCTGCTGCGCGATCTGGCCCGGTCGGGCCGTCTCGCGCGGCTGCGGCTTACGTTGCAGGATCGCCCCGGCGCGCTGTTCAAGGTGATGCGCGAATTCGATGCGCACTCTGTGAACATCATCGAAATCTATCACCAGCGCATCTTCACGCACCTGCCGGCCAAGGGCCTGATCACCGATATCGAGTGCGAAGCGCGCGATCGCGACCAGCTTGACCGGCTGGTGGCGAGTCTGCGGGCCAAGGGTTATTCGGTCAGTCAGGTGGAACTGGGTTGACGCAATCGCCCGGCGGTGCCGGTCGTGCGATAAAATATAGCCTGTTTTCAGCCGTTAACCGCGATTCATGGTTAAGGGTCTTTCACCATAGCCGCGGCTGAGGCATTGTCATGTCAGAAGGTGCCGGGTCGCCCGGCAAGCAACAGGATGACTGACAGACCGTGACCGCCCCGGTGCGCTTTCCCCGCTTCTTCGTGACGAGCCCGGCGCCGTGCCCGTACCTGCCGGGCAAGAGCGAGCGCAAGGTGTTTACCGAACTGAAGGGCGCGCATGCGGACGAGCTGAACGATGCGCTGGGTCGCATCGGTTTCCGCCGCAGCCAGACCGTTGCCTATCGCCCCAGTTGCATCGATTGCCAGGCCTGCGTTTCGGTGCGGGTGGTGGCCGACGCGTTTGAGCCTTCGGGCACCCAGCGCCGCATCCTGCGCCGCAATTCGGACCTTGTCGTGACCGCGTGCAAGCCGTGGTCGACACCGGAACAATTCGAGCTATTGCAGCGTTATCTTTCCGTTCGCCACCCGGGCGGCGGGATGGCCACCATGGACGAGATGGACTTCGCGGACATGGTGGAACACACGCCCGTGAAAAGCTATGTGATTGAATACAGGGAGCCGGGTGAAGATGGGAAGCCGGGCAAACTGATTGGGGCCTGCCTGACCGACCAACAGGGTGACGGCCTTTCGATGATTTACAGTTTCTATGATCCGCAACACGAGAGCCGGTCGGGACTTGGCACCTTTATCATTCTTGACCACATCCTTCGTGCCGAGCGGATCGGGCTGCCCTATGTCTATCTCGGCTATTGGGTCGAAGGGTCCGCGCGGATGCAGTACAAGGTCCGCTTCCGCCCG